>DNRP01000110.1 GCA_003499955.1 Cyanobacteria bacterium UBA9971
CGCGGAAAAGCAGGTTCTATAGTAGATTGTGATACTTCCGGCTGGGCAATAAGCTCATCTTCCCAACATCCAAAAGAAGCATGGCGGCTTATAAAATTTCTGGCAAACAAAAAATCTGCCGAAAGATTTACGCAAAGCGGTCTTATTGTTCCTGCGCGGATTGATGTTGCAAATTCAGAGGTTTTTCTTAATAAAAACATACCGCCAAAAAATTCAAAAGTTTTTGTGGATATTATTCCTGATTCCATGCCGACACCTGTTACAGGGAATTATCAGGAAATAACAGATACTTTAAATACGGCTCTCGAGCCGCTCTGGAACGGCAAAAAAACCGCTAAAGAAGTGGTGGATAAAGATTTGATTTTGCAATTAAATCAGAAACTTAAAAAATGATTGATTTTGGTGTCATTGCGAGGAGTGAAACGACGAAGCAATCCAAAAAATCAATCATTTTTTATTTTAGATTGCCACGTCGAGCCTTTGGCTCTCCTCGCAATGACAGTTCCACTATTTGTTAATTAACCAATAAAAAGCCCCGTATATAAACGGGGAAGAAGAGATCATGAGGCAGATTTTGTTCTGATTTTGTTAACTTACTTAACAAACTTTATTATTCAAATTAAATTGAAAATTTCTATAAAAAACTTACGCAAAACCTTACTTAGTTACGTTAATAAGACTAAATTAAATTCCTTTCTCCTAGAAAATAAAAAAAATTGTTTGTCCCTAAAACTCTGTTCCGTATTTTTTGAATTTGTTNNCTGCTTAAGAAAAGTTATAATTTGGTTTATAATTTAATTTAAAGATTTTTAATATTTAGTTAAATATTATTTTATCCGTATGAAAATGAACGTTTTATGCTGTTGTCAACGATTTTTTGGGCTGATTCTATTTCTGCTTCAGCCATTTTCAACATATTTTGATGCTTAAGCATTTCCGCATCAATTTTCTTTTCCATCAACTGAAGTTTTTGTCTTCTCTGTTCAAGCTGTTTAACTTCGGGAGACTCGGGATCAAGATCACTGCCAATTGTAACCAGTTCAAAGCCCTGAGAAGCAAGCTGCATCTTGGTTTGTGATAATGTCTGAATCTTGTATTCCAGATCCAATTCCATCTCTTTTAATGTTTGTAGTCTGATTATGCCTGAGACAAGTCCCATTTTAGTTTCCCCTGTCTAAATTACTAAATTATGTGTTACTTTTTATCTAACTTGATTGAGGTTATTGCCTCCCTTGTAATTTTGCGGATTATTTTGCTGAATTAACTGATCCATCTGATATATTCTATAATTCATTAATTGAACCCGATATTTAAGAGCTTTTAGCTGTTTTCTTGAATTTAAAAAATTCTGAATTGAAGCTAAAGTATTGGAAACCATGCTTAATAAAGGGTTTCTGCGTCTCATATAAGACTGCGCAATCCTAAAAAAGCTTGCTCCATCTTGAAATTTATCATTTATAATTGTAGCGATAGCTGACATTTAGCTTTAGTACTCCCTTTTTGATTTTCCAAGAACGTTCTCTATAAAAATTAAGCACTATGCTCTTATATATATAAAAACAATTGAGAACCGCGAATTTACTGTTTTATGTAAATATTTGTAAAGAAGTTTTAATGTGAAACCTACCTGATAAAATTTATAACTTTGCTTTGAGGGACAAAATTACCCGAATTGATGATTTCTCGTCTCCTTTCCAATTTTTTTCCGACTAAATTAATGGTTTGACTGATTTTTTCTTTTTTTTCGATAATTTGAAACAATTCCTGAATTAAATTTTTAATATTAATAAAACTTTTCCATTGATTAATAAATGCCCTGTGAATTGATCTTACATACAATCTGGTATTACTCATTTTACATTTCCTGTACCGCTTTAGAATCAGCTTCCAATCCGGTTTTAAGCATTTTTCTTACTATATCGCCCTGCGCGTCAAGCTGTTTTACAACTGTTTCTATGTTTTTAACTTTCATAGAAAGAATTGTATCGGCGTTATTAATAATTCTGCCTGTTGTTGTCTGATAAGCACTCAATACAGCACCTGCGTAACCGTTAGTCAGATTTCCCGTCATGCCGGCAAGAACCCCAAATGGACCAAAATACGGAGCCAATGAACCGACAAGCCCACCTAAACCGCCGATAACGCCGGCAACAGGCAGAACAATGTCAGAATATTTTCCTGCTGAAGCGCTAACACCTGTCAATGCTCCGACAGCCGGTATATAAGAACTTCCTGCTACGGCAGAAGCTGCGCCGCCTGTAGGCATACCTCCTATTGTGAATTCATCAGAAAGAGAACTAAATTCATTTCCTATTCCCATTAAAGCCGGCAATCCAAAAGCGCCTATAGCCGCCAGAGGTGCTGCACCTCCGGGAAATCCCGGATATTTGGCTAACTCACCCATGCCAAAAGAGGCTTGAGCGCTTGCTGTTGAATTTCCTCCTATAGAAGGAGAATAATAAGAAGTTCCCGGAATATTTATTGACGATGACCCCAAAACAGGCAAATAGCTTGTGGGGCCAACTAATCTTGCCAAATTCATCAAAAATGAGCCCACAGCACCATAGCCGCCGGCTCCGCCAAGACTCGGACCACTTACGGAAAGATCTCTAATCCTGTCGTAAGTTTCAAACATTTCTGCTTTTGCATCATTGCTGGCTATACCGTATTTATTAGCAAGCACCAGCATGCCGTCAAATTTATAACTCATTTTCCTTTTCTTATCCCTTCCTGATTTTCCTTTCCCTCTCCTTAAGCCATTCATAGTCATTCTTTCAGAATGACTATGAGTTAAGTTTTTTTAATTTTATGCGAATGTTTTGAATGTCATTTCGACGTTTTTGTCGATAACTTTCTTAACCGCATCTGTTTCAGTCTGTACTTCATTGTGCTGTGTATCAACGTTTTTAAGATCAAGTTCTAAGTTTCTGTCGATTGATTGTGCCAAGATTATTTGATTTTCAATTAATCCATATTTTGTAGGATCTGTATTTTCCATAGTAGGATCATTTGTCAATTGTTGAACCAGATCTCCCATTAAATATGCGTTTTGGGTTCTTTCCTGGTTAAGTTGTTGTCCTTTAAATTCTATATCGCTTTTTCTTGCTGTTAATGACAAAAATCTTGCTTGGCTTGCTGCTAATCCCATGTTTTATGTCTCCTGGTTGTGTAATTCCCTTAATCAATTTATCGGCATATTCAATTTATTCTTTAATTTCATGATTAAAAAATTTAAAAATATTTGTGACATAAAAATTTTTTTTAAAAAAAAATCTCTTTTCCTATCCTTCTAAAATCGTTATAAAAAAGAAGTTTTTATACAGCAAAACTGTAAAGTCTTATAAATAAAGCTTTTTATCCCTAACAATAATTAATATAATGATTTTTAAAAGACTTTCCATTTTTTAAAATTATCAAAAAAGCATATTTACATTTCTTAAAGTTTCTTAATTTCCTTGTAACATTCTGCATGTATATGCAGAGCATGAGTGTTTTTTCATATTATTCATTTTTATTTTTTAATATGTCAGGCTAAAATTCAAAAAAAGATATTTTAAATTTTATAAAAAGGGCTGCACCCTTTTAACCGCCTTCATTTTCTTTAGTCATAAAGAAAACGAAGCAAAAGAAAGCTCGCCCCTAAACTACGGCTTCTATATTTCTACCCTGCTCATGATTAAAACTTTCAGATGTCTAAGCTCGCAAACTCGCCTGCTTTGGCAGGCTCAAACAAATGCTCGCATGTGTTTATACGCAGGGTGAAATATTACGAAACCTTCGCAAAGGGCAAACGGTTGTTATCAAGGGGGGCGCTCCCCCTTGATGCGTGTGTCGTGTTTCGTAGTTTTTGGCGAAACGGGTATTTAAAACTATAGCCCGTGTTTGAAGGGCTTGCCCTGAGTTTGGGCGTGCGTGGAATAAAATCTTCAATCGCCAGTGAGTCTAAAAAACAAGAAACTTAATTTTATAGTTTTTCTTTTTCGGTTACCTTTTTCTTTTGACGTCAAAAGAAAAAGGTAACTGGCAGGCTTTAGCCTGACATATTAAAAATTTTTAATGTAAAATTTAAAAAAGGAAAATAATAATGAAAGCATTTTTATATAAAGACAAAAACCGCTTAGAGGCAAAAAATATACAAAAACCTGAACTCGAAAAAGACGGGGCGATTATAAAAGTAAGCGGGTGCGGCTTATGCGGTTCCGACATTGTGAAACTTAAAGAAGGGCTTGTAAAAGAAGGAACTGTACTCGGTCATGAAGTTGTCGGAATTATAAAAGAAATAAAAACCAAAACAGGCTTTAAAATCGGCGACAGGGTTGTTTTAGGACATCATGTCCCCTGCTATAACTGCGTTTATTGCAAAAACCAGAATTATTCAATGTGTTCTGAATTTAAAGCGTCAAACATAATTCCGGGCGGATTTTGCGAATATATATATGTTTCCGAAAGACATCTTGAAGATACCGTTCAAAAAGTCCCTGAAAATTTGTCAGATATTCAAGCATCGTTTACAGAGCCTTCGGCATGCTGTCTTCGGGCGATAAGACGCGCAAATATTAAAAAAGGCGATGTTGCCATGGTTATAGGACTTGGTTCTATAGGCTTATTGATGGGGCAAATTTTAAAATCCTTCGGGGCAATTGTAATAGGGTGCGACCTCATTGAAGAAAGAATCAAGCTTGCTGAAGAACTTGGGTTTGACAGGGTTTATAAGTATAGTTCTGATGAAGAAATTTCAAAGCTTTGCAGGGTTGATTTTCAAACTGAAGGAGTAGATGTGATTTTTCTTGCTTCCGGCAGTGAAAAAACGATACCGCTTGCCTTAAAATGCGTAAGAAACGGCGGTGTTATATGCGTATTTTCAAGCGTACATTCTTCTGAAAGCGGATTTTCCAACAACGAAATTTATTACAGGGATTTGACTGTTTTTGGGAGTTATTCGCCTGCTTCTTCCGACCTGAAAGATGCTTTGGAACTTCTGAAACACAATATAATTAAAGTAGACGGGTTAATCACAAAATATAGCTTTGAGGAAATAAATCAGGCTGTTGCAGACACGCTTTCAAACAAGATTATCAAGGCTTATATAAAAATTAATAATAATTAATCAGGTTTGTTTTTCAAGACACTCATTGCAAATCCCGTAAAGGTCAAAACTGTGATATAACAGCATATGTTTGCTTTTTAGAGTTTTTTCTATTTCTTTTAGAGGACATTCATGAATTATTTCAACGTAATTGCATTTTTTGCAAATAAAATGATGGTGGTGGTCCTCATTTTTATTTAATTCATATCTTATTTTTCCGTCATTAAAAAGATTTACGCATTTTACTTCATAATTTTTTTCAAGTTTTTTCAAAGCCCTATAAACGCTTGTCAAGCCGATTTTTTTATCTTTGGTTTCAGTATTTATCTTATGATAAATCTCTTCTGCCGTGGCGCAAGTTAAATTTTGCAGTATTTCGAGAACTTTTAGTTCTGATTTTGTAGAATTTTTTTGCATATCAAATTAATAAATCTTTTTAAATTTTTCACAAACTTTGCTCATGTCATTATTATGCGATTTAGGTTGAGAAATCAACAGAAAAATATAAAATCAGGCTGCGTGATTATTATTTTCGGAATTATTTCCGTTTCTGTAGCCTATGCCTGCTCTATAGCCGGAAATTGAATACAGCGCGGGAAGAACCGGAGCTATCCATTTCATTCCCGATAAAAATCCGACTGAAGCAACATCGTCTATATGCAAGCCTAAATCTAGTATTTCAGGCTTTCTTTCAACATTTACATCTTTAAACATATTATGAAAATGATGATATTGTTTAGTATTAGCCGTTGTTTCTTTTGCTTTGTTATCAAGCAAAGGATTTACAAGGTTTTTGCCCGCGAAATTCGCTATTGTACCGCCAAACAAAATGCCTACGGACACAACTCCCGTCATCATTCCGGCAAATCTTGCCGCTTTTGATTTTACATTAAATTTATTCAAAGTTAAGAGAGCTAATCCCGCGCCTGCATTGCATAAAGTAATATTTGCCATGTATTGATAAAGTCCTTCTTTGACTTTATTTTTTGATGTTTTATTTAAGTCTTCCCCGTTTATTTTATCTGCTGCAACCCCGCCGGCTATTCCTCCGACAACAGGAACTGTGCCGATTTTTGTCAAAGTCCACAGTTCTGAAAACATTTCTTTATAAGTATGGACATGACTATCGGGAATTACTTTATTTATAAGCTTTTTATCGGGAGAAAGTTCTTCCAGTCCTTTATTTAATTCAAAAATTTCTTTAATTTTTAAATATTTTCCGTCTTTGATTTTATTTATGGAAGTTTCGAGTTTTTTATCGCCTTTTTGTTTTATAGCGGCTAAGACTTCGCTTATAGGACTGAGATTATGTTCGTTATGACAGTGGGCATGCCCATCGCAATCATGAATAATCCCTTTTATGATTTTTTTACCGTTAATTTTTAAGCCTTTTGTGGCTATAAACGCCGATGCTAAAGAAAAAGACAAAATAAAAGAATCTCTAACCGCTGTTTTCTTTTTTTCGGTTTCAGGGGCTTTATAGGTATCGTATGCGGTGTATGATGCCGCTGCCGCAACAGAAACTATCGGAACAGCTTTATTAAGCCCTTTTATTATTGCGGGTTGGTCTAAATATTTTCCGAATAAATTTAAGTTTTGTAACATTACCATTTGTATTAATTCTTTAATTATATTTTAATTCAACTACAAGTATATTGAAAATGAAAACCATTTTCAATATACTTGTAGTCAGAAAATTTAATGGAAAGAAGTAAGTAAAAAATTTTATAACTATAAGGAGACGAAAAATGACTTCATTAAATTACAACATCTGCCCAAAAACAAATTTTGCAGGCAGCAGTCTTAATTGCAGCGGATGCTCCAAGCCTTCTAATGTCAACCAAAACAAATCTCACAACGGCGACGGAATTGAAGGGCCTCATTTTAAACCGGCCTCTCATAAACATTTAGGTAAAAATCTTAATAAATTAGCCTAAAAGCCTGTTTTTTTTAAGATTTAAATAAAAAGCAATTTTTTATTTGCTGTGTTTTGTATAATATGTATAGGCAGATTCAAAAAACGAGCAAAAAAACATGAGCATGAATGCAGTTTTATTTTATGAGCCGGGAGTGGTGAAGTACGAAGAAATCGACGTTCCTGAAATAGGAACAGGTGAAGTGCTTATAAAAATCGGCGCTGCACTTACTTGCGGAACAGATATAAAGACTTACAAACGCGGTCATCCTGTTTTAATAAAAACATTACCGTCAGGATTCGGGCATGAATTTGCGGGAACTGTTTATAAGATTGGCAAAAACGTGGAAGGCTTTGAATTGGGACAGCGGGTAGTTGCAGCAAATTCCGCTCCCTGCCAAAAATGTTATTACTGCCGTATTCATGAATATAATCTTTGCGAAAATCTTGACCTTTTAAACGGGGCTTTTGCCGATTATATTAAAGTTCCCGAGCTTATCGTAAAACAAAATTTACTCTCGATACCAGAACATGTTACTTTTGAAGAAGCAGCCTTCACCGAGCCTCTTGCAAATGTGGTTCTCGGCGCGGAAGAATTAAACATCAAGCCCGGACAAACTGTCGGGATTATCGGTTTAGGTCCTATAGGTCTTTTATTTGTCAGACTTGCCAAGCTCAAAGGCGCAAGNNGAAGTTATTAACCTGACAGAAGTTCCTGATCCCAAAAAAGCTTTTCTTGATTTTACTCCTGAAGGAAAAGGGCTTGATATTGCCATCGAAGCTGTCGGACTTCCTGAATTATGGGAAAAAATGATTGATTTAGTGAGAAAAGGCGGAACTGTAAATCTTTTTGGCGGATGCAAATCAGGAACAAAAATTTCTCTCGACACTAGAAGAATTCATTATGACGAAATAAAAATCGCCAGCACTTTTCACCACACCCCCAGACATATCAGAGAAGCTTTAAGGCTTATCAGCGAGGGACATGTGGATGTAAGAAAACTCATCACACATACCTTGCCTGTTTCTCAGATCGACAAAGCAATAAAGCTTCACAATGAAGGAAAAGCCATTAAAATTGCCTTAAAACCTTAAGCTTTACTATTAATAAAATTTCTATTGCTAATTAACTCCAATCTCTAAATAGTCAAAGTTGTCATTCTGAGGAGCAAAGCGACGTGAGAATCTATTTATGGCGAGCAAAGCTCGCCTCAGACAGATTGCCACGTCAGGCTTTCAGCCTTCCTCGCAATGACAATGCAAAATTAATTAATAATTCAAATATAAGCTCAATTCCTCTAATTAATGCAAGAATTTTAAAGCGGTTAATGTTAACATATTATAAACTTTGCTTATAGGGGTTTTGGGGATGACAAATTTATTAGAAAAAAACTTAAAAATTATATCTAAATACAATGTTAATCTGGCGGAAAAAATTCGCAATCACAATAATTTAGAAGCCAATTATGAAATTAATCCGGCTCAATCAGGTGACAGCATTTTATATAAAAACAATATTCCTGTCGATGACTCTATGGATCCGGTTTGGAATGCGCTGGAAACTTATTCAAAGCTGGAATTCAAATCAATAAGAAGCCTTACAGTAATTCTCGGAATAGGATTGGGATATACCTTCAAAGAATTTGCAAAAAGATATGAAGGCAAAATTATAATATATGAGCCAAATCTGGAATTTTTAAGAATAGCTTTTGAATTTGTCGATTTTTCAGAAGAATTATCAAAGAAAAATATTTTAGTTATTCACACACACGATGACTTAAAAGAAGCATATAAAATCCTGTTTTTTAAAGGCTACAATTTTAATTTTTTGCCCTCAAATTATTATTTAAACGAAGATAATAAAAACTTACAGGAATTAAAAAGAAAAATAAACAATAACCACGGTCTTTTTGAACAAAATTATAATAATTTATGGAAAAAAAATAATTTATGGACAACCTTGCTGTTTCAAAATATTCCTCATATCATAAACAATCAGGACATGCATATATTAAAAGACAAGTTTAAAAATAAAACCGCGGTAATATTGTCAGCAGGACCATCTCTTGATAAAAATATTGAAAACTTAAAACCCTACAGGGATAAAGTAATTGTATTTTGCGTGGGTGTCGCGTTTAAAACAGCTGTTAAACATGGCATAATTCCTGATTTTGTAGCAGTTATAGACAATAGAAAAGAAATTATAGACATACCTGAAATTAGTGAAGTAAATCTTATAGCTTCCTCAAATACTTTTGAAGGAATTTTTGAGTTAAAACCGAAAAGATTTTTTAATCATCATAATAAAAATACGCCTGCATGTACCTGGTTTGCTAAAGTTCTCGGGATTCCTGATATTGAAGATTATCAAACAGCAGGGACTGTGGCGATAAATTGTCTTTATACAGCGAAATTAATGGGTTGTGACAAAATAATTTTAATAGGACAGGATTTAGCTTATACGGATAATAAATGTTATTCACAAAATTCCGCTTATGCCGGTTTTAGTGTTAATGAATCAAAAACAGTTGAATTTGAAGGTGAAGAAAATAAATTTGAAAAACAGAAAGAATTTTTAAGCAGGGATTTGTTGTATGTAAAAGGTTCTAACGGGAAAAATCTTCTTACAAGACCTGATTATTATACATTTATTTTGTATTTTGAAGAAATCGCAGAACAATATGCTTCTGAAATCAAACTTATCAATGCCACAGAAGGCGGGGCTTATTTAAAAGGCTATGAGCATATAACACTACTGGAAGCTCTTGAAAAAAATACCGGCGAAACACTAAATATTGAAGATATTTTAAAAGACATTCAATTAACAACTTTAGATATTTCAAAAAGAAACAAAAAAACATTAAAAGAATTTAAAAATATGCTGACAAACTATAATGACGCAAAAAAAATTATCGATATTGTGTTTAAAAAAGCAATTGTTCCGTATCTGAATTCTGACTTCAAAGGTTATTTTAGTTACATTAAAAATAATTCTTATTGGAATATAAGGATAAAAGCATTAAAAAATAACGCTTCTTTATCAAATGAAGAAAAATTGATTTTAGCGGAAGTGAGAAAATTAAGCGCTGATTTTTCAAAAAATTTCAAAAACAATCTGCAAAATTTGTTACTTCAAAATCCNNTTTTTAACTCTATTTCTTGATATTGATAATAAAATAAAGGATTTTGAAAATAATGACGAAAACCTCATTGAATTATCATATTTATTGAACGGGCTTTATTTAAATTTATATTATTACGGCCCAATATATAATGAAATAATTATAACCAAAATAATTGACAAACTCGAAAAATCAGAATATGCAAAAATTCAATAAAACCAACTTAATGTACTATAATAAATCTTGATAAGATAGCCGGATGAGTAAAATATATGGAAAAAGTTTATTCAATAATATTAGCATCGGGAAAAGGCGAAAGGTTTGATTATTATAAACCGAAACAGTTTATAAAAATCGCGGGAAAAACATTACTTGAACATACGCTGGATGCTTTTGAAAATAACAGCGCGATTGACGAAATAATCCTTGTAATTAATCCGCTATGCAAAGATTTAACTGAAAATATTATAATAAATAATCATTATAAAAAGGTCAAAAAAATTCTTAATGGTGGAGAAACAAGAAAAGAAAGCTCTTTCATCGGAATTAATTCCATAGATGATAATGATGCAAAAGTTCTTATTCATGATGCGGTAAGACCTTTTGTTTCGGACAGAATTATAAACGAATGCGTCGAAGCGTTAGACAGGTTTGCTGCTGTTGATGTGGCGATAAAGTCTGCTGACACCGTTATTCAAATTAATGACGAGCATATTATTAATAATATTCCTCAAAGAAACTATATGATGAGAGGACAAACCCCACAGGCATTTAAAGTCGGATTAATAAAAAAAGCTCATGAATTATCGCAAAAAGAAGAAAATTTTGAATTTACGGATGATTGCGGATTAATTGTAAAATACAATCTTGCTGATGTTTATGTAGTGAACGGAGAAGAAACAAATATAAAAATAACTTATCCCGAAGATATTTTTCTTGCGGATAAACTTTTTCAGATAAACAGCCATAAAGTACCTGAAAATATAGCGCTTACTGAATTAAAAGATAAAGTTCTGGTTGTTTTTGGGGCAAGCAGCGGAATAGGCAAAGATATTTGCAAAATAGCCGCAGATTATAAAGCAATTACATACGGGTTTTCGAGGAAAAACAACGTAAATATTGCCAATTATGAAGATGTTCAAAGAGTTTTAAAAGAAGTTTACGAAAAAGAGAAAAAAATTGATTATGTGATAAATACGGCCGGTATTCTTAATATCGGGAAACTCGAAGAACGGGATATAGAAGATATTACAAATGAAATTAATGTAAACTATACCGGCGCAATAAAAGTCATAAAAGCAAGTCTTGAATACCTGAAAAAAAGCAGCGGAAGCTTATTGTTGTTTACCTCCAGCTCTTATACAAGAGGTCGGGCGCTTTATTCAACTTATTCTTCTTCAAAAGCTGCTGTTGTAAATATGGTACAGGCGCTCGCAGAAGAATTTAAGTCTGATAATATAAACATAAATGCAATAAATCCTGAAAGAACAGCTACTGAAATGAGATACAAAAATTTCGGAAAAGAGCCTGAAGATACACTTCTTAGTTCGGAACAAGTGGCTGTTGATTCATTAAAAACTATTCTTTCCGATTTAACCGGTCAGGTTATTGATATTAGAAAACCTAAATAATATATGTAAATTTTATATAAGTTTTGTGTATTATACTTGTAATTTCAAGGGGGGGGTAAGTATAATAAATCTTGTACTTAATGTGTGTACAATAGATAGTAATTGATGTAAAGAAGTCAAAATAATAATTTAAGAGTTGAATTGTCCAAATCGTAGTAACTTAACAAATTAAGCAGTCTTTCAGATGCTTTTTCACTTAAATCCCTGCCTCTTCCTGAAACACCCTTGTTAAATCGGTGGGAGGTTATAAGGTTTATTTTTTCCGGCTTTTTATCAATAGCTTCAATAATATTTTCAATAGTAACATCTAAATGTCCCGCAGCTTTTAATATGGAAGATATGGTTTCCACTTTATCAGGCATTAAATCTTCATACCAGATAAGCTTTGTGTAATCATCTTCGCACCTCATCCAGCCAATAAAGAAATTTAAGTACCATGGCATCATTAAATCAACAATATATTCTTCTTTTTTATGCTCTTCCCATGTGTGATAATCCGCATGCATTCTGGCCAAAAAGCGGTGGGGCCCCACAGCTGCTATATGATCCTTTAATGAAAAAACCACATCTCTTAAATTTCTGCATAATACAACTCTAAATATTTTATGCCTGCTACAAATCTCATCCAATACATCAGACCTTCGAACATGCTGTAGTGACACAAAGTACTCGGTATTTATTTGTTTATATGAAAGGATTCTGGATTCTTCAATTTCCTGTTCCCTGCCTCCAAAACCGGGAACAAGGCAATATTTTTTGAATTCAGGCAAATTACCAATTACATTTCTTAGAAAAGTGCTTCCTGATTTCGGCATACTGGCTATTAAAATATGTGATTTATTGGACATTTTTGTTTCCCTTTAAATAGATTTTTAATATACAATCTCAGCCGTTAATTTTGTTTTATATATTTTAACTCTATTAAAAAAATAAACAATTTAACATATTAATATGAAGATTTGTTTTTTTAATAGAGTTAAAATAAAAATATAGAGAAAAAGGAATAATGAAAATGGAAATATTAAATCTGTCTGATAAAGTGTCTATTGAATTTGATTATAATAAATTATTGGCGCAGGCGAAAAATAAAAGGGTTTTATTCTATGGAGCAGGCAAATTAGCTAAAGAACTCATAAACAATTTTGATCTTTCCGGTTTAAATATAGTGGGAATTGTAGACCGTAATTTTTATATAGGAGGTCATAATATAAACAACTATAAAGTTTTTAATGTTAAAGATATAAAAAATATTAAAAATTTAAATCCTGATATTATTGTTTTAACAGTGATTAACAAAAACAATGTATTAAATTCTCCTGATTTTATTAAACTTAATAATTCTTTAAACTGTGAAATTCTTTATGATGTTTTGAATGTTTTTAGAGAGTGGGGGGATTTAAACAAAGTCAAAGTAGCTATTGATAGGAGTGATAAAATAGCTTTAAGTCCTCCTGAATTTGTAGAAAATTTTCAAAAACATTTATTGGAATTAGACAATCTTCGCCCCAGAGGGTTTGAAGTTTTTGAAAATTTTTGGTGTGATATTGGTGACCATCCTGAAAATAAACCTCAAGCTGAATGCTCTTTTGCAGCGTGGCATATTTATGATAAAAAACCTGAATCTATTTTAGATGTTGGTTCACATCGTCAATTTATATATGGTATGCTTGCTTTCCATGAAATTACAACTATTGATGTCAGGGACAGGAAATCTCCTTTTGCAAATGAAAAAATAATAACATGCGATTCAAAATCTATAGCTTTACCGGATAGTTCATTTGATGCTGTAGTGAGTCTATGCGCTTTAGAACATTTTGGTCTGGGAAGATATGGCGATGAGTTTGATATTGACGGAGATATAAAATCAATGCAAGAAATGATCAGGGTTTTAAAACCTGGCGGTCATTTGATTTTTACTACTTCATTAACCAATGCAAAGCCTTCAATCTGCTTTAATGCCCATAGAGTATACAACCATGAAATGATAAAAGAATTATGTGCGGGGTTAACCTGTATAGAAGAAAAATCTTTTATTATTAGAGAACAAAAATTGGGTTCTATTCAAGAGGCAACGGAACTTCCGGGTGATTGGGATGTGTATTTAGGCTGCTGGCAAAAATAAAGAAAGATAATTCCAGATAAAAATGCTAAAAAAAATCTTCTATAAAATAACCCACCCTTTTTTGTGGTATAAAATTTCGAAATTTAAAACCATCTACGGGGACAAAAAAATTGCTTTTTACGGAGCAGGGATTTTTGCACAGGAGTTGTTTGAAAATTTTTATTTTTCAGACTTAAATATTCTTGGGATAATAGACAGGGATTACGGCAAAAAAGGAACTAAAATAGCAAACTATGAAATTTTCTTCTTTGATGAAATTGAAACACTCAACCCCGACATAATAGTTTCAACAGTTATAAATCACAGCAAAGATAAAATAATACCGCCTATTTTAACTTATCTGAAAGAAAAAAATTTAAAATGCAAAGTTGTATATGATTTTAATTATGAAATTGCTCCTGAAAATTATAATGAAAAAATTACAAAAATTGATAAAATAGCAAAAAATCTAAATCCTATTTTTAATGTTTTTAGTTCTTTGCCTTCAATAATTGATATAGTTATGTGGCTGACAGGAACGTTTTTAGCAAATTTAGTACCTAAAAAAAAGAATTCTATCCTGTTTTTAGGCAAAAACAGCAGATATTTTTTGGATAATGCAAAATATTTGTACAATCATCTTGTAAGAACAAACGAAACCGAAATTGATTTTTCTTTTTTAACGGAAGACAAGCAAACTTTTGAATTATTAAAAGAAAAAAATCTGCCTGTTTGTTTTTACCCCGATTTTAAAACCGCATACAGGCTGTTGAGGACGGGTATTGCAATTACTGCCGATAATCCAAGCGATGCACATATAATTAAACAGCATTTTTTATTCGGGGCTAAAAAAATACAGCTCTGGCACGGTGTGGGTTTTAAAACAATAGAATTTACCATGCCTGAAATAATTGAAAACATGAAATCAATAAAAAACAGGTTAAATTATTTTTTAAAGTGCCGTTTTCCCAAATATGACATATTAAATTCAACTTCAGCGTTTTATACAGAAAATGTTTTTAAACCGGCATTTTTGCCTAAAGAAATTTTTGAAGGAGGCTATCCCAGAAACGATGTTATGTTCAGAGAACCTGACAAACTTGATTTAATTGAAACGGATATAGAAAATTACAATAAAATTATTGAATATAAAAATCAAGGATATAAAACTATTTTGTATGCACCGACGTTCAGAGACAGCCGTAATGACCCTATTTCTGACGGTGTAATTAATTTGGAAGAATGGTCGCAATACGGGGAAAAAAACAAAATTATATTTATCTTAAAATTTCATCCGACTCCAAATACAAATTATACTGAATTTAACAAATTAAAAAACATAATTATATATAACAACACAAAAGATATTTACCCTGCTTTGCGCAATATAGACCTTATGGTGACGGATTATTCTTCTATTTATATGGATTATTTATTGATAAACAAACCTGTATTGTTTTTCCCGTATGATTATGAAAAATATATTTCAAAAGACAGAAATATCCAGTTTGATTATAATTGGATTACTCCCGGTTCAAAATGTTATAATCAGGATGAGCTTTTTCAGGAAATCGAAAACGTATTAATTAATAATGTCGACGACTATAAAGAAAAAAGAGAAGAAATAAAAAACATGGCTTTTAAAGATCCTGACGGAAATTCTTCCAAAAGAATTTGGGATTTCATAAAGAAAAAGTACTTATAAAGGATATTGAAATGCAAAATTTTATAAATTTTCTAAAAAAAGTAAATTTTGAAAAGCAATTAAAGAAAATGGGGGGGAAATATAAAGACAAAAAAGTTTTAATATACGGAGCCGGTCTTTTATTTGAAACTATAAACAACAACTATGATTTAAGCAATTTAAATATTATAGGAATTGCCGATAAAAATAAAACGTCTGATGATATTCAAACTTTATACGGTTATCCGGCTGTTAAACCTGATGATATAAAAAAAATCAATCCTGATATTATTTTAGTTTGTGTATTAAATTCCATTTACTTGATTGAAGCCTTAAAAAGAGACTATGATAAAATAAAAATTATTCCGCTTGTTGATAAAGGCAGAAAAGAGTTTTTTAAAGAAATATTGAAATTATGATAAAACCAAAAGTTTCAGTAATTATACCGATTTATAACGCAGAAAATACTTTAGAAAAATGCCTTGACAGTATTATAAATCAAACTTTATCAGATATTGAAATTATTTTAGTTGATGACGGTTCTACCGATAAATCTCTTGAAATAATTCAAAAATATGAACAGCAAGATTCCAGAATAAAATTAATTCATCAGAAAAATAACGGCGCATCAGCTGCCAGAAATGCAGGATTAAAAATAGCAGAAGGTGAATATATTTCATTTGTTGATTCTGACGACTGGATAGATAAAAAAATGTATGAGGAACTGATTGAACAAGCTAATGCATACAATAGCCCAAATGCAATAAGAACACATCATTATAGCGTTACAAAAACAGGAACCTTTACAACAATTGCTTTTAGTTATTTAAATAAAGAAAATAAAAAAGCTGTTCTTACAGACAATTTAAAAGAAATAATGAAAACTTCTTTCCATTCTTCATGCTACGGCTTGTGGAAAAAAAGCTTATTAGATAAATATAACCTGTTTTTTGCAAAAGATATACACAATGGTTCAGACATTCTTTTTACCTGGCAGGCTCTGATTTACAGCAAAGAAATTCTTTTAGTTTTTAAGCCTTATTATTATTATAATTTAGCGACGCCTTTTTCTCTTACGCGAGCTATAAATAATAAATTTTTAGACCTTATAAAAGTTTTTAAATGCCAAAAAGACTTTATAATTGAGCAAAACATATATAAAGAATTTGAACACACTTATCAAACCAGAACTTGCAGTTATTTTAATATGGTCTTTAAACGATCCCTTGTTTTAAGAGGACTCAGATTACATCGTTATCCTGAATTAAAAGAATTTCTTGAAAAAATGCATGAAATATCTAAAGACTGGAATGCCGACAAGATGGATTTTGAAAATCTATTAGAGAAACAGAAATTTTTAGCTATTCAGGAAAACAACTTTATTAAATATTTGATAAAAACCTGGGCTCTGGATATTAAAATTAAAGCATTATGGTTATATGTCTTATTTCCACAGTAGTATAATATGCCATAAAAATCAGACAGAAAAAATATTAATTAAATATTTATTTTCAGTGTTAAAGTTTTTAAGATATCTTCTATATCCTGATTATTTAAGGCTGTTTTTGAAACTTTTGCTTCATATTTATCATTTAAAAACATTTTGTCCTGATTCAATAATTCTTTTGCGTATTTGCTTATAATTGGGTCGTACTTGTTTTTTATTTTCTGTATTTGTTCTTCAGTTAGTGTGTCTATAATTTTTGTATTGTTTTGGAATTGTACATTAAGGGCGAGTTTTCTCATTTTATTCTTAATTTCCATGTCATATGGCAGTCGATTTATTAGGCGTATAAGTTCGGTTACCTCAAAACTGCTGCTTTCATTTGAATTTCGTTTCAATAACGAGAAACTCTCGTCCGGTTCCAAACCTAAGATATTTAAAAAATCAGAGTAAATACAGCCATTTTTAAATTGCTCATTTTCCAGAGGTCTTAAAATTATATTTTCTTTTCCAAATACCTCGATATAATCATCAAATTTTTCAAAATAATTTATATTTAATTCCAGATCTTTATCAATATATTCATCAAGAGGAAGAGTGTTTCTCAAAGCTCCTTTTGCATTTTGTTGAAAAGCAGAGCATATAAAAGAAACTGGGGTTCTAATATAAAATATAAATTTAATGTTGAATTCTTTAAATTCATTTTTGAATTTAAGAATATTCGAACTGTTAACACTAAAAAATTCTGAAGATAAAACAATATTATTGAGGTTTGAATCATTTATTTGTTGTTTTGTATAAGAAAAAGAATTTTCCAGGTTTTTTATATATTTTTTTCTTTCCTGTTCAGGAAAATTTAGCGTATCAAATCTTTTATTAAGATATTCATTATTATCATTCAAGATAAATAAAGATATATCAAATCCATTCGTTCTTTCATGGGTAAGTATATTTTTATTTTCAAAAGCAGGATATAAAAAACCCTTATTTTGCAATGGTTCTTTATTTAGAAAAAGAAAATCCTGCAATGAAGTTGATGCACATTTAGGGTATCCGCCATGAATAAATAAATTTTTCTTCGTTTTTGCCATTTCTCAATTTCTGGAATTTTATTAATATCATAAATTATAATTAATATTCTGTATAATTAAAATCCCTTAAGTTTAGTATTTACTATAATAATATGCCTATTCTGGCTTAAATAATGAAAGATTTGACATATAATCACACTATCCATAGAATAAGATTATTACATAATTAAAGAGGAATAAAATGAATTTAACTGCTGTTGAAAATGAGCTGAAAAATATACCTTTTATGAAAAGAAATCAGACTGAAATAATAAGGGAAATTTTTAAAACCTATAAAATAAAAAATGTTTTNNGTTTTTGAATTACTTGTTAAAGACCATAAAGATTATCATAATTTTGAAATTATTAATGATAATTGGGGATTTGCTCAAAAAAAATCCTAGAAAGATATTATATATTCTTAATAAAGAAAATTATAAAGGATTGTAAATGAGTTTTTTAAAAGAATTAAAAGATAAGATATCAACCAAAGACTTAAAAATATGCATTATTGGACTTGGATATGTAGGCTTACCGCTGTGTTTAGGTTTTATACAAAAAGGGTTTTCAGTTATAGGGCTTGATATAGACGATAAAAAAATAAAAACCCTTAACAACGGCGGGTCTTACATAAAACATATTAACGATAAACCAATAAAAGAAGCTATTAATTCAAAAAAATTTGAAGTTACCGGTGATTTTTCAAAAGTTGCTCAGGCTGATGCCATAATTTTATGCGTGCCAACCCCCTTAAATTCCCACAGAGAACCTGATACATCATATATCAGCACTACAATGAATAATATTTTGCCTTTTATAAGAAAAGGGCAGATTATAAGTCTTGAAAGCACAACTTATCCGGGAACGACAGAAGAATTTATTGAAACACCTCTTCTGGAAAGAAATTTTTCCGCGGGGGAGGACATTTTTATTGTCTACTCTCCCGAAAGAGAAGATCCGGGGAATAAAGATTTTTCGACAACCACTATTCCGAAAGTTGTTGGAGGTAAAACTAAAAATTGCCTTGAAGCTGGCGTTGAATTATATAATAGCCTGATAGCTCAAGTAGTACCTGTAAGTTCTCTTAAGACAGCTGAAATGACCAAACTTTTAGAAAATATATACAGGGCTGTTAATATTGGACTTGTGAACGAATTGAAAATTATTGCGGATAAAATGGGAATAGATATATGGGAAGTGATTGACGCTGCAAAGACAAAACCTTTTGGATTTAATGCTTTCTACCCCGGTCCAGGACTAGGTGGTCATTGTATTCCTATTGATCCGTTTTATTTAACATGGAAGGCAAGAGAATATGATTTTAATACCAAATTTATAGAGTTAGCGGGTGAAATTAATACAAATATGCCGTATTATGTAGTTCAAAAAACTATAGATTCATTAAATCAAAGAGGAATTGCTGCTAAAAATGCAAAAATTCTGATTTTAGGACTTTCTTATAAAAAAGATGTTGATGATCTTAGAGAATCCCCCTCACTTAAACTTATGGAAATTTTTACCTCTAAAGGTCTTTATACAGATTATAATGACCCGTATTTTGACAGGATTCCAAGGACAAGGAAATATAATTTTGATAAAACATCTGTAGATCTTACACCTGCAAACCTTTCAAAATACGATTGTGTTGTTGTAGCCACAGATCACAGTTTTTATGATTATAATTTTATATATGAAAACAGCAAACTTATTATTGATACAAGAAATGCCCTGAAAAAAATTAAGGGTGAAAAAATTGTAAAAGTTTAGAGAATAAAACGATTTCCAAATTTTTTGAATTATATCAGAATAATCTTGCAATCAAGATTATTCTCTTTAACCAGCTTTTCAATGTAAGGAAATGCTGTTGCTTTATTTAAAACAGTTAAGAGTATAACATCCGGTTTCTGTTCACTTATTTTTTGGGGAGGAATTGCTTTAAAGCCTTTGTATTCTGATTCTTCTGTAAACTTAATATCCGATACGGCAACGATATTTAATTTACTAATATCATGATTTTTTTTAATATCATCAAAAAAAGCACCCGCACCGTATAATACTATTTTTTTATTATTGTATTTTTCAGCTAATTTATCTATTTTCTTTTGCAAATTTTTCTTCTGCAAATTTTTTTCTTTTATTATTTCATTCTTAACTTCTTCAACCAGAGTTTCTTCACCGGGAATAACAGAAATATTTTCAAAGTTAGCTTCATCTCCAAAAATATATTTATTTCTTTTGAATAAATCTTTTAGAATTTTTTTATCAAAATCAGTTGGAGTATCCGATAATTTTTGCATTTCTTTTGCAAGTTTATAAGTTCCGCAAATATGAGTTAATAACCATTCCGACGGATTTATATTTTCATCTGTTTCCAAAGCTCTTATCATTTGTATAACCCTGATAAAGCGTTCTTTTGGCTTTTGAAGTTTTCTATTATTTATTCTGAAAAAGGTAGAATCATTTTCCATAATAAATTTACCTTTTCTTGCAAGATTGGTAAGACATACGACATCATGAAACAAATCTTTGAAAACAAGATACTCATTTAGTATATTTTTAAAGGTATGACTACGATGAAGTCCATTCCACATAACACAATAAGAAATTTTATTAACGATGCTGTTTACTCTGTGGTATGGAGAATCCGAGATTAAATCATCTCCAAATACTTCCGCCAAATATAATTTATCAAAAGAATATAATTCATCCAGAAAAACTGTTTTTTTAGGGAATGCTAAAACAGCATCCGGATTTTCATCAAGCAATATGCTCATATTTCTTACATAATTTTGGGAAATCATATCATGTCCTCCAACAAACATGATATATTCTCCTTTTGCTTGATTTAAACAATAATCACAATTTTTTGCTGCTCCGATATTTTTTTCATGTCTTTTATATTCAACTTCGGGATGTTTTTGTGCAAATTCCTGACAAATTTCCGAGGTACCGTCATTAGAAGCATTATCAGAAATTATTATTTGATCTGCTTGTCCTATTACAGATTGCAAAGTCCTTTCAATAAATCTTATTTCATTATATACAGGAATCATAAGCGTTGTTTTAATCATATTTAATCCTTTTAATAAAAGCACCGGGCCAATAAGTAACTCTTTTATCAATATTACCTTCATTAAACGGGAATTTAGGTTCTTCTATAACAAAATTTGGATTGTTTTTAACAAATTCTTGGGCTGCAATTGTTGGATTATCATATATCCATTCAGGCTGTGTTCTTGGTGCTCCAACAACTTCTCCCATGATTCCGTCCATTGCAACTATGTAAGAGCCTATAGAAACCAATTTTGAATATAATTCAAGTTCTTTAAGAACATGTTCTTTTGTATGGCATGAATCAAGAAAAACTATTACTTTTTCCTTTTCTTTTATTTGCTGTTTTACTTGCTCATATGTTTTTTCATCAATAGAGCTTCCCTCGATAAGTTCAATATATGGATATAAAAAGTGCTCTTCTATTGCTTTTCTGTTATGTGGTCTTATTTCAATATCAATTCCAACAACTCTTCCTTTATCCATTGCTTTGCAGAGGCTTGCATAATAAACAAGAGAACCTCCATGCGCTATCCCTGTTTCAACAATAACATCAGGTTTGATATCAAATATCACTTCTTGTATTCTTATCATATCTTCAGGAAGCTGTATAATTGGTCTGCCAAGCCACGCAAAACTGTATACATATTTATTATCCCAACCACATCTGATCCAAGCTTTAGAAATAATCTCAAATGCTTCTTTTGATGACATTTCATATGTAGAAATTTGATTTTTTTCTTCAACAATGACCGTATTATTTTCTAAATCAATTTTAATCACAGTTTATACAATCCCTTTATTCTAATATTAACAACATTTTTAATAGTATTTAAAACATTTTCCGGATGAAAATTAAATTCTTTTTTTATTTTTTCAATATTTATTTGAGGAAAAATAATTTCTTGAGCATTTTCATTTATTTCAATTGAGAAATCCATAAATAGCCTTAAAATATCTATAATTTCCTGATTGTTAATATTGTTGCCACTTGCTATATTATAAATTTTTTCTTTCCCTTCAATAGCGATTTTAGTAATTAATTTAATCACATCATTAATTGAAATATAATCTTTGGATGAATTTAATGTTGTATTCAGAATTATTTTTTTATTTATTAATGCATCTTTTATCAATGAATAAATAAAATCTCCGGAATTATAATTATATCCACAAACATTAGACAATCTTAATACTTTTATATTTTTATTTGGAAGTGTTAAGCATAAAGATTCTCCCATTAATTTAGAAATATTATAAATATAATCAGGATTATTGGGATTTACTTTTATTTCAGCTTCTTCAATACAATTATTATTTGATTTGTATACTCTTGTTGATGAAAGATAAATAAAAGATTCAAAATTTAATGATTGCAATATTTTTTGCAAATAACACACATGTGCGTCAACAGTTTCAAAAGGTTTTGTTCTAAAATCAGACGTTATTCCAGCACAATATATTATATTGCCACAATCAATATTTTTATAAGAGCCTAATAAGTCTTCTCTTGTTATTGTTATAACTTGAAAACCTTGGTCATTAAGATATTTTAAAAGATTAGATCCAATAAATCCTGATGATCCTATTATTGTGAATTTCATTCTCTATACCCTATAGTTTTTGCAGGAGAACCCACGTTTATTGAATAAGGAGGTAATTCAGTGTTAACAAGTGAATTGGCTCCTATAACACACCCTTTTCTTATAATTGCACCATCCAATATTACTGTATTCGCACCTATCCACACATCATCCTCAATGATGATACCGCCTTTTGATGGCATAAATCCTTGTTTTGATATTTCAATATTCTTATTTCTGTATTCATGATTTGTAGCTGCTAATGTGCAGTTTGCTGCAATAAGAACATTTTGTCCTATCTGAATTCCATTTCCTGTATAGATAACGNNTTTGTTCCTCGCACAGAATCTTCTATATCTGCTTTATCTGATATTTTGGCTTTCTCAGATATTATTAACATTCATTTTATCCTTTTAATAATTTATAATTTTTATCTTTTTCCGAAATTATTTTATTTTCACACTCCACCCATTTAATATCAAAAACAGGATCATCCCACCTTACACCGTCTACATATTCAGGATTATAATAATTTCCCATCTGATAATAAACTATTGTATCATCAACAAGAGTCTGAAAGCCATGAGCAAAGCCTTCAGGGATATAAAGCATTTTATTATTCTCTTGCGTTAATTCAACAGCTTCCCATTTGCGAAAAGTCTCAGAATTTTCTCTTAAATCAATAATAACATCATAAATAGCACCTTTAGTACACGAAACTATTTTAGTTTCACCGTATGGTTCACGTTGAAAATGCATACCTCTAAGAGTGCCAGCTTTTTTGTTGTAAGAAACATTACACTGCAAAATTTCAGGATTCAAGCCGAGTTTTTTAAATTCCTCTTTACAGAAACTACGGGAAAAAAAGCCTCTCTCGTCTTTCAACGGTTCAATTTCAATTATATAAGCACCCTTGAGTTTTGTTTCCGTAAATTTCATTAATTTTTCCTAACTTACAGAATTTTTTATTTTGTGAGCTTCTTTAAGCAATCCTGAAACCATAATTTCTTCATGTCCGACTTCATAAACCTCAGGAATTGGAATTATAAATCTGCATCCCCATTCTTTTGTATATGAAAGNNTGTTTATATGGACTTTTATCTACAACATAGCCAATAAAATCCTTTCCAATTCCGCAATAATTAAGCAGTGTATTTCCTTTTGCAGCTGCCCCATATCCAACAATGGCTTTTCCCTGGTTTTTAATTTCTATAAGGTGTTTAAGCAGCTTTCTCTTCGTTTCTTTAACTTTTTCTGAAAAATTTGTATAAGTAGATAAATTAGTTAATCCAAATTCTTTTTCTTTTGCAAGCAAATTAATAACATTTTGTGATTTTTGCATATTTCCTNNAATATTTTTTCAACTGTATAAAGAGAAAGATATGAAAAATGTTCATGATAAATAGTATCAAACTGATTTTTGTTGATTAAGTTTAAAAGATGAGGAAATTCTATCGTAACAGTTCCTGTTTCCTTCAAAAGTATTTTTATTCCGCCTACAAAGTCGTTTATATCGGGCACATGGGCAAGAACGTTATTTCCTATAATCAAATCCGCTTTTTCTTGTAAATCAGAAAGTTCATTTGCCGTGTTTACACCAAAAAATTTTACTATAGTTCTTATTCCCTTACTTTCAGCAGCTTTTGCTACGTTTAAAGAAGGCTCAATTCCTAAAACAGATATATTTTTTTCTACAAAGTATTGCAATAAATAACCGTCATTACATGCAATTTCTATAACTTTTGACTTTTGTGAGAGAGAAAGCTTTTCTGAAATCATATTTGTATAATTTTTGCAATGCTTTAGCCAGCTTTCCGAAAAAGAACTAAAATATGCATATTCATCGTTAAAAATTTGTTTGGGTGATTCAAATTCTTCCAGTTGAACCAAAAAACATTTTTCACATACATGAGCGTGCAAAGGATAAAATTTTTCTTTTGACTGAAGATTTTCAGGTTTAATATTAGCATTAGAAACCGGTGACATACCTAAATCCACAAACGTATGCTTTAATTCATTATTACAAAATCTGCAACAACTCTGTTTCATAACTTTATTTCCATACTTTCCATGGGGCGTTCCCTGAAACCCATAATTCTTCCAGTTTTGTTTTATCCCTCAATGTGTCCATAGAAAGCCAAAATCCATCATGTTTATAAGCAGAAAGATTATTTGTTGTCGTCATTTTAACAAGAGTGTCACTTTCAAAGGAAATTTCATCGTTATCTTCTATATAATTAAAAATATCGGGTTCCAATACAAAAAAACCTCCATTTACCCAACCGCTGTCACCTTTTGGTTTTTCTTCAAAATTTATTACTTTATTATTTACGGTTTCAATAGCTCCATAACGTCCCGGCGGCTGAATAGAAGTTAATGTCGCAATAGAATTTTGATTTTTATGAAAATTTATAAGCTCTATTATATTAATATCACTTACCCCATCCCCATAAGTAAAACAAAACGTTTCATTTTCAACATACTTTTGAATTTTTTTGATTCTTCCGCCTGTATTTGTATTTTCTCCTGTATCTACAATAGTAACTTTCCATTGTTCACAAGTATTATTATGTATTTTCTTTTCATTCTTGCACATATCAAAAGTAACATCAGATTGATGAAGAAAATAATTTGCAAAATATTCTTTTATGATATACCCTTTATAACCGGTACAAATAATGAAATCGTTAATACCATAAGACAAATAAATTTTCATTATATGCCATAAGAGAGGTTTTCCCCCTATTTCAATCATAGGTTTGGGTCTTAAATGAGATTCTTCACTAATTCTTGTACCAAGACCGCCTGCTAAAATTACTGCTTTCATATTCAACCTTTAATAAGTGCTTTTACAACATAATAATGCAAAATTCATAAATAAAATGCAATACTTTATTATAATCAAAAAATGCATATTCAAAATGGCTACTTCATAACATCTCATCAAGTAATTAAAAATCACACGTGAGATAAAATTCATTTTATCAAGAGCGGGTCTGCTTGTTTGATTCAAGTCGGACTATTGTCAAGTGGTAAAGCAATTCTATTATAAATTACAAAAACAGGAGTTTTTTCTTGGGTTCCCGCTAAAGACATTCTGCGACCCAAGTATGGTTTTAAGGGTAACCTTTTCAGGTAATCATTCACTTAGAATAGCTCAATAAAATTTAATAATTTATTTTCTTCTGCAAACTAAACTTTATGTGTAGTTTTTATTTTGTCGGACTTTCCGTTACTTTGCTTTATTTAGTTGGTATTTATAATTTTTGCAATTAGACGAATGCCTTTTTGAAAAAGGCTGAAAGTAATTGGGCGTTGAGAGGCTCGAACTCCCGACATCTTCGGTGTAAATGCGGTTTTGACCACATTTTTGTTTATATACAGTTTGCTCTGATTTACAAATATATTGAAATTCTGCCTTGCTGTTGTTTTTATATAAATACATCAAACTAAAGCAAAAAATATTAAATTAGACGGGATTTAGACGGGAAGTTTTTATACCTTTAAAGGTATGTAACAATTTTATTTAAATATTTACTATTTTTTACAACTTTTTTCTCTTGAAAGAAAAATCGTCTATTTGAAATTTAATCTTTTGTTAGAGCTTTCACAATTTTTAATAACAAAATCTAAAATTTTATGACCTATTTCTGCATCTGTTTTGTTTACAATTTGCTCTAACATATCAGGAAGTACATTTATCTGGCGTTGCAACTCTTCTATTGCCAGAGAAGGAGCAACTTCTAAGTCTTTGGCAAAAATCTGCCAATCTTTTTGTGTAACTTCTTGAATATACTTTGCTTTTCCTATTTTCATCGCCATTGTATTATCAAGCTCATAAACACTTGTACAAAGAATATCATAGGCAGGAGAAAATATTATACTGTTTCCTGTATAAACAAGTGAAAAGTTCTTTCCATGAGCATCACAATTGCCTATTAAGTAATTAAGAATTACACGTGAGATAAAATTCATTTTATCAAGAGCGGGTCTACTTGTTTGATTTAAGACTNNNNATTTCTGTTTTCGGAACATTTAAGCCGATTAATCGCGCTGTTTCCATACAAATATATTCATTAGCAACAGATTGTTCAAACCTTCTTACAGGTGGTTTTAAAATATGTGTAGTCGGGCTGCCGTCAAGAGGTAAAGCAATTTTATTATCAATTACACAAACAGGAGTTTTTTCTTGGGCTCCTGCTAAAGACATTCTGCGACCCAAGTATGGTTTTACGGGTAAATCTTTTATATGTTTCCATAACTCTTCATCAGTTAAAAATTCTCCTTTTACCTCAACAAATTCCTGCAAAACTTGAGGTTCATTTAACTCATGAAAAGTAACCGCACCTGCGCAGTCATGTCCGATAGCTGCAAGTAAAGCAAAGTCATTATTTTCACTAATTTTATACTTTATTGCCAGAGTTTTTCTTGTTTCTTCGTGTTCGGGAAGTAACCCACCAAAGTATGCTTTACATATTTTTTCAGGATAAACTTCTTTTATTACAGGCAAACTTAAAGACAAAGGAATTTGAGCATCATCGTTATACTTAAAACGCATCTTTCCTTTATATTCTTCAAGAATACCAACTTCTTTACCGTATAATCTTACAGAAAGTTTTTTAATTTCTCTGGTTTCCATTTATCTTCCTATTCAGTAGCAGGTAAAGACATATTTATTTTTATTCCTAAACCTGTTAAAACTTTTAATATTTTATCAATCTGGCAAGTCGATTTAGCATTTTCTAAATCGCTAATAAAACGCAATCCAACACCACAGAGCTTTGCAAGTTTTGCTTGTGTAAGTCCTTGTGATTTTCTTGCTTCTTTCACAATTTCAGCTATATCTTCAGGAGATTTAATATTCATGGGGCTTCTCTCTTTTACCCGTACGGTAACATTATACATTATTTTGATTTAAATGCAAGTGTTTATTCCCGAACGGTAATTTGCCAGAGTGCTTTCTATTTATACTTTTCTCTGTATTTTAAGATTAATTCTATTTGTTTTTGAACAAACCTGTTTATCACAAAAACCGCTTTTTTCATAAATAAATTTTATGTTAGATTTTTGTACAGTTACCCTGGGGCTAGTGAACAAGCTTAGAATTTGTTTATTGAGAATATACTCGTTCCAAAAATGAATTCGAATTTTTGTAAAAAATAAAATATTTTATTTTTGAGCTAACGTAACCGAATAATAACCTTGCTTGTCAGAATTAGTTTCTATTATTTTAAATCCTATTTCTTTAGCCCAGGAATTAATTAAGCAAGCGTTGCGAATTTTCATCTCTAAAGGATTATGGTTGAAATCTTGAAAAACATTTTTGACCATTTCCAAATCAACATGGTCGCTTTGGTTTGTAAATACGAAATAGCCATCGACCGGCAGGTTATTATATATTATTTGCATTGATTTTTTCACTAGTTCATCGTCAATAATCCAGTCATAGAAACCTGAAGATACTATAATATTTGGAATTTTATTTAGTTCCTTGAAACTATTGGGCTCAAGCGCATTACCTTCTTTAAATTCCATATTGCTAAGACCTAATGATTCAGCTTTTATTTTGCCTTCTTCCAGCCATCTTGTGTCAATATCTCGACAAACAGCAAAAACATTTTCATTCCTAAATTTATCCATCGTTTCCAGAATATATTTAGCAGGACCTGACGCCACATCAACAATAAAAACATCATTTTTATCTGTTAATGTTAAAACTATTGCTGTTTTTAATGAATTTACAAGGTTGTTTTTTCTGGTTCTAATTACTTCCCATCCTGCATGTCTTATAAATATTCTGTCTATTAGTTTTCCGATTAAATATTTACCTGAAGGCTGGTTTTGATAAATGTAATCAAGCATCTTTCCTGATGTAAATCCGTATTGACTGCATAATTTCAAACCGTCACTTGTTTGACCTATAGTGTCAACCAGAGTTTTTAAAGCTTTAAATTTTAATTCTTTCAACATTTTTGTGTCTCCTTTTAATTTTTATTATTTGCCTTAATTTAAATTTCTGTTTTTAAGTAAGTTTTGCCCAAATCTATACCGAACAAATATGAATCCAGTAAATCGTTTTCGTTAGGTCTGTTTGCGTATGTTTTTGCTATTGAGTGATATCCTCTTATATTTGTTGTTGAGACTGGTTTTTTATTTAATTTGTCGGCAAAATACTTGATACACTTTGTTCCTGAAATCAATCGATAAATAGGAACTCCTGATGTTATAGCAAGTGCATAATTTTTTATATTCAGGTTGTTTTCAAGTAATTCCTGCATAGCGGGTGTGGTTCTTTTTTTTCCTAAGTTTGGAGTTGCAAAAACGACTAAATCGAATAAACCAAGATTCAAGTTTATTGCTTCTTTAGGTGTAATACACGAAGTAGAAAGTGCGTCCGCTATTTTCTCTGCAACTTTTTTGGTATTACCTGTCAATGAATCATAAATAACAACAGTTTTTTTATTTAAATCTCTGTATTTTTCCCATTCCAGAACTTTAATTTGTCTTAACTGTCCGTTTAAGCGGTTGAAAACTGTAATTTGACCTAAAACAAGAAATATAATCATACATGCTTCAAAATAAGTTGGTGCAAAACCATAAATATTTAAGGAAGGAATAATATTGTTTATATTTAAATACTGTAAAAGGGCAAAAATCATAATCATTATAAGTCTTTCAACTTTGCCAAGAGGTCCATGATGTTGCCATTCTACTCCCAAAGCCTTGCCTAACATGCCGGTATAGCTAACTAAAAACATCGAGCCAAAACCGATAACTCCCCACACAGGAGAGCAAAAGGGTGAAAGCGCAATCCCTGTCATAATAAAAATATCAGAATATCTGTCAGGCAAAGCGTTTACTATTTCACCTTTTAACCTTAAATTTCCTCTTTCGATAGCTATAACTCCATCAATTGTATTTAAAGTCATTCTTAGGAAAGTCAGTCCGATTGACCAGATTAAAAATACAGGGTTTTTGTCAGCAAAAAGATAACAAAACATTGTTATAAATGCTGCAAATGTTGCTAAATAACTGATGATGTCAGGGTCAATAAATTTTAGTTTTTTTGCCATTGGCAACAAGATTTTACGATACGGGAATTTTAACAGGTACATGTCCATTATTTTTCTCCTTTTTTGTTAAATAAATTCAGTTCTTCAAAACTATGTTTTAAACTATCCATAAAATTTTTCTTGTCTCCGCACCAGAAAAGAGGTTGTCCTATATAAACGTCGCAGATAAATGGAACTAAAAGACCTTCGTCCTTTGGTAGAACTTTTCCTGTTCCTGACATAAAAACAGGAATTACAGGAATATCAGGATTTTGTTTTGCTAAATGAGCAACTCCGCATTTGAATTCACTTATAACTTCCGGTTCTCCTCTTGTTCCTTCGGGGTAAATTATGATAATTTTGCCATTTTTCAGCTTATTGTTTACTTCTTCAAAAGGGTTTTTCTTTGTGATTTCATCTCTTGAAATTGGAATAATTCCGAAAATATTCAGGAAAAACCATCTTCTGAATTTTGTTTTAAGAAAATAATCTGCTGCCGCCACAGGATGAATGTCGAAAATTTGTCTTAAAGGGAATAAACTCATTAAAATCAGGGTATCAATATGGCTGTTATGGTTTGCAGCAATTATTACGGGTCCTTTTTTTGGAATTAATTCAGCCTTTCTTACGTTAATTCCGAGGACTATGTACACAAGAGGCTTAACAAACAGCCAGAAGAATATGAATTTAATCATAATATCCCTCTGTAGTGAAGATATACTGTGTAATGAAAGAACAACGGAGCTGTATAAATCAAGCTGTCAAGACGATCTAAAATTCCGCCGTGTCCAGGGATAAGAGTTCCGCTGTCTTTAACTCCGAGATCTCTTTTGATTGCAGACATAACAACATCACCTATAAATCCACTAATTGAGATGAATAGTCCTGCAATTAAAGCTTCTATATGTGTTAGAGGTGTTAAATAAGGTGCGATTAAAAATGCAATCATAGGAGTTGTGATTATCCCACCTAAAAAGCCTTCACGGGTTTTGTTAGGGCTGATTTTAGGGATGATTTTATTCTTGCCAAATTTTTTCCCGAAGCAAAACTGTGCTGCATCATTAATCACAGTAAGAAAAACGATATAAATAAAGAGCCCCACTCCTCCTGCAACAGGATTATTTGCAAAAGGAAGAACCAAAAATGCTGCCAGATATCCTATACTATAAACCGTTGCCATAATTCCCCAGTGGATTGTTCCGGCAGACTTAAGAAAACCTTCTGTTTCCCCTATAGTTACCATCCTGAAAGGTATCATCAAAAACATATACAGAGGGATAAATAGGTAAAACATAGCAAGCCAGCCTGTATAAAGAAAATAAAGCTGTATGGGAATTGCAAGATATGCCCAAAAAAGAACTCTTCTGTCGGCTCTTCTTGTAGGAATTAGCGATAAAAATTCTTTTAAAGCAAGAAAGCTTATAAACCCAACAAAAACAAAAGAAATCAGTTTGTTTCCCATTATTGCAAGAGTAAACAAAGCAGTAATTGACCAGAACGATTTCACACGCAGGTTTAAATTGGTGAAGTCCTTGCCTTTTTGGACAAGGTTTTTCAGGACGACAACGCCTGAAAAAACTGATAAAACAGCAAAGATTCCGATTATTGCGAATTGAACATTTTGAGTTACGTGAAAAAATTCCATTACAAATTCTCCTAATTAGTCATTAGACAGTAATAAAAGCGGCAATAAACTTATAAACCCAACTCCCAAAACAATTGGATTTAAAATACTTAGATGTAATTGAGTAAAAATTATGCCTAAAACCCACAATGTAATAAAACTACAAGCAATAAAATTTAAGAAAACTAAGCTAAATTTACCACTCCAGTAATTTGCATTAATATTTATAGCTTGTTTAAAAGATATTACGTCTGAAATTATTAACCATAATGCAATTAAAGCTTCTATAACAAAAGCAGTAATACAAAAAGTAGGAATTTCATGACTTTGTGTTGGTGTAAAGTGAACAGTTCCTATAAATAGAGTTAAAAAAACAGATATTATCAATAAAACAAATACAGGAATAGAAAAGCTAATATTTAAAGCCGATATAGTTTTTACAAAATTTCTCATAACAAATTCTCCTTAAAGAAGGTTTTTAGTGCTAAATTTTTAAAATTTATATTACTAGAGACTTAAAGCAGAAATTTTTAAAATGACAGTCGAACCAATTGCGAAAAGAATTATCGAGGCTAAAAAGTTAAATCCAAATAATGCATAATTTTCTTTAATAGAGATGTAACCGGATTTGATAAAACGACTCAACATTAAGATATATATGGTTGAAGGAATTAACATAAGAAGATAATTCAAAAAAGAAATATTAGAAAAAGCTGCAACTACCGGGCAAACCAAAAACAAAGGAAGAGCGGATATAATCAGGCTTGCACCACATATTTTTGCGTTTAGAGAAAATAAATCATTTTTGTAAACTTGTGCTGACATTGTTTTATCTCCTATTCACTTAATTAATTCTATACAGCTCTAATCCAGTCTATATAAGCAGGATTATCTGCAAGCTTTGAAAAACATTCAATTAAATTCTTTTTGAAGTTTTTAAACATAATGAACTCCTTAACAAAATAGTTGAATGGTGAAGTATTTTATATAATTACTTTACCATTCAACTATTAACTTGTCAAGTGATGAATTTTTATTTTTCTTCAATAAATTTTAAAGCTTCCGGATAAAGCCAAGTACCATCATTATGTGAACCCGTTTTAGAGATAAACAGTTTTGCCTTAGGGTTTAATTTTGCTAATTCATAAGACATTTTTACTGGAATAACTTCATCAGGAATATCATGAGCTATCAAAAGAGGTGAAGAAATTTTAGCAATCTTGGATTCAGTGTCATATTTTTGCAAACAAATCATGTTTTCAAAGAAAGCTTTTATGAGTGTTTTGGTAAATTTATCTTTAGCTAGTTTTCCATACATACAAACAGCTTCATCTTTAATGTTTGTGAAAGTACTTTGCAGAATTACAGCTTTAAATTGCTCTTTTGACGCAACTTCTGTAACAACAGCTCCGCCAAGAGATAATCCCCAAAGAATAATCTGATTATTTGAAAGTTTTTCTTTTCCTCTTAAAAATTTTAAGGCTGCATTGATATCTTTGTATAAACCTGTTTCAGACGGAGTGCCTTCACTTTTTCCATATCCTCGATAATCTAAAAGCAAAACACCATAACCTTTTAATGAAAAAATTTCTACCATATCTTCATAAGAGCTAATATTTCCACCGTTGCCGTGGCAAAATAATATTGTAGGCTTGTTATTTTTGGCTTTAACATACCAGACATTAATTTTTACGTTATCAGAAGTATTCAAGTAAATATCTTGAACATTTAAGGTGGATTTTGTCTGTTCTTTTATCGGTCCATATATAAGTGAAGGTAAAACAAGATAATAATATATTAATAAAGCAAATAAAAATACTAAACTTAGGTTTAATGCAGCTTTAGCTAATCTTTTAATCATAAGGTTATCGTCCTCATATTATTAGTGAAAAATTGTTAAAAGAAACCAAGGTATAGCAAATAAAATTGATACAAAACTCAAAATTGTATAAATAGTTTTTATTTTTCCTAATTTCTTTTGTTTTAATCCTTGAATAGAAAAAATGGTCGATATAATCCAAGGTACTGGGATAAGAATAAAAATTATAGTATTAATTATGTATACTTTATGATCGTGACTACACCCAGCGTTTACACCAAAAAGAGAACCAGAAGGCGGACAAAATGTATTTATAAGAACAAAAAAGAAAAAATCAATTAATAATAAAGGTATAAGTCCTATTATAGTTATAATAAGGTTCGTAATGAGAAAGGGCTTTAAAAATTCATCTTGTTCTATATGAAGTTCATCCATCAGTTAATTCCTTTTCTTCGGTCAATAAAGCCGTAATTTGTTTGCTGTATTTCTGGTAAAAATATGATGCGGACAGCATAATTACACCCAATCCGATAAACGAAATAATTCTATATAATTGACCTAAAAATGAAAGATCGATAACAAATATTTTAAATAGTGCGATGCCAAGAATTCCTAGAGAGATGTGTCGTACAGGCTTAATTTTCTTCAAGATGCCCCAAATCATAAGTAAGATGGAATATATTAGCCAAATTCCCGATAAAGCCAGTTGTTTAAGGTTTCTAAATAGCTCTAACCTACTGTCAGCATAATACATTGTCGCATTATTTGTTAATGAATATATTTCTTTGGCAAATATGTCTTTTGTTTCTATAGTCAAAATATAAAGAATAAACAAGCTCAAAACTATTTGAATAATCTTGATATATTTCATTCTTTCAGGATTAGCTTGATGATTTTTCTTTATCCAAGAAGTTATCAAGAACAATGCCGCTACAAGCACTACAAACATTAACATTCTGATATTAAAAAAGAAAATGAAATTGTCTACAGGATAAAACGAAAATCCTTTAAATAAGCTTAATGCGAGAACTGCACCTATTCCCGTTGCTCCACAGATAAGCAATGGTGATTTGTTTCTGTCCAATCCATTTTTGATTAAAGACAAAGAATATAAGGAGAATACGAGTCCTAAAATCATATTTTTGCTGAAATTAATTGCTTCTGAATACTCATAAGACATTTGTTTAGCAAAAAAGTCAGATATTTCGCAGTTAAGAAGTATAAAGATAACTATGCACCAGCTATAAGACAAGAAAGTTTGAATAGATTTGCTCCAAGAATATTCCTCTTCGTACTTTTTAAGAATATTAGTAATAAATATTAAACTTCCCGCTGTTACTGCAAACGCCACAAACCTTAAATTAATAACAGGCAAAAACCTTTCTATAGGAACAAATATGCAACCTAAAGACAATAATTGGCTAACTGCAATAAATATTCCTGCAAAACCGCAATAAATGAACGGTTTTATGTTTTTATCAAAACCTGCTCTTATAAGCTGTAAAGAATATGATATCCAAATAATTACCTGTATCATTGATTTATTAAAATTAATCAGGCTTGTTGAAATGTCACTTCCTGAATTCAAAGCAAGTCTTGCCATAAAGTCGCTTATTTCGACACTGAATAAAATAAATAAAAGCGTACACCACGAATATCTAAAATATGATTTAATTCCGTCAGTATTTTCTAACTTGCTTAATAGATAAGTGCTTGTTATCAACGAACCGCAAACAATAATAAAAGCTAAAAACCTTAAATTAAGTACAGGCATGAATTCATCTAGCGGTGAATAAGCTATTGTTTGATGATTACAGAGCAAAGTTATAGTCGCAGTACCAAATAAATATGTTGATGTTTTCCATACATACCCTTTTTGATATTTAATTCCCAACCAGAGCAAACCAAGAGCTTCTAACGAGAAAAATATTGTTTTGGCAAAGTCGGAAAATGTAATATTAGTTGCAATTACAGTAAGCAAAATAGAAGTGAGAATATTTTGTTTCAAGTAATTTTCAGATACATTCCATTTTTTGCTGACTAATATTCCGCTTGTTAAATAAGCTGCGGCTATCAAGACCATACTTAAAGCTGTAAAATCCTTGTTGTTGGCATTAAACAAACAATAAACAGAAGAACAAAAGAAAAACCCATTAATCAAATTTGAAGCAAATCTTGAAGTGGTGAATTCATTGATTTCTCTTGCTGTTCTTGAAATGTCCAGACCAAAATATAATCCCCATATCATTGTTAAAAATATCCCGGCAGATAAAGAGTTGTCTGAATAGAAACTGCTTCCCTGAAGCGAAAGAAATATTATGTAAGTAGTCAATATGCTCGTAATTTCAACTGGTTTCCAGGATGTTTTTTTGTATAAAAGAGCAATGATCCAACAGTTTAAGAATCCGAGATAAGTAAACAAACCAATAACATTAGCATCTCCCGAAGAAAGGATAAATGGAGTTATAAATCCGCCTGCAAGTCCTAGCAATGCAACTGCCATCGAGTCGTATTTAAGAGCCTGAAAGAAAGATAGAATCGTTAATAGTGATAAAAAGAGAAAAGCTATCGGGTAATTTATTAAGTGGTAAAAGTTGTAAGCAGCAAAAATTGAAAGATAAAATATTGAAATTCCTGCTCCTGCAATACCTTGCGCAAAAACTTTATAATTTTCCTGTTTATTGCAATGAGATGCTCCGAACAAAAGTCCTATTGCAACTGCTATTCCGGTTAATATTTGAATTACAGGACTAATCCAGTTTTGATCGAATGCATATTTTAGAAAAAATCCCATACCAATAATCAACGCCAAAGCACCGATTCTGTTTAATAAATTTCCGGCAACAAAGGATTCAACGTCTATTTTTTGTGAAATTTGTTCTGTCTTTTCTTCAAAATTGTTTATTTCTTCAATTTTTATCTCGATATTTTCTTCAACTTTAACCGCTTCAACTTCTGAATCTGTATTTAAAGCTGTTTCTAAAGTTGATTCAACTGTATTTTGGTCTGGAATATTTTCTTCAAAAACCTCTAAAGTCGAGGCTTCTTCAACAGCACATTCGCAAGTATTTACTTGAATCTGTGTCTGTTCAGGCAAACCTTTTAATTTATTAATTTCGAATTCCAGAGAAAATATTCTATTCTTGAGACTTTTTATTTCATCCTGAAATTCAGATTTAATATCCTGAATTAAGTAAAATAATTTCTCTTTATTGTTTTCAGGAGAATCATTAGCCTTTCCAAACAGCCATTTTAAACCACATATGATTAGTATTATTGTTAATATTTCAGGCATTTTATTCTCCTACTTTTCTTTTAATTTAATGTAATTAAGAGTAATTTTATTTGAAAAAAATAAAGCAGTGCATATAAATAATAAAGAAATTAAAGTTAAAATCCAATGCTTTATGAAACCAAAAACAAGAAAAAGAGAAAATATAAAGTTTATTACCAAAAACAAATTTGTTTTGTATATAGAATCTAATAACATTGGTATGTAAAACAACCCAAGAGGCGTAAGAATTATAAGTGCAATTGCAAATTTTATAACATATTTTATATCCATCAACTCCTTAATAATTAATGAATATAAAAACCCTATTATACATACAAATATTATAGGTATTATGGAAAACTCCATAAAAAAATTATATTTAACATGATGAAAAATTGCTGGATAAATAATTACTGGGTTAACAAAATAAAATAATATGCCAGTAACTAATCCCAAGAAAAAAGGTGATTTTAGTATTTTTTGCATGACTATTAAACCCTTGCATATCTCTCATAATACCATGCCTGAACATCTTTACGTTTGACTTTGCGTGTGGCGGTTTTGGGGAGTTCTTCGAGAGAAACTGCGATAACTGTCGGGCATTTGTAAGAAGCCAAACCTGCTTTTGCGAGTTGGTTTATTTCAGAGGAGATTTCTTTTTCGAGTCCTGCAAAGTCATCTTTGTATTTTTTGACGAGATCGTCAGATGGGACAATTACAGAACATACTTCTTCTGTACCGTCTTTTGAACCGCCCTGAATTTTTACACTCATTACACAAAGTTCTTTTACCATCGGGCTTTTTTCTAGTACAGCCTCGACTTCTTCAGGGAAGATTTTCTTTCCGCCGCCTAGAACTATCATATTTTTGATTCTTCCAGTGATGTAGAGGAATCCATCTTTGTCAAACTCGCCTATATCTCCGGTGTGGAACCATCCTTCTTCATCAATGACTTCTTTGGTCATTTCAGGCTTGTTATAGTAACCTTTCATAAGATTTCCTCCTTTTGCGAGGATTTCACCTTCTGCGGAAATTTTTACCATAACTGATGGAAGCGGTTTTCCTACTGAGCCTATACGATTATATTTCGGGGTGTTTGTTGTTATGGTCGGGCTTGTTTCTGTTAATCCATATCCTTGATAAATAGGCATTCCCATTCTTTCAAAAAATTCTGCAACTTCAGCATCAAGAGGTGCTCCACCTGATACAAAACCTTTCATTTTTCCGCCAAATCCGTCAATAATTTGCTTGAACATAAGTCTTCTTATAGCAATCGGCATATATTGAGCCAGTTTATACATAATATTAAATATATTCTGAGCCTGTTTGCTAGATTTTCTGATTTCTTTTTCCACGCTGTTCTTGAGCATTTTGACAAACAACGGAACAACTATCATATAGGTAGTCTGTCTTTCCTTCATGATTTTGCTGATTTCTTTCGGGTTAAGACTTGCCGAATATGAAACTCTCGCACCCATATGAAGCATCCCCAAAAATCCGACATTAAGCTCTAAAAGATGATTTAGAGGAAGTATAGAGATTAATGAATCGCTTGAATTAATTTTAAATATAGCCTCAAAATCTTTTAACTGAGAAATTATGTTCCCAAAAGTAATCATTACACCTTTAGGGTTTCCTGTTGTTCCAGAGGTATACACAATAAGTGCTGTTTCATCAAGAGATCTAGCTTTTCCTATATCTCCTTCAGGTCCTTTAACTTCATAAACTGATAAGAATTCTTGATTTTTTATATCATCTATTATGTAAATCTGTTCAACAGAAGGAATTAACGACTTAATTTCTTTGGCGGTTTCTAAATAATGAATGGAAACACATAAAACTTTCGGCAAACAATCTGACAATATCGAGGTCAATTCTGCTATGGTAAGTTTTACATCAAGCGGAACAGTTATAGCACCAGTTTGAAAAGACGCAAAAAGGGCAATTCCCCATTCAGGACGAGATTCGGAAAGTATTGCTATTCTATCGCCTCTTTCGATTCCACTATCAATCAAGAAATTACCAAAGTTTTTAGCCTGTCTTGAAAGCTCAATATAGCTAAGCTCACTCCACTTGCCTTTGTCTTTCAAAGAAAGAGCTTTAACCGGAGCATTTGCATCCGATTTTAACTGCATTAAATCAAGCACATTTTCATAATAATTTTTGTCATATAAAGACTTTTCACGTCTTGTAAGAGAATCTTTTATAAATTGAACTCTGTTTTTAAGCTCGTTAACTATGTCTTTATCCTCTGATTCCGGCATGTATAAAGGCTGACCAAACTGAATAACAATTTTTCTAAAAGTCGGAAACGGTTTATTATAAGCCCAAGCTTCAAATCCACCCTGAATTACAAAAGGAACAATCGGGGCTTTGCTGTTTTTATGCATATAAGCAACGCCTTTGTTAAATTTCATCAAGTTTCCGTCTTCTGTAAGTCTACCTTCAGGGAAAATACAAACGACTTCGCCTTTTTCTATTTTATTTACCGCTGCATCTAAAGCTTTAACACCTTTTCCGTATTGCAGAGGAATTACGTTGAAATACTTGATGATGTTTTTGACAACTGGCATTTGAAATGCCACAGGTCCTGTAATATACCACACAGGTCTTTTGCATGCTGTTTGAAGGATTAAAGTATCGACCCATCCTGTATGATTTCCTGCTAAAATCATTTTTCCTGATTTTACAAGATATTCTTTACCTTCGATTGTAATAGGAAATAAAGTTCTAAATATTGCACCAATTAAACTTCTTACTGTAAAATGACGGAATTTGTTATCAAAAAGCACAACTGCAAGTGCAACTAGCAAACTTGTTAAAGAAACGAACTTGAAGATTTTAAATGGTGAGGTCGTTAATACAAGCTCGGACACGCCCCAAGTTGTTGCCAGAAACACAAGACTTGTTAAAGTTGACTTGATTCCAAAGATATTTCCTCTGATTCTGTCAGGAGTTGCTTTTTGCAAAATTGTATCAATTATTATAACCATAGAAGCGTTCGCTATGCCTATTAATACAAGCCATATCCACGCTAAATTATATGTAGTAACCATTTGAGCGGTTGCTGTGGTCAAAAATACCGCAATAAAAGAACAGGCCAAAATTGTCGAAGTTCTTGCATATTTCCCCGCGTAAGCTACGACAAAAGTTCCTAAAATCATGCCAACGCCAAGCATAGCTTTTAATTTGCTCAATCCTGCAATACCGATATGGTAATAGTCGGTAGAAACAGACGTTAATGTATTAAAAAATGAAGCTGTAACGAGAGTCAGCAAAATCGATAATATAATTAATCTTCGGGTGTTTTTATGAGTTTTCAGATAATTAAAGACAAATTTGATGCTTGCTGAAATATCTGTTTTTTCGGCTACTTTCGAAGCTACGGAAGAGTTATTGAAAGAAATTAACGAGATTATGCCGGCAGAAGCCGCATACACAAAACCGTTTACCCACAAGCTGTTAGCTAAACCGAATTTTGAAATATATAATCCTGTTATAACTGCACCTATGAGTATCGCAATGGTTGAAGTTCCTGCATTAAGAGCATTGGCAAATTGTAAATGCTCGGACTTTACTAAATTAGGTAAGGCGCTTTGTTTTGCAGGAAAAAAGAAAGCTGAGCCTGATCCGATTAGAAACGAAAAAGCATAAACCATAGTATGCAAATGAGTTGAAGATTTACTGAAAAGCAAAACAGGGATTATAAATACAAGAGCGGCTCTGAATAAATTACTCAAAATCATTAGGGTTTTTCTTGAAAATCTGTCGGATAACGCTCCTGCTAACGGGCTTAATAAAAGAGAAGGTAGGACGAAAAAGAATAAAATCTTCGACATTTCAGAGCCTGAATGACCACCGAGACTTATCACCCAAGCCATAAGCGCAATTTGAACAATCGCATCCCCAAGATAAGAAAATATTTGTCCTATCCACAGCTTCAAAAACTCTTTATTTTTAAACACCGCAAGTATCTTCAACTCTTTTTTCATTGCTTTTTCCTTTATTTATTTACAACTGAATATTCTTGATTTTCACAAGTAAAATTCATATTACAAGAAGGTGCAAATATTCTCGCTTGAAATGTTTTACCAGGTTTGATTTCAATTGGATAATGATATTGCTTAAATTGTGTTGATTCAATTATTGCTGCTGTATCTCTGAATGGGGCTAATATTATAGACTGGGCTTCTAAAGGTACTAAAAAAATTGGACCAACTATTGTTATCGCAGATATTGGAATTAATAGTATGCCAATCAATTGCCAAGCTATTCTTGTGGGAATAACTTCTCTTATTAGAGAACAAGGTGATCTTCTTTGCAATTTTTTTATAAAAATTGTTTTGTCTGAATTATTTTTTATAGTATAAACATAAGCTTTATATTTTATTTTTGGACCCATGTTTTGTACTTTTAACACTCCGCCATCTTTAAGATAGCTTCTTAATTTAATTTCAGTTTTTGAAATTTCAAGCGCTTTGCACATTTCATCAGTAGATTTTTCATCACAGGTAATTATTTTAGGCTTATTATTTTGAGGTAAACTTGCGTTTTCTGCTAAAATCGGCAAATCAACCGCAAAAAATATTAAAACCAAAAGAATAAATGTGCATATTTTTTTCACAACAAAATCTCCTTAAATAACAATTATAAGGTAAAGTTAGTTTTCTGTATAATTTGTATTTTATTTTTCTAGTTTTTCAAACCAGCTTGCGAGGATTCTGGAAAGGGTTTCTCTATCCTGAACAGGAATTTTGTCCGCGATGCTCTGAATTGTATCATAATAATCAGGCCAAACTTTATCTAGCAAATCAGAACCTTTTTGAGTAATCTTAATCAGATTAACTCTTCTGTCTCCTTGTTGAGCAAATCTTTCAACAAAGCCTTCTGCGATAAGTTTATCAAGCTGCTTTGTCATATTAGAAGCCGTTACAACAAGGCGCTTACCAATATCTATCTGACTTATGCCTTCTTCTTTGCTTTGATGTTTAATTACCATCATCATGTTGAATCGGGAAGTACTAAGACCGTGCTGCTTTAAACAATTTTCTATTTCTTTTTCTATAAGTGCATAAACACAAGCTATCCCATAAATAGAAGTCTCCACAAAATTATCTTTATCAAAATCTATTCCGAATCGCTTAAACTGTTCCATATGTTTTCTCCAAAAAATAAAGTAATATTAAAAAT
>DNRP01000067.1 GCA_003499955.1 Cyanobacteria bacterium UBA9971
TGTTTCTCTGTCAAACTGGTGATACGCTTCAAAAACTTTGTCTTTTGCTGATTCATAAACAAGCGCTTTAAGTTCTGAGGTGTCGAAAGGATTAACAAAAGCTTGTTTAATAACTCCACATTGCTCAGCAAAAGCTTTTTGAGCAAGAACTTGTTTTTTGATTTCTTGTTGTGCAAGTTCTACAGCTTGAAGAATTTTTTCTTCAGGAACGAAGTTACATCCTGCTTCAACCATTATCACAGAATCTTCTGTTCCCGCAACAACTATATCAAGGTCACTTTTTAGAGATTGTTGGAAAGTTGGATTAACTATGAATTGTCCATCCACTTCACCGACTCTTACAGCACCGATAGGACCTTCAAAAGGAATTTTTTCAGCCAATGTAAGCGCAAGGGAAGAACCAAGCACAACCAGAGTATCAGGNNCCTTCTTTTCTGGTAAAGCTTCCGGGGATTTTGCCCATGCAGTATAATTTTTCTTCGTAATCAACTAATAACGGGAAAAAATCGATTCCCGGTCTTGGTTTATCTGTGCATACTGTTGACACTATTATAACAGTGTCTCCGCATTTTACTGTAACAGAAGCTGCGGCTGATTTTGCCAACTTGCCTGTTTCAAATTCCACTTCTCTTTCGCCAATCATAAGCGAATACTTTTGAATTGAATCTACCATTTTTTTCTAAATTTCCTTTACTTCTTTTCTATAGTTCTCTCATTATTTGTCCCTAATAGTATATATCAAAAATAAAGGATATGAAAAAATTTAACGATTTAAGTTAATTATTTTTGGATTTTCTGTTTTATTTTATTAGCTAAGTCTATCGATTCATCCTCGATTTTTTCGGCGGAAAATTCAGTCAATCCATAGTTTGATAAAAAAACCGGTTCGATTTTATAAGCAATAGTGCTTTTTTCATTTTGTTTAACTCTTGGCGACATAAATTCCAGTTCTAAATAATTAGAATTTTCTCCGCCAAGACAAAATGCTTTAAATTTGTCTTGATTGCTGTCTTTTCCGTTGTAGATACTTCTCATTAAATAAGCTTTGTCAGAACCTTCAACTGCAAATATTGCCCAATCTGCTTTTTTGCTTATAAATCCTGCCATATCACCATCTTTAGACGGATTTAGTAAAATTAAATCATCTTTAATCGACCATTTGAGATTATTGTTTATATCAGACAAATTTTCTTCATTGTTATTAGGAAATATGGCAATAGCTTTTTTCCCTTCAGGGACTTTAAATGGAGCTATTGACCAGGCGGAAAAATCAATTTCAGGATTATTATTTGTTTGTTGATAAGCAATTATAACTGATGAATCAGGATTTATTGCGGCAATTCCTCTCGGGTTTACGCCGTAATTTTCGCCGACAGTATTTGGAGAAGTAAAAAGAATTGCTTTATTCTTTTTATCTACAAAGGGTCTGGCAACTCCGTTGAGATCTCTTGTATCAGGAGAAGTAGGCCATGTTTTTCCCAACTTTGTTTTTACCCAATCATCCTGATTGCCCGGATCAAAACCTCTTATGCCATTGCCTATAATATGTGCGGCTTCTTCATCCATAGTACCGCTTTTTATAAGTTCTTCTTTGGTGATAAACAACTTTTCCCCGTTTTCGGCTATTTGAATATGACCATGTTTATCAACACTTATTTTGTTGTTTAATGACGGTTTTTTATTGTTAATTTGAATTAATGAAACAGGAAAGTCTTTATTTTCTTTATTTTCTTCTGTTATAACAGGCGGAATGTTTTTTATTGTCGGCAAATGCCTGTTGGTATATCGGATAAATTCTGAAGCATCTTCGGTTGAAAAAGCTTCATCAATTTTTGTACTTAAATTTTTGTTTATTTGCGTGTTGCTGCTAAAAGTTAAAATAAATGGTTTCGGATAAATTTGGAGGTTGGTTGAATATCTTTCGGGTATGTTTAAATTGTCGCAATTTGTTGAAACATTGCTTGTTTTGAGTTTGCCGGCAATAATGTACTTATGAGAAGTTTTAATATTAAAATAGTTATTTACGTTTAACATATAGCAACCTTTTTATATTGTTAAATAAAAATTTAAGCTAAATATATAACGTTTATGAATTAACAAAATTAACAAAATTATTTATAATTATTTACAAAAATTCATATAAGATGATTAATAAACTATTTAATTTAAAATATTAATAATAGTTAAAATTATGAACGGTTATTTATGAATAAAATCATACTTACAGAAAAACGAAACCCTGCTTCAATAAATATAGACATTGTTTCTACAAGAGAAATTGTGGAAATTATTAATAAAGAAGATTTTAAGGTGGCTGCTGCGGTTGAAAAAGAACTTGAAAAAATAGCACAGGCTGTTGATATAATTTCTAAAGCCTTTTTGCAAGGAGGAAGCCTTTTGTATTTTGGGGCAGGAACAAGCGGAAGACTGGGAGTTCTCGATGCTTCTGAATGTCCGCCGACTTTCGGAGTTTCTTCCGAAATGGTCAGAGGTTATATTGCAGGTGGAGATAAAGCTTTAAAAACAGCGGTTGAAGGAGCGGAAGACTCTTTCGAAGGCGGAGAAAAAGATTTAATTGATTCGGGCGCAAATTCAAATGATATAGTTGTCGGAATTTCTGCCAGCGGTAATGCTCCTTATGTTCAGGGTGTTTTAAGCAAAGCAAAAGAGTTAAACATAAAAACCATAGGAATCACCGGCAATACAGAAGCAAAAATAAAAGAATTGTCCGATGTTTTTATTTGTCCTGAAGTTGGAGAAGAAGTCATAACAGGCTCGACCAGAATGAAATCCGGCACAGCACAAAAATTAGTTTTAAACATGCTTACTACGGCTTCTATGGTTAAAATTGGGAAGACTTACGAGAATTTCATGGTAGATGTTCAGCCTACAAACACCAAACTAAAGGACAGGGCAGCAAGGATTGTTTCCGAGATTGCAGATATAACTTACGAAAAGGCGCAGAATTTTCTTGATAAATCAAATTATCGGGTAAAACCTGCAATAGTTATGTCCATGCTTAATTTGTCGTATAATGAAGCTATAGAAATTCTGAAAAAACACAATGGACGATTGAGAGAAACATTAATGGCGGGTAAATAAAATGATTGGAATATTGCTTGTAGCCTTGGGCGGGGCTTTAGGGTCTGTATTAAGGTTTGGAGTTATTGCAATTACTTATAAATTTCTTGATATTAATTTCCCATGGGGAACGATTTTTGCGAACCTCATCGGATGTTTTGTGATAGGGCTCATCTGGGCAATTTTAGACACTTTTGACGAGCCGAAAAACCTTAAGCTTTTTCTTATTACAGGCTTATTAGGTGGTTTTACTACTTTTTCAAGTTTTGCACTGGAAAATTTTAACATGTTCCGCGCCGGAGAAATTAAACTGGTTGCCGCAAATATTTTAATCAGCAATATCGCAGGGATTTTGCTTGTTTTTATCGGGTATTACATTACAAAACAAGCGATTCAATGTTTTAAATAAAGGACTGAAATTGCCACGGGCTAAAGCCCTCGCAATGAAGCAGTTTTATTTTTTGGAAAGATGTTTTGCTTCTTCGGTATATGCTTTTATTCCGGGGAATTCTTTGCTTCCATAGACTTTTTCTCTGAAAACATACTGGATTTTCGGTAAAACATAGCCAAGTGCCACACTGCATATAGCAAGGTTTGCCGCTAAAAAGCCTGTTTTGATTTTTTTAGTTTTTCTGATAAAGGCTTCAGGCTTTAATCCGCTGTCCAACATTGCATTTGCGAACTGCCCTATATTTTTGCTTAATTTTTCAACATCTTTAATT
>DNRP01000085.1 GCA_003499955.1 Cyanobacteria bacterium UBA9971
TGATGACAACATGATTCCTCCAAGGGCTAAAGTTGGCGGAGCTTATGCAAATACAGCTCTAATCATAACAGAAGCCATAAATGCCGGTTATGACGAAGCATTAGTGCTTTCAAGTGAAGGACATGTTACTGAAGGAAGCGCAATGAACTTTTTCCTTGTTGAAAACGGAAAACTTGTTACTTCTCCAATAACTGACAATATTTTAATCGGAATTACAAGAGATGCTGTCAAACAAATCGCTCAAAACGAATTTGGAATAGAAGTCGTGGAAAGACCTATTGACAGAACAGAATTATATATCTCCGATGAAGCTTTTTACTGCGGAACAGGAGCGCAAATCAGCCCGATAACTAAAATTGATTCAAGACCTGTAGGCGACGGTAAAGTCGGTTCTATAACCAAAAAAATTCAAGATTTATATTTTGAAATTGTAAGAGGCAAAGTCGACAAGTATAAAAACTGGTGTACGCCTATTTATGATCGTTAATTTTATTGGATTATGCGTAACAAACCTTTATAAAGCCCTTAAATGTATTTTTCAAGGCAAAATTAGTCTTAAAAATACTGTTTATCAGGCGTCTGTAATAGGCTATGACTCACTGCCCATAGCTTTAACAATTTCTATGGTAGCGGGTGCGGTTTTATCGTTGCAGATTTCGCAACAATTTACGCTTACAGGCGCTGATTCCTATATTGGAGGGTTAATTTCTTTAGCTATTACAAGAGAAATGGCGCCAATTTTTGCAAGTTTAGCTATAGGTGCGAGAGCCGGTACTGCTATGGCAGCAGAAGTCGGTAATATGGCTGTTACGGAGCAAATAGACGCCTTAAAAGTATTAAAAGTTGATCCTATTGGTTATCTTCTTGTGCCAAGACTTCTGGCAGGCGTAATAATGGTTCCGCTGGTAACAATAATTGCCGAATTTATAGGCATTATCGGAGGAATGTTTGTTGCCAACAATACGGTGGCTTTGCATCCTTACATGTATATTAAGTCTGTATGGCTTTATTCAAATACTTATGATATTAAATCAAGTCTTGTAAAAGCTGCTGTATTCGGTGTTTTAATTCCACTTATTTGTGTAACTCACGGTTTGCAAACAAAAGGCGGCGCAAGAGAAGTAGGGATTTCAACAACAAAGGCTGCTATTTGGACAGCCGTTGCGATTCCCGTATTTGATCTTTTATTAAGCTGGATGTTTTTCGCTTAAGCTTTTACTTTTGAAAATCTATGCAAGCAAATCCAAGTAAGGAATTGTATCACCTACAGGACATGATATCTTTTCACTGACTTTCTGACCCCGTTTTCCCAGATCTGTTAAATGTATTATCTTTCTGGAAGGATTAGTTCCTGTCATACCATTAACACATAAAACCGGCTCTGATCCTATATGAGTGACTTGCCTTATTTGTCCGGCTAATTCCGTATTTAATTTATTAAATTGAACAGCTGTTCCTATTTTCAGTTGTTTTAAACTGACTGCGCCAAAGCCAATATTGTTTTTTGTTTGCATAATAATTCCTTTTCTTTCATATTTTAAATTACATTTATATAAAACTCGTAAAAGAAAAAATTAATACTAAACCCCTTTTCTGGTTACAATTTGTTACACAAAAAATCAGGGGTTTAAATTTATTATAAATTTGGTATAATACTTAATATAGGCGTATGAGGGTTGCACCCCTCATACATTAGAAGCCCTACTTGATGAACGCAAGTATTATTTTTAGAATCAGCTCTAGAATTTCTAGGGCTTTTTCTATTTTATCCCGCTTCATCCGGCATCACCTCCTTTCCAGTGTCAACTATTTTAAGTAGTGTGTTGGAAGTAAATGATTGGACTTCTTAGCCATTTATCAAGGTTTGATTATTATTTACCGTAAAACTCGGCGCATTTTCTTAAATTTTCAATTACATCAATGTGTTTTGCCGCAAATGCATGACCTTTTGCCTCAATAGCCATAATAAGCACTTCAAGAAGATTCATAGCTTCGCATTTTGCAAGCTGTTCCTGAAAATAACATTCATAATCGTTAGGAATTCTTAATGACCAGTTTTCACTTCCTGAAGTTCCCGGCATATTGTATCTTTCTCTGCTTCCAAAGAAATCAGCAAAAAATATCTGAATATTCTCGGAAGGACTTGCAAAAAGCTCCGCAAACTTTGCAGTAACGAATTTTTGAGGACTTTGCATAAGCTCATTCTTGAATTCAGTTACATGTTTTTCTTTTAAATCAGATGAAAGGTTTTCTGCATGAAGAGTTACTTTATTAGTGCTGTATAATTCATCAACCCAACTCATTAAAGGCTGGTTATCATGGCTTGCTATCATTGCCCAATGTTGTGATTCAGTATTTTTTATTCTGTAAGGATGGTCTGCAACTTCAGGATCAACAAACTGGGTCATTCTGATTCCGCTGAGTTTAAGTTTTTTCATTACTGCTTCAACAGGAGCGGTAATAGTACCGAGGTCTTCACAAATAATGGATTCTTTGCCGATGCCTTTTTCTTTAGCGGCTTCAATTACAATATTTTCGAGAATCCTTGCATATTCTTTGATTTGAGCATCATTAACGGTCAAAACTCTTTTTTCGCTTTCAGGACCGACTTCCTGATTTAAGTCTTTAATTCTTATCAGGGAATATTTGCCAAGTTCAGCGTGTTCAGGGGAAGAATAAAGTCTTGATGCACCTTGTTCAGGTTTTGGAAGCTTGCCTGATTTATAAACAAACGGGTCAATAAGTCCGATAATATGGTCAATTCTGACTCCGCCGGGATTTTCTTCAAACATTTTAGCAAATCTTAATTTAAGAAGTTTTCCACCATCGCCAAGGCTTCCGTCTTTATTGAAGAGTTTTTCAGGGTCCATAACAGGAAATCCCCATGCCTGTCCGTCTGCCGAAAACACGTCGGGAGGACAGCCCAAGTTCCAACCTTGCAAAAATAATGCCTGATTTGCCCAATAATCTCTGTCAGAAAACGCTACCTGACAATCTGCAATGGTTTTCATTTTATTGTTTAACACAAAATCTTTTGTAGTTTGTTTTTGTAAGTCAGCTACAAATTGAACAAATTCGTAGTATTCGATTTCGTCTTTTTGATTAGTTTTTAATTCAGCAATTCTTTTTTGGACCTCTTTTGCGGAAAACTTTCCTGCTGCGTTGAAAAGGTTTTTATCCAGCTCATCAGCCCACATTGGCCAGTAATCATTGCCATGTTTTGTGGAAATTGCTTCGTATAAAGCGTCTTTTTCTAGCCAGTATTGATTTTTTTCAACAAATTCCTGTAATTTTTTGTTTAATTTTTTTATTTTTGAGTCGCCTTCTGTTAATTTCTTTCTAAAATTATTGAAAGCTTCTCTAAGAGCAGCATCGCTATTTTTATAAATATATTCATAAGCAACCCTGTTGTGTTTATTCGGATTTTCACTAACGATTCCGTCAAAAGTTTCGGAGGATAAAATTTCTGCAAAATCCTTCTGTGTAAGTTGATAAAGGTCTATAAACAGCGGATTGTTTGAAAACATTGTTCCTATATAAGGAGAAGCGTCGATTGATTTTGTTTTTCCTTCAGGACCAAGTTGGATTCCGTTAAAACCAAGATTAGAGATAAATCCCATAAAATTTTGTCCACCGGAAGTATTTGGAGAACCAATACCATAATCCTGTCCCTGAGCAGCAGGAAAACTCGGACCATGAACAATCATTGAAAGATTTTTCTTTTTCAAAACCTTCAGCGCTTTTTGAATAGCTTTTTTGAGTTCTGTTTTTTCTTTTTTAGAAGTTTCTTTGCAAGTTGAAATAGTCATTCTTTCTTTTCTCCAAAAACTTAAATAAACTTTTAAAATATTATATTATAGTTATAGAATCATAGTAAATGAAATTTTAAGGAATTTTATGAAAGCAGCTATATTCAAAGAACCGAATAAACCTCTTGTAATAGAAGAAATCCCGACACCTGTGCCGGAAGAAGGCGAAATTCTTGTAAAAGTCGTGGCATGCGGGGTCTGTCATACGGATTTGCATTATATCGAGCATGGAGTGCCAACTTTTAAGAAACCTCCGCTTGTTTTAGGGCATGAAGCTTCCGGTATTGTCGAAACAGGCGGTAATATTTTTCATAAAGGGCAAAGGGTTTTAATTCCTGCTGTGCTTACATGCGGGATTTGTAAATCATGCCTGGAAGGCAGAGAAAACGTCTGTCAAAACATGCTAATGCCGGGAAATCATATAGACGGAGCTTTTGCGCAGTTTATAAAAGTCCCTGAAAAAGATATTATTTTAATGCCT
>DNRP01000056.1 GCA_003499955.1 Cyanobacteria bacterium UBA9971
ATAAACTTTAGCAGCAGGGAATTTTACGGCGGTAGAATCAAGGCAATGAAAAGCAGGATTCCTTCCGAAGAAAACGAGAGCTGTCTAGAACTTAATATTGTTGAAAATGCTCAAGTTGATCTCGACAGCACCAGAAATATGGCTGAAGTCGAAGAAATTATGAAAAAAATTCACGATATAATCTTGAAAGACAAAGAAAACGGCAATAAAAAACCGACTTCCATAGGGGTTGTTTCTCCTTTCAGGGGGCAGGTGGAGCTTATTAAAAAAGCTGTCTATCAGGTTTTAACAGGTGAAATTATCAGAAAACACGACATCGAAGTAGGTACTGCACATACTTTTCAGGGTGACGAAAGGGATGTAATGCTATTATCGCTGACCATTGCCCCAAACAGTCACCACCAGAGCATTATGTTTGCTCAAAAACCCAATTTGTTTAACGTGGCAATAACAAGAGCAAGAAAAAAGCTCATAGCTTATATTTCACGACCTGTTGAATCTTTGCCGGCGGGGCTTATCAGAAATTATCTTGAATATATTCGGGAAGTTAATAATTCAAAAACTTTAGATTGCCGCGTCGGGTCTTTAGCCCCTCCTCGCAATGACAGTTCTCCTATTAAAGAAGAAATCTCAAAACTTATTGGAGAAGAAGGAATTAAAGTGTTTCCTGATTTTGAAATTGCGGGATTCACGGTTGATTTTGTGATTTCTGACGGGTTTAACTATATGGCTGTTATGCTAAACGGATTTGAAACAGAAGAAAATAATGATAATCTAATAAAATCTATTGAAAAACAAGAAATTCTTGAACGCTGCGGCTGGAAAGTCGCAAGATTAAACGCAAGAGAATGGCACTATAGTAAAAAAGCCTGTATAAACAAACTAAGAGAGATGCTGATACAATTATCAACATCCCTGTAGTTTTAAGTATTAGGCTATAAGTCGACGTTCTTTAATTTCATTTTCCAAAACAAAGTTCAGGTTCATAAGAAAATCAAGCTGCTGTACTTTTGAGTCTGAAGCTGTTTTTTGGGTAGAAATTTTAAAGTGATTTACGTAAAAATCTACACGTTTTTTAATGCTTTGAATTTCGGTATTTGGAATATTTGAAAGATTGTTTTTAACTAAACTGGCTGTATAATTGCCTGAATCTAAATAATTATGTAATAACATTTATATCGTCCCTATTTTTTAAATATCTCCTCCGTATATAATTATAAAAACATGCTTTCTTTAAAAATTGCTCTTTTGTTAAAAAAAGATTTATTAATAAATGTAAAAAATAATCCAATAAAACCTGAATTAGTATCAACAATTGTTATTTAAGTGTTTTTATTATATAGAACCAAGTTCTTTAATTTAACTGCAAATATTATTCATGAGACAGATCAAAAGGAATTAAAAGGGAATGGATGCTATAAAGGCAAACAGTTTTTCATATTCTTTGATAACTAAAACCGGCACAGACGAACAAAAAACCTCAGAACATGCCGGAAACATAAAAACAAAGCAGGATTATAAAAATCCCGCTTTTGGAGCGGCTTTGCCTGTAAAAGAAGGTGTCGGCAAAAAAGCCCTTAATTTAGCTCTCAATCTGGTTGATAAAATTCAAAGAAAAATTGAAACCGGCGGTTTTATTGTGGAATTTCTTGTTGTAGACTTTTTGGGCATGGTTATTCCAAGAACCTATCAGGCTTATCACAGAAACGAAAAAGAACTGGGGCATCCAAATTATGCTGCGGCGAAAGAAGAATTTACGAGAGAAATCCTTTCAGGTCCAAGTATGTTCCTGATTCCTTTTGCTTTCCTTGCTGCATCTAAAAAAATGTTCGGCTCTGCTTCTCATGTAAAGCTTGGTACTCTTAAAAAATTCAAAGAAATTACAGGACAAGTTGTTAATAAGGCTAAGAATAATAATTTAGTTCAAAACTTCTATAATGAAGTTGTTGAAAAACTTTATGGTTCTAAAATAACTAAAAAAGCCCAAAACGGCATTGTTGAAGATTTTATGGCGCTTCATAACGCTACATCTAAAAAAGAAGTCAAAGAACTAAGCAAAAAAGTCAAAGAAACCTTAATTGCAGCTAATCAAGAAATTGGAAACAATAAAAAACTTGGCATTTCTATGGCGGATTCATCAAAAATTAAATTTGACGGAGAAGCTAAAAACGTCGGCGATTTTGTGGAAGAATGCAGGAACTATTCTTCAGATGCGCTAAAAATACTTTCAGCCGCGGGAAAAGACGCGAATGGTCAATTGATTGATAAAATTCACGACTTCAAAGAAGGCGCAAGAAAACTGTTAAAAACGACCGCTGTTGGAACTATGTCGGCTTTTATTTATTCTGTTCCCAAATTTTATAACCAGAACAAAGAATATCCCGGTCTTGCCGGATTAACTGACAATTCCGCTAAAGATGACAATAAAATAATAGAGAATGAGTTACAAAAGCTTCCTGCGAAGAATGAGTTTGCCCTACAGACCGGCGAAGCCGGATCTTCGGGCTTAACTCCCGCTCCGCAGAAGCAAAGCTCCGCTTTAGCTTTTTTCGCTCCCGCTTCGCATGTGAAGGAGGAATCTAAAAAATGATTACTTCTTCAATAAAGACTTCTAAATGTGCTTTTGAGCCTAATAAAATTACAAAAACTCTTGCAAAAATCGGCGGATTTATTCCGAAACCAGTCAGTGATTTCTGTGATTTAACTCCAAAAGCTTCCATGAAAAGAACAACTCAATTTGTGATACTTGCCGGCTGCGTTCTTTTTGGAAGATATATACAGGCAAGAAATAAAGACGAGAAAAGAGAAATCCTGACAAGAGATACCGGCATGCTGTTTACTGCGGTTTATGCGGTTCCGCTTTTCAAGAAATTAGCAAGCTTGTTCATTAACAAAAAAACCGGAATTCCGGTAGCCCATGGAGAAAAAGGCTTATTAAAAAATATCAATCCTGAAAAAGGCATTCAGATGGCTTCTTACGAACAGCTTGAAGGATGGCTGAGCGTTAAAAGCACTGAATCTTTTAACGGTATTAAGCATGGTCTTACCGGCTTCTGTGCAAATATTAAAAATCTTGGCGGAAATCTAATGAAATGTTTTAAAATTCTTGATAAAAATTCTGATAAAACATTAAACGACCTTGCAAAATTAGTAGGAATTGATGAAAAAGTAACAAATAAAAATATATTAAAAGTAATTTATAATGCGGAAAAATCTACTGATCAAAAAATTCAAACTGCCTTAAATGAACTTAAAAAACTGTTCGTCCGTAATGAACTAAATTCCGCTTCTGAAAAAGCGCCTCTTTTTAGGTCTATGACGAATAAACTTAAAAAAATAATGGGTATGACCGAAGAAGGAATGAACCCGCTTTTGAAAAAAGCTTCCCATTATAAATCAGTAACGGGAGCAAGCTGTATAGCCGCGACAGCTTTCATTCTTGGCGGACTTTTGCCATGGTTTAATATTCAGCATACGAAAAAACTCTATGATGAAAAGAAAAAAGCGGAAAACAACGGATTAAATAATGAGCAGACTAAAACATTGCCTATCAATAATTCAAATATGATGAATAAATTTGAATTATTTCAAAAAACAGGGCAGTTTGTTTAGTATTTAGAAGGATATAGGCATTGTCATCCTGAGGTGAAGCCGAAGGATCTGCCCATTTGGCTATATTCACTATTTAACAGATTCTTCGGCGGCAAAGCCGCAAACTTAAGTAATCGATTCATGATTCGGGTCCTTAGTTATGTGCGTTAGCACCTCAGAATGACAGCTATTATTATCAGTTTGTTTTGTTTGATGCTTTTTTAAAATATTTTTGTATAAATTTATGTATTCATACGCCATTCTTTTGGAATTGAATACAGAAAGAGCTTTTGCCTGACAATTTCTTGAAGTTATTTCAAGCAGATTAGGGTTTTCTACAAGGTTATTAATACATCTCATCAGAGAATTTGCGTCATCCCTGTCAAAAATATACGCGCAATCCCCCCATAATTCTTTGCAGGAGGGAATATCATTTGCTAAAATCGCGCATCCAGAATATGCCGCTTGAATTGAAGCCAATCCGTTTGATTCATAATTTGATAATGCAAGATAAATTGAGGAATTTTTATAAACGTCCCAACGTTCAAAATTTGATAAATTTGTAAGAAATTCGACATTTTTAGGTAATTTTCTATCAAGCTGTGAATCGCCAATAATCTTTATTTTTATATTATCCGGCAGCCTATACGCCATATTTAAAAGAAGATTTATATGTTTGCTGCTGTCAGACATATTTCCAAATGTCACCAGAGTCGGGCTTTCTTTTACACAGGAATGCGGCTTATAATCAATCCCGTTATAAATAATTTTAATTCCTTTTATAAAATCAAAAGTTTTTATGAGGTTTTCCGCAAAAAATCTCGACGGAGCTATAACAATATCAGCATTATTAAGACTTTTATTTATGATTTGTTTATAGTTTAAAAGGTTTTGATATAGAGGACTATACCTGTTAATACTGTCATTCCATATTTTTTTGTTCAAGATATTGGCATGACATGCTAAAATACAGGGTTTATCAAAATTTAAATCAGGATATCCATGATTTAAATGAACAATATGAGGATCAAAACTCTTTATAGATCTTTCAAAAGTTGTTTTTATCTCTGAAATATCAGGATTTATTTCATTATCAGCTAAAAAATCAGGTGAAAAATCCGTAAATTGAAATTCAATATTTAAATCCTCTAATTGTTTTTTTTGACTGTCTGTTGGCTTTCCGCCCATACTAATTATTAAAATTTCAGCGTTAATATGCTTTAAAAGAGCTTTGGAAAGAGTTAAAGAATAATCCCAAACCTCACTTTTTACATCAGTTGTCATTAAAAGTCTGAATTTTGAAGCCATGTTTTCCTCTTTATAATTATTTATAAAACTTAAAAATCAGTTTAGTTATAACCAAGCTGATTTTTGTAACTATGAACGGCGAATTAATATAAAATCTGCCTTTTAAAGTTGACTATAGTATAATTTTTGTATTCTTGAAGTAAATCAGTTAATCAGCTATTAAGATATAATATTCTTAATTAGGTAAGTAAGTTATAAAAAATAATTTTCTAAGCAGGAGCTGTAAATATGAGAATTTGTGTTGTAGGAACAGGATATGTAGGGCTTGTAGCAGGAGCTTGTCTGGCAGAAATGGGCAATGATGTTCTCTGCGTTGACAATAACGAACAAAAAATTAAAGAACTTCTAAAAGGCAATATTCCCATTTATGAACCTGGATTAGAAGAACTAATAGAAGCAAATGTCAGAGAAAATCGTTTGAATTTTACCACTAATCTTAGCGAAGCGGTTAATAATTCTCTTATATGCTTTATAGCGGTTGGAACTCCTCAGGGTGATGACGGTTCATGCGACTTAAGCTATGTGTTTGGCGTAGCGGAAGAAATTGCAAAATCAATGACAGAGTATAAAGTAATCGTAAATAAAAGCACAGTTCCTGTTGGAACTGCTGAAAAAGTAAAAAACATTGTAAAATCAATAACAAATCAAGAGTTTGATGTTGTTTCAAATCCCGAATTTCTTAAGCAGGGCGCGGCGGTGGATGATTTCTTGAAGCCTGACAGAGTTATTATAGGTTCTAACTCGCAAAAAGCTACAGAAATTATGCAGGAGTTATACAGTCCGTTTTTAAGGACAGGAAATCCTGTAATTATAATGGACGTTAAGTCTGCTGAAATGTCAAAATACGCTGCCAATTCGTTTTTGGCTACAAAAATTTCATTCATCAACGAACTGGCTAATATTTGCGAAACGGTGGGAGCGGATATAGAACAGGTAAGAATAGGTATGAGCTCCGACAGAAGGATCGGAAGCCAATTTCTGTTTCCGGGACTTGGCTATGGCGGCTCATGCTTCCCAAAAGACGTAAAAGCTCTTATAAAAGTCGCTCATGATTCGGGAGTTCCTTCAAAAATCCTTGAAGCAGCCGACAATATTAATAAACAACAAAGAGAAATCTTTATAGACAAGATTTTTAGACATTTTAACGGTGATTTAAGAGGAAAAACATTTGCTCTCTGGGGTCTTGCATTTAAGCCAAGAACAAATGACATGAGAGAAGCTCCGGCTTTTACAATAATAGAAAGACTTCTTGCTGCGGGCGCTACTATTCAGGCTTATGACCCAAAAGCAATGGAAGAAGCAAAACTGCTTATAGGAGATTCTGTTAAATATGCCCCGAATAGCTATGAAGCTTTATCAAACGCTGATGCGCTTATTCTCGTTACCGAATGGAACGAATTTAGAAGACCTGATTTTGAAAGAATAAAAAAACTTCTTAAAAACCCTGTAATTTTTGACGGAAGAAACCAGTACGAGCCAAAAAGAATGCAGGAAAGAGGCTTTGAATACATCTGTATAGGCAAACAACCTCTTGAGAGTGTTGTAAAAGTTTAAATTAATTTATGGGACTTCAGGGGTTCCTTTGGGAGTTTAGTTTTTCTTTCTT
>DNRP01000133.1 GCA_003499955.1 Cyanobacteria bacterium UBA9971
CCTAATTCATCAGCGGAACAAAGCATTCCCTGTGATTCTATTCCTCTGATTTTTGCGGGTTTAAGAGTAAATTTTTCGCCTGTTTTTCTGTCCATAACTTCCGAGCCGACAGTTGCATAAGGTATAAGCTGACCAACCGCAATATTTCTAGCTCCGCAAACAACAGTTTTTTCTTCTGTGCCGTTAAAAACAGTTGCAAGCTGAAGTTTATCAGCTTCGGGATGAGGGTTTATCGTACGAATTTCCGCAACAACAATATTTGTAAAATCAGCTCCGATTTTTTCAATTTCTTCAACTTCCAGACCGCTCATTGTCAATTCATGAGCTATTTGTTCAGGGCTTAAATCTGATATATCAACATATTCACTTAACCATTCCAGAGAAACCAGCATTTTAAAATTCCTTTCCGGATTTTTTATTTTTAAACAAATTAAAATCTGCATAAAAATTATAATATAAAAATTTATGCTGATGCGATATAAAATAATTGCGCCTGATGCGATTTGAAGCAACAGAATTACCTTATAGGTTTAACGATTAAAACAAGTGCGCCTGATGGGAGTTGAACCCATGACCAACGGTTTCGGAAACCGCTACTCTATCCACTGAGCTACAGACGCAAAAATTTATTCTCCATAAACTCTTGTTGTTATAGTTTTTAACCAGAACCAGCCTTTTGTTTGTGTGTCTTGGTACTGAACGCGGCTCATTTTACCATTTTTAAGCGCTGCCTGATAAGAACAATCTCCTAATTTTACAATGCCAAACCAGTAAAGTTTACAACTGGAAACGCCGCATTTTATATTTTTAGAAGTTTGTTGAGCTAAATTAGCGGGAGTATTGATATTACTGTAAATTTCAAAAGCAATTGCACTTGAGCTGATTGTTAACAGCGATGAGATTAAAGCTAAATTAAATAATGTTTTTTTCATTTTCTCTTACCTTTAAATATTTCCAAAACTATTATATCGTAGTTAAAATCTAAAATAGAGATTGTTTTTTATATCGTCCGCGAGTGGTCAAAAAACAAAAAAAAGAAGATAATTAACTATACTTTGTTATAAAAAAAAGGTGGATTTTTGAAAAAAACTCCGATTTTTACCGAAATATTCCTGAAAACAGAAGATAATACCAAAATTGCAGTAAATCATTATGATAATAAAAGGGATTTTGTGGTTATAATTGCGCATGGCTGGTATATGTGCAAAGATTCAACAGTCTTCAAAGCAATGTCAGCGGATTTTTTTGAAGATAGCGACGTAATAACGTTTGATTTTAGAGGACATGGGAAAAGTTCGGGATTTTATACTTTTACGGCAAATGAACATGAAGATATAAAAGCAGTTATAAATTATGCAAAACAAAGATATTCAAAAATAGGATTAATAGGATTTTCATTAGGGGCAGCAATTTCCATAATTCATGCGGCAAAATACAATGATATAGACTCACTTGTAGCAGTAAGCGCGCCTGTAAGTTTTGATAAAATTGAAAATCATTTTTTCAAAAAAGAAGCTTTTATTCCTACTTTTAAAAAATTTGAGCTGTGGAGAAGTCTTTCTATTCGCCCGGGAAATCTTTTATTGAAAAAAATTAATCCTATAGATGTAATTCATAAAATCGAATCCGCGCCGATTTTGTTTATGACAGGTGGAAATGATCCTACTGTTCACCCTTGGCATTCGCAGGAATTGTATGATAAAGCCCGTGAAAAAAAAGTACTGACTGTTTTTCACGATAATTTTCACGCGGAAGATCTTTATATCAGCTCGCGTGAAAGATTTATAAATACTTGCAACAGTTGGTTATCATCTTTAGAAAGAACTGAAGATGATAAAACAACCGAAGATGCTGCAATTATTTAGGCATAAGCAAATATAGTCCTGAAATGCTCGTAATAAACAGTCATAGTTATTGCCTTAGAAAAAGATCCGGGGTATTTAAACAAACATGTAAAGAATATTTCCCAGTAGTACTTTCTGTTTTCTTTGAATATGCCAAGTATCCATATAGATTTAATAAGAGCGTTAAGGTCTTTTAGCTTGAAAGCTTCTTTATGATAAGGCTTGTAGTGTTCTAAAAAGGTTTTAATCCGCTTATAATAGTTTTCCGGTGAATAAACAGATGAAAGTATATTCTTATACCCATCGATTAGAATAGCCGGATCCATTTTAGGAAGAAAATTAGTTGATAAATCCGTATTATTGCCGGAACTGCCTTTAACAAGAAGCCGATTTTCTCTCTTTAGTCGTTCATAGAGCTTTGTTCCCGGTAAAGCCTGTAATAGACCTACCATTGCAACTACGATACCTGTTTTTTGAATAAATTCTATCTGCCTTGCAAAAATAGAAAAATCATCGCTGTCAAAGCCTACAATAAAGCCTCCCGTCACTTCCATGCCGTAACTTTGAATTTTCCTGACAGAAAGAGTTTGGTCGCGATTTTTATTTTGAAACTTGCCGCACTCCTGAAGACCTTCTTTAGACGGGGTTTCAAGTCCGATAAATACAGTGTCAAAACCCGCATCTCTCATAAGAGAAAGAAGTTCGTCATCATCCGCCAGATTTAGAGAAACTTCCGTTATAAAAGTAATCCGGTTTTTTGTTCTCTTTCTCCAGTCAATCAAGGCTCTTAGCAGTTCTTTTGCTTTTATTTTGTTTCCTATAAAGTTATCATCCACAATAAAAACTGATGAATGAATCGATGAATACCACCCTGCTTGATACAGAGCTTCTATTTCATTAATAACCTGTTCGGGAGTTTTATTTCGCGGTATTCTTCCGTTTAAGTTAACTATATCGCAAAATTCGCAATCATAAGGGCATCCTCTTGAAAATTGGATAGCCATTTTGGAATATTTTTTCATGTTTATCAAATCCCATTGCGGGATCGGCGATTTTGTTATATCGGGTTTTATGTCTGACGTATAAATTTTCTTTAGACTGCCGGTTTTTAAATCTTCTAAAAATAAGGGAACTGTTGCTTCACCTTCGTTTAAGACAAAATGATCCACATCGGGAAATTCTTCATGAAGGCTCGTGAATAACGGACCACCCGCCACTGTTTTAACTTCGAGCTTTTTACATCTTTCTATTACTTTATTAGCCGAATCTTTCTGGGTAATCATGGCGCTGATAAAGACATAGTCAGCCCATAGTAGGTCTTTATCTGTTAATTTATCAACATTCATGTCGATTAATTTTTTCTCAAATCCGTCAGGCAGTAAAGCAGCTACGGTTAATAACCCTAAAGGCGGTGAGGTTGATTCTTTTGAAACAAATTTTAATGATTTTCTAAAACTCCAGAACGTATCCGGGTATTGCGGATATAATAATAAAATTTTCATTGTTTAAACTTATCCTAATTTTTTGTTATTTTACAGCTTTATATCTTATTATAAAAACAGCTAAAACCTATGATGCCGGTAGGCTAATACCGATTGGCATTATTAACGGTTTTATAATTACCCTGTAGGCTTACTTCTGTTAATTTGCATTGTAATATAACAAAAAAAATCATTACGGGCGACCAGCCGATGTGTGATAAGCTATATGACTCGAAAATATTGTTATAGTTCCAATATAGAGAAATGTCCCATTTTTTTGTTACAGGGGGAAGTTTGGGGAAGCAGAGGGAAGTGAATTTGTGACATCAACCCAAAAAACTCCCCTATTTAAAACTTAGTAACTCCTATGTAGAATAAAACAATGTAGGAGAAGAAAAAATGAAACAGTTTAACGCAGGCTCAAAAATTTTCTTGAGTAAAAATAATGAATAGCATACGTTACAGCTTTGTTTATTTAATGTTTAAATTTCTGTTTTTGAGGTTAGGAGCGATAATTACAAGAGCATTTGTCACTTTAAAACCACCTTTTACAGTCGAATAATTAACAAGTTTACCTTTTATTACCATTTGCGTGGATGTACCTCCATCTAGGTTCATTGCATTATAACATCCAAAATCCCACATAATTTGGGCTAATTCACTCATTGTTGCGCCTTCAGATATGCCTTTTTTATATCCGTCAATTGTTACAATAACAAGAGTTCCCGTTTTTGTGTATCCAATAGCAGTTCGAGGAAGTTTTTTCCAAAGAAAACTTGGGGTAAAGTTTTGTTTGTCTATAAATTTTCTGCCATTTTTTACTAAAAAAGGTCCGCCGCCTAATGCGTATTGCATATCATTCCATTTATCAGGCATTAATTTAACCGAATAATTAATCTTGTCTTTTTTGCCAATATATTTAGGGAAAAATTTATTAGGACCAACGATTACAAAGCCTCCTTTGGGTATAAAAATACTGCTATTTTTTATATTCTTAATCATTCCTTCTTTTACAGCGATATGACTATAATAAATTGAAGTTTTTGGGGTACGGCTTCCCCATTGATCTGTAAAAACAGTAAAACGATTATTGCTGAACACAGGTTGGTTAATATTAAAAAGAGGTAATTTTTTTTTGCCGACATTAATTTCCCCTTTAATATCAATTTTTTGCATTTGATATTTTTTATCCGGTGTTATTCCAAAAGCAACTCTTTTATAAAGAGGACCGGTAATAATTTTTTTATCAATCATTGAAGCACCAAGCGGTACACCGCTGTCCGGCTTAAAATATGATGCATTAATACCAACTATTGCATCTTCAATATGCGTTATTTCCTTAACATTATTTAAGGCATTAATAAAATAGGAACCGAAAGATGGTTTAACAGTATTATTTTTTTTAGCGTCAACTACAATTACATTAACTATAGCCGGTTTGCCATGCAGACATCTTTTTGTTTTTTTATGTGTAATCCCGTCCGCAAGTATTTTGGAATCTTTAAAATAACTTTTGCTTGCACTTGCTTTTAATAATAAAAAATTGAATAAAAACATACAAATAGAAAAAATAATTATAGTGGTTTTATTTTTAAAAATATTTTGCATCTCTTAAATCCCAATACACTGTATTGTTATAATAACATACTATGCATCTTGAATTTGAGCGAGATTCTTTAAAGGCAGCTTGATTGCTTTTTTTAAGTAATATTTTTTATAGATATTTATACCAGACATTCATGCTCTCTAAATTTCCGCATATATTTGTATTATTAAGTAATGTCCCTGCAAAAGAATATCTGCTTTTGGCAAAACATATATTCATTCCGAAAGAAAGTGCTCTTGCAATTGTATAAGATATTTTAATGCCTTGAATTTTTGCAGACTTTTCCATTTCTTGAAGCAAAAAAGCAGCAAAACCATTTCCTCTATATTCCGGCAGGACTGCAAAATCTGTCATTTCGGAATTTTGTGAATCCAAATCTTTTTCTAATGATGAAAGGGCAATTAAATTGTTATTTTGCCATATTCCAAAATAATCTGTATTTTCATCCATTGTTTGTTTAAGATAATCAGGGTCATTTATAGGAAAAGGATAAGTTTTAAATATTTTTTTGTACAAATCAGCCATCTGATAGACATCTTCAATATTTGTCAGTCTAAAATAAAATCCTTCTTTTAAAGCGAATATTGATTCAAGTTTTTTAGCTTTTTCAAAGCAAGCTTTTAAAATATTTGAAATTTCTTCCTTGTTTTTGTTATTTTTTCTTTCAGAGTAAAAATACTTTGACATGAAAAAACCGGCTTCTTCTCCGGAAAAAAAACCGGGAACACAAGCTTCTGTTGTGTAGCCATAATTTATGAGCAATTCTTTAACGTTATAAGGAATTTTAGCAAAAATTTTGGTATATTTGTGCTTATATGCAAGAAGGTTCAATTCGACAAGAAGTTCAGGAACGTTGTCACTGAAAAGTTTCATCAGATAAATTCTGTCGTTATGTTCTCCGTGCTGTATGACAGAATTGCCGATTTTTACTATAACATCACTCATCTTTTCTTTTTTCTATCCTTTCGTTACCGTCGGGAGTCAAAGAAATACAGTTATCAGAGTCAGCCAGCAGTTTTTTGATACCGACAAGTTTAACTTCTTCAGGAGATTCCATTTTGAGATACAGATTGCAATTATCGCAATCTAAAGCACAATTATTATGCTCGTAATTGTCAGGTTCTTTATAAGTTGTAATAACCCCTTCAAAGTTTCTTAAAATAACTTTGTTGTTTGACCATGAGATAAGATAGTTGGGCATAACAGGAATTTTACCGCCACCACCGGGTGCGTCCACAACATAAGTCGGAATAGCAAAACCGCTCGTGTGTCCTCTTAAGCCTTCTATAATTTCAATGCCTTTTCCCACAGGTGTTCTAAAGTGAGACAATCCTATAGAAAGGTCGCATTGATATAAATAATATGGTCTAACCCTGTTTTGTGTGAGTTTTCTCACAAGCTTTTTCATAATATGAGTACAGTCATTGACTCCGGCTAGGAGTACAGATTGATTTCCAAGAGGAATTCCTGAATCTGCGAGCTTATTTAAAGCCTCTATAGATTCAGGCACAATTTCTCTGGGGTGATTAAAATGAGTGTTTATCCAAATCGGTTTGTGTCTTTTTAGCATTTTTATCAAATCATCTGTTATCCGAAACGGTAGAACTACGGGTGTTCTGGTTCCTATTCTGATAATTTCGACATGGGGAATATTCTCAAGTTCTGTTAATATCCAATCTAAATATTCATCAGGAAGCATAAAAGGATCACCGCCTGATAAAAGAACATCTCTCACTACATGTGTTTTTCTTATATATTCGATGCCTTTCATTATTTCTTCTTTTGTCGGAATAAAGTCTACATCCCCGACTTTTCTTTTCCTTGTGCAGTGTCTGCAATACATTGCACATCGATTACTGATATGAAAAAGCACCCTGTCGGGATAGCGGTGTGTAATTCCTGTGACGGGGCTGTCTTTATCTTCTCCAAGCGGGTCAAGCAAGTCTGATTGATCTATATTCATTTCTTCAATCGAAGGAAAAGCTTGCCTGAAAATAGGATCATTCGAGTAATTTTCAGCTTCAATTAATGATAAATAATAGGGTGTAATCGACATGGGAAATTGTTCGATTGTTTTTTGAAGTTTTATTTTTTCTTCGAGGGGGAATTTTATTCCCAGTTTTTTTTCAAAAGTTTCAATATCCCTAATGGAGTGTTTTACTTGCCATTTCCAGTCTGTCCAAAAGTCTTCGGCAATGGATGAATTCAAAAAATTTGTTATTTTGCTGATATTTTTCACAACTGTAAGAGAATTTTCGCTCTGTAATTTCATAAGCGGTTCCTTTATATTTGTAAGAATTTGAAAAATTATTTATCTGATTTAGTTTATCAACGTGCCCAATCACAACAATTTTGTTTAATAAATAAACTTCTCTCAGTTGGTTTTTCGTGTTTTTGAGGTTTTTTATTATTTTTATTAAATAATTTTAGAAATATGTTATTAAATAAGTTTTTCATAACTGTTATTTAACCTCTTCTTCTAATCGTCTTTGTGTATATATAAAAAGTACCCTGTTATTAATATTTAAAAGCAGGGGTTTATAAAGGACAGAAATGTTTTGTAAAATTTAATCATAAGCATTTAATAAAACTAACAACTTTATAATATCATATAAGTTGTTAGTTTTCAAGGGCAAGCAAAAATCCCCCACAAACCAAAAACTTAGTGCTTATTTAAATAATATATTTCTTAACACCTATTCAGGATTGTTTTCGATAAAGTTTTCAACACGCATGTACACATTATCATTGCCTACAAAGATTATATTTTCACCTTCTTCAAAAGCAAAATAAGGTCCCGGTGAAACTAAAATTTCTTTACCCTTTTTTACTCCTAAAATAGTAGCGCCGGTATTTTGCCAAAATTTAACTTCAGAAATCATTTTACCGATTATCCAACTTCCCTTTTCAATTTGATATTCATGCTGTTGAATTATTTTGCTTGTTTTAAATATAAAAGATTGCTCTAAAATTAAATCAATTTTTTCTTGTATTTCATTATTTATTTTATTTCTTCCAGCTATAAGTTTATTAAGATCTGATCTTAAATAATCAATATTTTCTTTCGATGAAAATTTACTGAGAAACTCAAGTGCTTTTTCTTTTGATTTTATTATTACTCCACTGTTATGAAGGACTTCTACAACTTCCATATCAGACAATAAAGCCATTGCTCTTCTTATAGTTTCGGGAGAAACGTTATATTCACCGGCAAGTGTTGATCTTCCTTTGATTTTTTGGTTTTCTTTAAAATCTTCACTAACAATTCTATTTGCGACATCTATAGATATTCGTACATATCTTGGATGTTGTTCGTGGTTTGACAAATTTTTCTCCCTAATTTATAAATTTTTGTTTTTAATCAAAAAGCATTATTTGTTAATATTATTAGATTTTAAATATTTTTTGTAAAGAAAATTTTTATTGCGATTTTGATTGTAAATTTTTTAAAACATTCATAAATTTTTTAGCAATTAAATTTTATCAGGAGAGTTCATAGAATTGAAAGATAAAAGCGAATAAATAATTTTATGGAGTTAGCGAATAAAATGAGCTTTATTCCGAAAATAAATTTCAATATCGAAAGTTTTTACAAAAAAAATAACGATTTTGAGAAACCAATAAATAAAATTGCATTTACAGCTCATTCTAAGCAATCTGACAAAACTGATGTGCCTTCTCAAAATACTCAACAAGCTTATTTTCCTTATATTCCTAAAACTGGTCGTGTAAAAGAAACTCAAATACCGATTCAGCTTCAGGAAGAAATGAGATCGGCTATAAGAAATATTTACGGCAAAAATAAAGAAGAAGAAGTTTTTGAAAATGTTTTAAAAATTGTAAAATCAGCTCGAGCTGAAAGAAGTTTCGAATTAAAAAAAGAAGATTATTCCAGACCTGCAGATTGGTATAAAAAAGAAGTAATTTACATGTTTTACCCTGATCAATTTGGGGTTAATGGAAAAAATAAACCTAATCAATTCAAAGATTTGCCCAAAATGTTTGACTATATTAAAGACTTTGGAGCAACGACTTTATATATTACACCATTTTTTGACTCCCCTATGGGAGATGGTGGTTTTGATGTAAGCAATTTAAAAGATGTAAGAAAGGATTTAGGCGGAATATCGCAGTTTGATAAATTTTTGACAAAAGCAAGGGATAAAGGACTTAAAATTCAGGCGGATCTTGTGCTCAACCATGTATCAAACCAGCATGAGTGGTTTCAAAAAGCCCTTGCCGGCGATAAAAAATATCTGGATTATTTTATCCATTCCGACAAGATGCCTCAATTTACAAGATATACAGACAAGCAAAAGGGTGTTGTTGTCGATTATCAAGAAGGAAAATCTGTATCAAAACGAAGATTAATGTTTCCCACAGCTTCTGAGCATCATTATGAAGAACACATAGTCAATGGAAAAAAAGAATACTTTTATCATACATTTTATCCGTTTCAGCCTGATTTGAACTGGAAAAATCCGGAATTAATGTATGAAGTCCTTGATACTTGCAAATTTTGGGCAAATAAAGGCATAGATGTATTCAGGCTGGATGCTTTGCCATTCTATGTAAAAGAAAAAGGTACTAGTGGTGAAAATCTAAAAAAAACGCATGAAATTGTAAAATTAGTGAGTTCTTTTATGCAGGCAACAGCGCCGCGCTCTGTTTTAATCGCCGAAGCTTGCATGTGGCCTAAAGATATAAGACCTTATTTTGGCGAAGACAGAATAGTTCAAATTTCAAAAAATAAAGAAATAGAAAGAACAAATAAAATGCAAATGGCATATAATTTTCCTTATATGCCTGCAATGTGGTCAAGTGTTTTAACTGAAGATTCCAGACATTTCTGGAAAGCTTATAACAAAACACCCGAAATCCCGGAATCTGCGGCATGGTCAATATTTTCAAGATGTCATGATGAATTGACTCTTGAAATGGTTGATATAAAAACAAGAAAAAACATTTATGACAAACTTGTTCCCAAAGGAGCCAAATTCAGAGAAGGGCTTGGTATTGGAGGCAGGTTAGCAAATTTTTTAGATAATGACCAAAAAAAAATAGGCCTGTTAAATTCTGTCATGTTCTCACTTCCAGGTGTACCTGTTGTTTATTATGGCGATGAAATAGGAGCTAACAATAATTGGGATTATGCAAAAGAATGTGCAAAAAATCGCCAAGGGTTTAAATTAAAAAATGATTCTGCTCAAGAACCGCTAGATGAATCAAAAATTGTCGAATCCGAATTTTTTGATTCCAGAGAGATTAACCGTGGACCTATTAATAGTAAAGACTTTTATAAAATATCTAATGATAGTCAAAATCCTAAGCATGAAATTTATGAAAATATTAAAAACCTGATAAATGCTAGGAAACAAAATCCCGCGATGACTGATGGGAAACTGATTAAAGTAGATACGAGTAAAAATAATGTATTTTCTTTTATCAAAAAAGGAAAAGCTCAGGAAATATTAGTTTTAAATAATCTTTCAAACAAAGCTTCCAGCGTAAAGATTAATTTACCGGAAGAAACCGCACAAAAAATAACCGGTTCAAAAACTCTGTTTAATCTGCTTACAAAAAAAGAAAAACAAATAACAACAAATATTCAGGATAATAAACATCAACTGCAAATAGAACTAGAACCTTATGAATCCGCATGGTTAAGTTTTTAAGACATTTTTATAACTACTCTTTTTAAATATTTCCATAACAATCAATAATAAAGTTGCTAAAACAAGTAAAAATACCCAAGTGACAGGCTCAACAGGCTGAATTTTTAATGTGTTTGGTAGTGTCGCAAATTATGATAAAAAAATATCTTCCCTTGTTTTTGTCTAACCAAATTTATGCTGCAAGTTTCTGAACTTCGTTAATTAAATTTTTGAGACAATAATCCTCTGTTCTTTTACTGATTTTTTGAAATAGATTGAAAAATATGCTCGTAAACTTAAAAATTTAAAAACATCAGGTTATGAAGATGGTTTTAAAATAGTCTTTTTCTTGTGGGAAAGTTCAGGACATAGAATTCCTTTAGGCTTTGCCTTGTGGTATAAGCCAGGATTATCCCGATTAAGAAATGAATTCAAATTAAAACCTAAAATTGTATTAGCCGATGGATTTTATTCAACAGATAAGATCGTAAAACGACTCACTGATTACGGTTGGGGCTTTGTATTCAGGTGGATATGTAATAGAAAATTGTCTGATACTCCTATTAAAAAGCTAATACCTCGTGGATATGGAGAAAAAATAGGTTATTTAAAAAACAATTCAAAAGTTAAAATTTTCAGACGTAAAAACCGTTTCTTTGAAACGAATAGAATGCTGATGAATGTCAAAAATATGGTCGGCTTGTATAAAAAACGCTGGACAATCGAAGAAGTATTTACCCATAATCCAAGAGTAGAATAAAAGATATTTCTTCTTTTATTTTAAAAATTAAGAATACTATTTAAATTAAAAAAGTAACTTTTATCTCAAATTAGCTGATATTTTGTCTCAATCTGGGTGATAATTTACATCCAAAATTGGTGAATAAGCTCTCAATGCTTCTTTATGTAAAGTTTCCTTGCTGACTCCCGTGTCTATTAACTCCCAAGGAAGAAGTTCGGAAAAATCTCTTTTTCTGTTCGCATACCAATCAAAATTTGGGAGTGTGTGTTCTTCCGAAATTTCTTTATAAGCTTTTGTCCAGCTTCCTATTGTTCCGCCCAGTTCGTGGACTTTTTCAAGCACATAAGACAACCTTCTGTCGCCACGGGAAATTATTGCCTGTATGTAATCCCATTTAACGCTTGTAGGCTTAAATAAAACCTTGTTTTTATTTAATTCTTTCCTTAAATAATTGCTTCTTGTGTTAATAATTTTCTCATCAGGTCGCTCTTCTTGTTGAAAAGGGGTTTGAGCCTTTGGAACAAAAGAACTGACGCTTAAAGTCAGGTTAAAACCTTTATTTTCTTTTTTAAGTTTTTTCATTAAATTAGCGAGTTCTTCAATATCTTCCTGTGTTTCAGAAGGAAGACCGATCATCCCGTAAACTTTTAAACCTGTTAATCCGTTTTCACGGGCGATTTTAACCCCTCTAAAAATATCTTCTTCCGTGAGTTTTTTGCCTATAACTTTCCTGAGCCGTTCGCTTCCTGCTTCAACCGCAATGGTGGCTTGTTTTTGACCGCATTCAACAAGCGTTTTTACTATCAGCGGAGTGATTGTGTCAATTCTTAGCGATGAAACAGAAATTTTAAATTCTTTTTCTTTTTTGAGTTCCAAAATATAATCGCAAATCTTTTCAAAATCGGGATGCTCAGTGATTAATGCTCCGAGAAGCCCTATTTTAGAGGAATATTCAAGTCCTTTGTTTATAATTTTAATGACACTTTCGTCTACAGGATATCTGGCGGGAAGCGTAAGATAACTAGCCATACAAAAACGGCATTTTTTCGGGCAGCCGCGAGCGATTTCTATAAGAAACATGCCGGGGAATACGGATTTTTCTGTCAGTATAGGAGTGTAAAGACTTTTATTTAAGTTTTTTATATGTCTTTTGTTGATTTTTTTAGGCGCATCTTTTGTATTTTGTTTAATAGATTTGATTGTATCATCAGAATTATACTCAATATCATAGAAAGACGGGATATAAACTCCTTCAATCTTTGAAAGATGAATTAGCTGTTCTTTTTTGCTTAAATCTCTTACTTCTTTGTAAGCATTCATAATTTCATTAAGGACTTCTTCACCTTCTCCGATAATAATAATATCAAAAAAATCCGCAAAAGGTTCGGGATTTCCCGTTAAAACAGGACCTCCTCCAAAAATCAGCGGATGATTTTCGTTTCTATCTTTTGCTCTTAAAGGAACGTTATATTTCTTAAGAATTGAAAAAATCCCCTGAAAATCAAACTCAAAAGACACAGAAAATCCCATAATTTCAACATCTTT
>DNRP01000041.1 GCA_003499955.1 Cyanobacteria bacterium UBA9971
GTCATATGCTTTTAAACATACTCTGATTCTTTGTTTTTTTTGTGGCTTTTGTTGCTTAGTTGCCATGATTTAGTATATCTACCTTTCTTTGATTAATTTAATAAAATTGCAAATGCCTTGTTAGGCATTTGCAATTTTGTATTTAACTTATTCAACGATTTTATCTACAACACCAGCTCCAACTGTTCTTCCGCCTTCACGAATAGCGAATCTCATACCTTGCTCGATAGCAACAGGTGCGATTAATTCAATATTCATAACTACGTTGTCACCAGGCATTACCATTTCTTGATCAAATTTGATTGAACCGGTAACGTCAGTTGTTCTGATATAAAATTGTGGTCTGTATCCTGGGAAGAATGGGGTATGTCTTCCGCCTTCTTCTTTTTTCAATACATACACGTTAGCTGTGAATTTTGTATGAGGTTTAATTGAACCAGGTTTAGCAAGTACTTGACCCCTTTCAATTTGCTCTTTGTTAACGCCTCTAAGAAGAAGACCTACGTTATCTCCGGCAAGACCTTCATCAAGCATTTTTCTGAACATTTCAACACCGGTAACAACTGTTTTTCTTGTTTCACCAAAGCCGATAAGTTCAACTTCTTCGCCAACTTTAACTTTTCCTCTTTCAACTCTTCCGGTAGCAACTGTTCCTCTACCTGTGATTGAGAATACGTCTTCAACCGGCATTAAGAATGGTAAGTCAATTTGTCTTTCAGGAGTTGGGATATATTCATCAACTGCATCCATTAATTCCCAAATTTTATCAACCCATTTATCTTCGCCACGTTTAATTTTAGGATTAGCTTGAACTGCTTCAAGAGCTTTTAAAGCTGAACCGCGAATAAATGGAATATTATCTCCATCAAATTCATACATGCTTAAAAGTTCTCTTGATTCTAATTCAACTAAGTCTAAAAGTTCTTCGTCATCAACCATATCTGATTTATTAAGGAAAATTACCAATTTAGGTACGCCAACCTGACGAGCTAAAAGGATGTGTTCTCTTGTTTGAGGCATAGGGCCGTCAGCAGCTGATATAACGAGAATACCGCCATCCATCTGAGCAGCACCAGTAATCATGTTTTTAACATAATCTGCGTGTCCAGGGCAATCAACGTGAGCATAGTGTCTTGCTGTTGTTTCATACTCAACGTGAGCTGTTGAGATCGTAATTCCTCTTGCTTTTTCTTCAGGAGCTGCATCGATTTCATCGAATTTTTTAGCAGTTGCCTGTCCTACAGCAGCTAAACTTGCAGTTATTGCGGCTGTCAATGTTGTTTTGCCGTGGTCAACGTGTCCAATTGTACCTACGTTAACGTGTGGTTTAGTTCTTGCAAACTTTTCGCGAGCCATTTTAAACTCTCCTTTTTAAATTAACAATCGTTTGATACCGTCTATATTATGTATCACATTACTTTGTGGGGATATTTTCAGCCCATGACGAGATTTGAACTCGTGACCTTTCCCTTACCAAGGGAATGCGCTACCCCTGCGCTACATGGGCAATTGGGGTTTTTATCTTCGCTTTTCGTAAAGTTTTCACTTCTCGAAAAAGAAAAGATTGGGCAGGGGTGGATTCGAACCACCGTAGGCGTTAGCCAGCGGATTTACAGTCCGCCCCCATTAGCCACTCGGGCACCTACCCACTTTAGAAATAGCCGGTGATGGGATTCGAACCTACAACCTACGGTTTACAAAACCGTTGCTCTGCCGTTGAGCTACACCGGCACTTTTACAAAGTTAATGAGCTTTTAAACTTATTATGTTTTTTAACTCACACTTTGCACATGAATATTTATCATATTTGCTAAAGAATGACTGTCAATAGAAATCGATACTTACTCACATTAAGTGTCATTATCTAAAAAAACACGAACATGATTTTGTATCAAGTATTTAATTTTATTTTATTAGCAATTTTTTAGCTTGAGATGTTTTGTATAGAAGTAAACTATTTAAATAAGGGAAATATTAAATGATAGGAAATGTAAATTTAAATGGTTTTTATTTTGTAAAAGAAAGAAATGATAAACAAACTAAAGCTATTAATAATAATAAAATATCAGACAATAATTTGATTCCATTATCCAAAATCCCATCTGATTCAATAAAAGCAAGATTTTTATCTTTTGGAGTTAACAATCAGCTTGAAAATAATTTAAAACTTGCCCAAGAATCATTTAAATATGTTAAAAATCTGAATTTGTTTTCTACGACTAAAGATATTGAGGAAAATTCGTTTAAGGAGAGCAGCTTTGCCGATGATTATTCTTTATCGGATTTTAAACATAAATTAATGGGTGACAGAATATTTTTAGACAGGCAAAGAAAAGGAAAAAACATTGACGATTTTGTGAAAATCACCGGTAAACTAGCCCCTTGCATGCATATGGGAAACTGCACCGAAAATGCTGTATTGGCTGCAAAATATCTGGCAGAAAATAAAAAAATTACAAATTTTGCTCTGATTGCCGGCTTTTCTGAAATTGAAGACAGTGATAAATTTCATTCAAATCCTTTACGATATCAAAATGCAACTGCTACAGACCATGTCTTTGTTGTTGTAGGACTGGATAAAAACGCCGATTTAAGCAATCCTTCAACCTGGGGCAAAGAAGCGGTAATAGTTGACCCATGGGGAGATATTACTGCGCCTGTTTATAAAGGCGGCAATATAAATCAGGAATGGGTAACAGAAATGAAAAAACTATTTGAAACACAAAATGATTTAACATTCACAAATTATGCGCCATTTATTGATAATACTCACGACGAAAATTCTGTCTATAACTGGTATAATCACAGAGGTGTAGCTAGATGATAATTAATAACATAAATTTTAATAATTATCAAAACAGACAAAATCTTTCTTTTTCAGGGAAAAATTTTGCGCAGCTGAAATTATTTGATGAAACATTCCTTGTTCCAAAAGCAGTAGAAAAAGTTAGAAGGTCAGTTAAATTTTCTTTTGCTGAAGACACAAAGAATACCTATTGCTCAAATGCAATCTGTCTAAAAGACAACATCTTTTTGGGAATTTCTCATTTTTGGAAACATTTCAAAAAAATCGATGAGCTTAGCATTGGAAAAATAAACAGAGGAAAAGGAAATCAAAGTTCTTGTTCTGTAAATGCAGTCACTAAGCATAAAAAAAATAACAATTGGGATTTAGGCATTTTTAATGTTGAAATTCCTAAAAAATGGCAAATTGCCAAATCAAATCCTGTAAAATTAGCAGATAGATTACCGGTAACTGGAGAAGATGTTTATTTAGTAGCACATCATCCTGAATTTATAGGACCGAAAGTAATACCGGCGAAATATACAGGTTTGTGTAAGTCAGGTGCCTTTATTGATGAAGAATTTGGTGCTTCCTCAAGTTATTTTGAAGTGAATTCTTCTATTTTAAAGGATAATCTTCATACAGAAAATCTTTCAGGATGCGCGATTGTAAATAAAAAAGGAGAGTTAATCGGCATTCAGGGCAAAGGAACCGTAGAATCAAGTANNAGGGTCTACTTTGTCGCAAATATCCATTCTGTAAGGACATCTGGGATGAAAAACACACCCCGGAATATTTTCCGTAATAGCAGGAGGTTGCCCCGGGATTACGTTTAAGACTTCTTTATCAGGCGACGGCAAGGATTCCAGAAGTCCTTTTGTGTATGGATGCAAGGGATTATTAAAAATATCGGCAACTTGCGCGTATTCAACGATTCTGCCGGCGTACATAACAGCCACATGATTGCAAAATTCCGCTATAACCCCGAGGTCATGCGTGATAAATATTAATGAAGTCCCTCTTTCTGCCTGAATTTGTTTTATGAGGTCAAGAATTTGCGCCTGAACTGTTACATCAAGAGCTGTCGTCGGCTCATCAGCTATAATCAATTCTGGATTGCAGCACAAAGCCATGGCAATAATAGCTCTTTGCCTCATTCCGCCTGAAAATTGATGAGGATAGTCATTTAATCTGTTTTCAGGTTCGGGAATTTTCACACTCCTAAGCGATTCTATGGCTATTTCTGTTGCTTTTTTTCTGGAAATTTCCCTGTGATACTCTATGGTTTCGATAATCTGCTCGCCTACTGTATATAACGGATTCAGGGAAGTCAAAGGGTCTTGAGGAATCAAAGAAATTTTGCTTCCTCTTATTTTTTGCATTTCGTTTGGAGAAAGATTTAAGAGATTTACTCCGTTGTACAAGATTTCTCCTGACTCGATAATTGCATTTGACGGAAGTAATTTCATAATAGACATTGCCGTAACGGATTTTCCGCAGCCTGATTCGCCTACTATGCCAAGAACTTTTCCTTTTTCAAGAGAAAGGTCGACTCCGTGTACAGCCCTTGCAAGTTCATCTTCCATCTGAAAGCTTATATTCAGGTTTTTTATTTCAAGTATATTTTCTTTTTTCATAACAATATTATTATAACTAAATTTGTCATCTTTGAAAAATTAACTAAAAAAGTTGGTTTTTAGTTAATTTATATAGAGGTACTTGTTTTGATTATAATGGGTATTGCATACCCAAACCCGCCTTCATTTTCTTTTGATGCAAAAGAAAACGAAGCAAAAGAAAACTTTACCCTACGCTTCAGCTCCTATATTTCAGGCTTGCTACGATTTTTATCAAAAGCGTTCAATGCCCGTAACTCGGGGCTAAAGCCCCTCAAACAAGACGGGCTGACTTTAAATAGCAAGCCGAAATATTACGGAGCTTTCGCTAACGGGCGCCCGACGGAGAGGGGGGATTTCAAGGGGGAATCCCCCTTGACTGTGTCGACCCTTTGGGATTTTAGTTTTTCTTTCTTTTGACGTCAAAAGAAAGAAAATGAACTCGGGGTAAGGGGCTGTCAGCCCCTTCTATATAAAAATTAACTAAAAACAAACATATTCTTTATAATATAAAATCAAACCTTTTTATCATATAATCTTAAAAAATAAAGAAAAAAGGAGATTTAGGAATGATTGAAAGATATTCACGCCCTGAAATGGCTAATATCTGGGAACCTGAAAATAAATACAAATGCTGGCTTGAAGTTGAACTGGCTGTTTGCAAAGCACAAAATAAACTTGGAAACATTCCTGATGAAGCCTTAAAAGAAATTGAAACCGGAGCAGACTTTGATATAAAAAGAATTAACGAGATAGAACAGGAAGTAAAGCACGATGTAATAGCTTTTTTGACAAGTGTAAATGAAAAAGTCGGCGAATCTTCAAGATATATCCACATGGGGATGACAAGTTCCGATGTTTTGGATACTGCACTTGCACTTCAACTACAACAGGCTAACAAAATCATTGAAGAAGATCTAAAAGCAGTCATCGAGTCAATAAAAACAAAGGCCAAAGAGCATAAAGAAACAATTTGCATCGGGCGTTCTCATGGAATTCACGCAGAACCCACGACTTTTGGGCATAAAATGTGCCTATGGCTTGATATAATGCAACGAAATCTTGAAAGATTTCAAAGTACGGCAAAAGAAATAAATACAGGCATGATTAGCGGACCTGTCGGGAATTACAGCAATATTGACCCGAAAATAGAAGAAATTGCTTGCCGTGAACTCAGTCTTACTCCTGCAAAAGTTTCCACGCAGGTAATCCAAAGAGATTTGCATGCTTATTATATGCAGACTCTTGCTCTTATAGCCACGACGATTGAACAATTTTGTATAGAAATCAGGCATCTTCAAAGAACGGAAGTGCTTGAAGTTGAAGAAGGATTTTCTAAGGGGCAGAAAGGTTCTTCTGCCATGCCGCATAAAAAAAATCC
>DNRP01000148.1 GCA_003499955.1 Cyanobacteria bacterium UBA9971
ACAACTGTTAAAACAATTTTTTTAATTATATCTACAGAAGCTTTAGGATTATCCTGTGCTATAAACTCCTGAATTATTAATAAATCTTCAAGAGCTTTATTTGTCCATTTGCACTTATTGAACACGTTTTTTCTCCAGACGTTCTAAAACTTCTTCTGTGGAAAGCAATTTACCTTCATTAGCTTGCTTTATCCCTTCATTGATAGCATTAATCTGCCACATGTTTAAATCAATATATTCTTGAAGTGCTTCTTCAACTATAAAAGTCTGAGATCGTCCGGTTGTTTCTGATAAAGTAGCAAGATCATTTTTAATTTGTTTTTTGAGTCTGAATGAAACAGATTCTTTTTCTTGTGGATTTGGGGCTGCCATAATATAATCCTTTCATAAATACAATACAATACATGTATTTTATTGTATAGTATTTGTATTCCAAATTCAAGTAAACAAAAAGCTTTTTTATCAAAACGACACACAAAGACACGAAACTTTATTATCTTTCAGTTTGAAAATATTATCACGAACTTTGCGAAAAAAATAAAAAATCGACCTGTTTTGGGTCGATTTTATCATACTGACTGATAAACTTTCTCATGCCATCTGATAATGTGCACTGTCTAATTGCAATATTGTTAGCTCTTCCAAAACTCAGGTTTTCATTGCTTTCTATCAACTTAACATCAGGAAATTCTTCTTTAATCATCTGAGGCGACCCATCTGAGGAAGCATTATCCACTACAAAGATGTCAAAAGAAACATCATTTGTTTTTTTCATAAACTGATTTAATACAATCTCTTGTTAAGTCCTTTGTGTTGTAACTGACCAGAATTATTGAAACGTCCATTTTTGCCCTTGTACTATTTCCACTCTCTTTTACGATAACTTAAAAATGCCTGTAGGTACAGTTTTAATTATATTACACAAAAAATTTGCGCTTTTTATTTTAAGAATAAATTATGGTATTCTTTGATTATACTAAATAAAAATACTACCTTTAAAATTATATAGAAAGAATTAAATGAGATTATCTGTAAAAAGTGAATATGCTTTTTTAGCATTAGGTTATTTATCAAGCAATTACGGAAAAGGTCTTGTGAAAATTGAAGATATTGCAAACAATTTTAATATTCCTCAAAAATATCTTGAACAAATATTATTAACATTAAGAAAATCCGGGTATTTACAGAGCAAACGAGGAGCATCAGGAGGTTATAGTCTTTCCAGACCACCGGAAAACATTGTATTGGCAGATATAATTCGTTTGCTGGACGGACCTTTGGCACCTATTAATTCAGTTAGTAAATATTTTTACGAAAATACACCCATTGAAAAAAATCAAAAATTAATGGCTGTATTTTTAGATATAAGAAATTACACAGCAACGAAACTTGAAAAAATTACACTACTTGACATAACATAATTTTTTTACTACATTCTATACTATGTTAATAGACAATATAGGGAATATGTTAAGGAGAAGAATATTTAGTATGAAGAAAAAAGTTTTTTTAGCGGCGTCAATTGCTTTTTTAGTTTTTAACTCAACAGTTTTAGCGAAAAATATTACTCTTGATGAATTACAAAGTTCACAGGCAAATTTTAAACCTGCGGTTAATATTACTGCAAAAGAAGTTAACAGTGGACACTGGGCATACAAATCCCTTGAAAATATCACCAGAAAATATGGTTTGTTAGTTGGTGATGCGAATGAAAAATTTGACGGCTCAAAGCCGTTAACAAGAAATGAAGCTGCTGTTATTCTTGTAAATTTAATCGGCAAAGTTGAACAGGAAAAAATTAATATTGATCAATCAGAAAAAGTTCAAATTGATATACTTAAAAATGAACTTTCTGAAGAAATAACCGCTCTTACAGGCAGAGTTGCCATTCTTGAAGATTCTGTAGGGAAATTGCAGGGTTCTGTCAGTAATATTGAAAAAAATAATTCCAAAACATTAAAAACCGGATATGGAGAAGATTTTAAAATTGGCGGAACATTCCAGTTTAAGTATAACGGCAATTTTAAAAAAGGTGCTGATAATTATTCACCTAATTTTTCTGTACCTTATTCAGAACTTAAAATCACAGGAAAAATGGCTCCACATGTGAATTATGTTGCACAAATGCTGCCTTATAGAACCTGGAACAACGCATATCATTCTACATCAACCACGCCTACAGTTGGCAGTATTCTTGCAGATGCTTATATTTCTACTGATATTCTTCCTCATCACGTTGTTTATTTTGGACAATCAAGGATTCCTATCGGTGTGGAAGGTCAAATAGGTGTCCCTTCACTTGATACAATTGATAGAGCTCAGATTGCAAGAAATTTTTCCAATTACAGAGATTCCGGTGTTAAAATTGCAGGGAAATGGTCGTTATTTGATTACACAATCGGAGCTTTTAGCGGATCAGGCGAAAATTATAAAGATTACAATAATTCAATGGGCGTTGGCGGATGGTTAACAGCCAAACCTTTACACAAATTGCCGCAATACGGAAAACTTGAAATAGGCGGCGGTTATTACAGACAAGGAGTCGGCAATTCAACAAATACCGCTCTGTCATCACGCTACGAAGCCCAAACTTATGGTACAGCAATTGGTTATAAATACAAAAAACATTCATTGAAAAGCGAATTTGCTTATAGAAAAGGTTATTCATCAATAGACAGAACGGCAAGAGGCTTGTTTACACAATATATGTATGATATAAACAAAAAATATCAATTATTAGCCAAAGTTGATACTTTTGATCCCAATGTCAGTGATATAAACGGCAGAGTATCCGCAGGTAACGCAAGAAACACCGAATATACAATAGGCGCAAATTATTTACCCGCGGGTAATAACATAAAACTTCAAGTGAATGCGGTATATGTAAACAATCTTAAAAATACAGACAGCGTAAGATTAATGGCTCTTACACAATATATGTTTTAAATTTATTCTTTAAAGGAGAAAAAATATGAAAAAATTAATATTCGGATTAATTTTAATTGCAATTATATTTGGAACCATAATTACTAAAAATCCCACAACAGCAAAGTCACTGGAACTTCTAAACGTTTCTTATGACCCTACCAGAGAGCTATACAAAGACTATAATAATGAATTTGCCAAATATTGGCAAAAGAAAACAAACCAGAATATTAAAATTAAGCAATCTCATGGCGGTTCGGGAAAACAGGCCAGAGCAGTTATTGACGGATTACAGGCAGATGTTGTCACGCTTGCATTGGCTTATGATATAGATGCAATCAGCAAACAATCGAAATTGCTCCCAGCTAATTGGCAATCCCGCAATTTAAATAACTCTTCTCCATATACATCCACAATTGTTTTTCTGGTTAGAAAAGGTAATCCTAAAAAGATTAAAGACTGGAATGACTTGGTTAAACCGGGCGTGGAGGTCATTACTCCTAATCCGAAAACTTCCGGCGGCGCAAGATGGAACTATCTTGCTGCATGGGGATATGTGATGAACAGGGAATTAAAAAGTTTAAATAAAATCAATAATCCTGTATACGCAGGTGAGGTAAAAAAAGCCGAAGCAAAAGCAAAAGCTTTTGTAAGTGATTTATTTAAACATGTACCTGTTTTAGACACAGGTGCAAGAGGAGCTACCAATACTTTTGTTCAAAGAAGAATAGGCGATGTGTTTATTGCATGGGAAAACGAAGCATTTCTTGCTATTAACGAGCTTGGACATGATAAATTTGAAATAATAGTTCCTTCTGTAAGTATTTTAGCTGAACCGCCTGTAGCAGTAATAGACAAAAATGTTAATGCTCATGGCACACGAAAAATGGCTGAAGCTTATGTTAAATATCTATACAGCACGGCAGCTCAACGTATTATAGCAAAACACTATTATCGTCCCGTTTATCCAAAATTTGCTAAAGCTGAGGATATGAAGCGTTTTCCCCGTGTAAAAATGTTTACAATTGATAAGGTTTTTGGCGGCTGGAAAAATGCTCAAAAGAAACACTTTGATGATGGAGGAATATTTGATAAAATTTATCTAACGAGGAATAATTAATTCAAACAGTTTTTAAACAGCTAATGAATGAATGGGTAAATGAAATTTAAATTTAAACAATATAATGTTCTTCCCGGATTCGGATTAACACTTGGATATACCTTACTTTATCTAGGTTTTATAGTGCTGCTTCCTTTAGCAGCACTAACCATTAAAGGCAGTGAACTTGGCTGGGCAGGGTTTTGGCATGTTATTTTTGATGCCAGAGTTTTAGCCTCATATAAGCTGACTTTCGGAACTGCTTTTATTGCTGCAATAATAAATGCATTTTTTGGTCTTATCGTCGCATGGTTTTTGGTAAGAATAAAATTTCCCGGAAAAAGGTTTATAGATTCAATTATTGATNNTGGATTGGCAAACCGTTACTCGATGCCGGAATTAAAGTAGCATTTACTCCAATAGGAATAACTATTGCAATGATTTTTATAGGCTTGCCCTTTGTAGTAAGAACTGTCCAGCCTGCAATTCAAGAACTTGAACGCGAATTGGAGGAAGTGGCGCTTAGCCTGGGAGCAAGTCAATGGAAAACATTTACAAAAGTGATATTTCCAATGATTCTTCCTTCTTTAATAACAGGCTTCGCGCTTGCTTTTGCGAGAGCTATCGGTGAATACGGCTCTGTAGTTTTTATTGCAGGGAATATGCCGATGAAAACAGAGATTGCCTCACTTTTAATAATAACCAAACTTGAACAATATGATTATCTGGGCGCAACAGCAATTGCGCTTGGCATGCTGCTTGCATCTTTCCTTTTATTATTTATTATCAATATGCTCCAATCTTGGAGCAGCAACCGATTAAAAGGAGTTTAAAATGCAATCAAGGCATATAGAAAAAGGTTTATATCCGCCATTTATAATAAATGCTCTAATTACTGCAATTACACTCGTATTTTTAGCTCTTTTTCTTATATTGCCATTAGTTGTTATTTTTGGTGAAGCGTTTCGTGAAGGAATTTCCATATGGTGGGGAAGCATTGTAGAACAAGAAGCATTATCAGCACTTCGACTTACATTATTAGTTGCTGCAATTGCAGTGCCTTTTAACTTGTTTTTTGGAATAGTTGCGTCATGGGCGCTTGCCAAATTTGATTTTTGGGGACGCAGTTTTATTATAACTTTAATTGATCTGCCTTTTGCAGTATCTCCCATTGTTTCAGGTTTGATTTTTGTACTCCTTTTCGGAATTCATGGCTGGATGGGACCTTGGCTGGTTAAAAACAATATACAAATCATATTTGCCGTTCCTGGAATTGTTCTGGCAACAATGTTTGTAACTTTTCCTTTTGTTGCAAGAGAACTTATACCGTTAATGACAGAACAGGGCAGTGAAGAAGAACAAGCCGCTTTAACACTGGGAGCAAACGGATGGCAAACTTTTTGGAAAATAACTCTTCCAAACATCAAATGGGGTCTTTTATATGGAGTTATACTTTGTAACGCAAGGGCAATGGGTGAATTTGGAGCCGTATCAGTTGTTTCTGGACATATAAGAGGAGAAACGAATACGCTTCCTCTTCAGGCAGAAATTTTATATAACGAATACAACTTTACGGCAGCTTTTGCGGTGGCTTCTTTGTTAGCTTTTCTGGCATTGATTACACTTGCTCTGAAATTTTTTGTTGAATCGCGAATTAATAAATTGGAGACACTATAAAAAAATGAGTATTTCACTTGAAAATATAAGCAAGACTTTTAACGGGTTTAAAGCACTTGATGATATAAACCTGACTTTTGAAGACGGAAAATTGACAGCGTTGCTCGGTCCATCCGGATCTGGAAAAACAACGCTTCTTAGAATTGTTGCAGGTCTTGAACTCCCTGATGAAAAAGATAATAGTAAAATTCTTTTCAATAATGAAGATGTTATTGACAAACCAGTCAGAAAACGACAGGTTGGCTTTGTTTTTCAACATTACGCACTATTCAGGCATTTAAGCGTGTTTGACAATGTAGCTTTCGGATTGGAGGTTAAAAAAAGAAAAGAACGTTTGTCAAAAAGCGAAATACATGAACAGGTCTTTGAACTTCTTCGTATTGTACAGCTTGATACAATGGCTGATCGATTACCGTCACAGCTTTCGGGAGGACAAAGACAACGAGTCGCTCTTGCCAGAGCTCTTGCGATAAAACCAAAAGTCCTGCTTCTTGATGAACCTTTCGGTTCTCTTGATGCAAAAGTAAGGGCAGAGCTTCGCAGATGGCTCCGCAAACTACATGATGACCTGCATATAACAAGTATCTTCGTTACTCACGATCAAGAAGAAGCTCTTGAGGTATCTGACCGCATTATTGTAATGAATCACGGACGAATTGAACAAGTTGGCACTCCTGATGAGGTATTTCATAAACCTGCAACAGAATTTGTAATGCAATTTCTGGGAGATGTAAACGTATTTCATGGAAGAGTTGATAAAAATCAGACTCTTTTACTAAATAATGCCAAAGAAGAAGCTAATATAAAATTTTTAGTAAGACCTCATGATTTTGAAATTTTATTAGAAAACAACAATGAAGAAAATATTTTTCCTGTCAAAGCACATCGAATTTTGACTGCCGGAGTAATGGTTAAAATCGAATTTGTAGACAAATCGAACCATTTAATACTTGTCCATCTATCTCATGACAGTTATGGCGAAATTCAGTTAAATCTGGGGGATGAGGTTTTTCTTCGCCCTAAACAGCATCATTTTTACGACAACTAAGCAAAATCAGAAAAAATTCAAGTTGTTTCTGGAAGCTATAAAATGATTATTTACAAGACATGCCCTGTTGTAAACAATTTCTTTTTTAGTTTCAACGTCAATAATTTTACAGCCTGCCTCATTCATAATAATGTGTCCTGCTGCTGTATCCCATTCCATAGTTCCATTTAATCTAGCATAAAGGTCTATTTCCCCTTCTGCAAGTTTGCAAAACTTAAGAGCAGAACCGTATCTTTTTATATTTTCCACATTATATTTGGCATAAAAGGCTTTAGTTTCTTCGGTTGAATGAAAGTTGCTGTCGCTGCCGATTAATTCTGTTCTTATTGAAGCATTATAAATTTTTTCACCATTTTTATAAGCGCCTTTATCTTTTTCAGCGATGTAACAAAGGTTTTCGGCAGGAATTAATACCAGTCCCAGAACAGGTTTATTGTTTTCAATCAAGGCGATATTAACAGTAAACTGATTGTTTTTAACCAGAAAATCTTTTGTGCCGTCCAGAGGGTCTACAAGCCAGAATTTATTCCAGTTTTTTCTTTCGTCATAAGAAATTTCCGCTTCTTCTGAAAGAATAGGATAATTTGAAATTTGCTTTAAGCCTTCCAGAATAATTTTATGCGAAACTATATCGGCTTCTGTAACAGGTGAATCATCTTTTTTATATTTAACCTG
>DNRP01000014.1 GCA_003499955.1 Cyanobacteria bacterium UBA9971
ACTTTACAAACCATGCCCATGTCCCACATATTCCTGCCCAAATAGATAAAAAGTACTCATTCAAGTCGTCATTGCGAGGAGCTTGCGACGAAGCAATCCATTCCTTATTAATTTGGATTGCTTCGTCGTTTCACTCCTCGCAATGACAATAAAAAACTTAACATGAATTTACATAACTACTTTTTTCATAAAAAAACGCAATTTCTTTCCAAAATCTGTTTTTAATTAATTAAGGACTACTTATAACATGGGAAAGATTTTGGAAAAATGACAGACTTAAATACAAATCAATATTTATATAAACAGCCTTATCTTCAAAACCAGCCTACTTATGGGGATGGCAAAGGCGGTTTTCCGATAAACATGGATGACAAAAGATTAGACCCTGTAAAAGAAACAGCAAAATCCAACCCTGCAATAAGCACTGCAAAAACACTTATAGGTGAGCCGGTTAATATAGCAATTGGAACAGTACCCTTTTTAGTTATCGATAGACTGCTTAAATGGCTTCCTAAAGGAGAAAGTTTTGAAAAATCAGGTTTAGGTAAGCTAATCGGACATATTGATAATTTTACAGAAAAATTATCTAAATTTAATTGGATAAAAGAAACTTATGCTAAATTACCGGATACAAATTTTATAAAACAAATAATAAATGCTAAACCCGCAACACCAAGATTTTCCATGGCAAAAGCTCAAGTTACTCCAAGCAGAATCAATATATTGAATCAAATGATTGATGAAGCTGTTGAAGTTATAAAACCTGACACAACCGCATCTAAAGAACTTTTAAAAACATTAAAAACAGGAACTAACAATCCTATAGCTATTCAAGAATCTCTTAAATTAGCAGGAAAAAATCCATCTGAAAGATTTATAAATCTCCTTGAATTGAGTAAAGATCCTTCAAAAGAAGGTCTTTGGGATAAAGTTCTAAAGTTCTTTGGACAAACTTCGGAAAAAAGACTTCTTAAAGAAGCTATAAGAATTAAAGAAGCACCTCCAGTCATCGTTGCTAACCTTAAAAAAGCTCTGGAAAATCCCGAAGCTGCTGAAAAACTCTTGAAAAAATTTGGAGAAAAAGCTGTAAATAAACCCAAAGTTACCGAAAGATTTTTAAGACGATATGGAAACATTCTTGATGTTAATGAATTTAAAAACGCTGCTAATTCTGTTAAAAATGGACAAAATATTTATGATATAGCATATAAAAAAGCTCAAGATCTTATTGGCGCAGGAAACGAAACAAAAATATTCAAAAATCTCAGCAATAGAGCAGAATTTTTTACAAAAGATCATTCCGGCATGTCAAAGATTGCAATGTCTGTTTATAATAATATGACAACATTTCTTTCTGCTCATGTAGGAAAATTAACAAAAGGTGTTAGTATAAAAAGCCTAGGCTCCAATGCAATAAAACTGGGTGGCGTTGCATTTATGTTTTGCATGGGCGCTAATTTACTGGGTGAAATAGTCAAAGACACCTGGAATGCGCCAAAAGGAGAAAAAGTCAGCACACTTGCTCATGACACTATATCTAAACTTGGAAGTTGGATAATGATGATACCTTTAGGATTCTTCATGTTTAAAGGTATTGGAAGTTTGAAAAATCTTACTGGAACAGGGATAAGCGGAGTACTCAAAGCACCTTTCAGAGCGTTGGGTACTTTATTTAGCACTGGACTTAAAACAAAAAAAGGCGGAGTTTTAAAAACTATTTCTAACGGTCTTAAAAGAGTGGGTGGCGGAACCGGCAGATTTCTATTATTTATGTTGGCGCTGACTCCTTTAACAGACAAAATATTAAGATTTGTCTCCCACAGTATTTTCGGTAAACCTAATGCACTTCTTGCAAAAGAAAAAGCTGAAGCAGAATCAGGAAAAACAGAAAATGCAGCAACTTCAAACAATACTGATGATTTAAAGAAAGCTCTTGAACAAAATAAAGCCGGCATGATTACCGTTGCAGCAAAAAATCAGCAAAATACATTCGGAAGTATTAATCCAATGATAGAAAAACACTTGAAAGCAAAAGAAGCTGCTTCTGTTGTAAAACCTGCTCCAGTACAGGAAATACCTGCAAAACAGCAATATATACCTTCGGATACAAGTAAAATTCAACAAGAAAATATTGAAAAGAAAGCAAAATTTGATGCAACACTGGCTAAAACCGACAGTATAATTANNTAAAAATGCACAAGCGGCGCAATTTTGCCTATGGTTTTCTGCACATTCTCGTCCTCAATATGCCCTTCAAAATCTATAAAGAACGTGTAATCTCCAAAAACCTTTTTTGCCGGTCTTGATTCAATGTAAGAAAGATTTAAATTATTTTCCTTAAATACCGTAAGTATATCAACAAGAGAACCCGGCTGATTGCACGCGGTCAAAGCTATTGAAGTCTTGTCATTTCCTGTTCTTTCAGGAACTTTTGCGCCGAGCGAAACAAAACGCGTCAAATTGTCTTTTTCATCGTTAATATTTTTGGCGATTATTTTTAATCCATAAATTTCCGCAGCTTTTGCAGTGCCAATAGCCGCATAATTTGCGGGAAGATCAACAAGCTGTCTTACAGCTTCCGAAGTGCTTGTCGCAGAAATTTTTTCCACACTGTCTTTTAAATTAGAAGCTATAAAATGCCGACACTGCGCAATTGCCTCAGGTTTTGAAATAACTTTATCAATTTTAGAAATATCTTCCGCCTTACTTATTAGGCAATGCGAAATAGGAACAATAATTTCACCGGTAATCATAACCCTTGAAGTTGTTCTGACAAGATTATCCAGAGTTTCCCGAACAATACCTTCGATAGAATTTTCAATCGGAACAACGCCTATATTTCCGCTGTTATTGTCAACAGCTTCTATAACTTGCAAAATCGAAGATTTCAATATTTTATTGAACTGCGAAATATGAGAACCAATAAGACTTTCAGCGGCAATTTCTGTATAAGAACCTGCCGGTCCAAGATATATAATATTAATAATTTCCGGAATTTTGGTCACTTATAATTCTAATTTCTTTTAAATAAACTCGTTTTTGATTTCTTTTACAAAATTAAAATATTTTGATTCAAATGTGGTTATAACTGTTAATATTTTATCTTGTAATTCAAATTCGTCTACCGAGTCCATATTAGAATCTGTTTTTAATTTAAAAAAGTCGTTTTCAGTATCTTTAATAAAATATTTCCCCAGAAAATTAATTGAATTATTAAGTGTTAACATTACCTCTTCAACTGCTTTTTTTAAATTTTCACTTACAAGCTTATTTTCTGTTTCGTGTAAATATTTTTCAAATTCTTTAAGATTATTTATTTGATCATTAGAATAACAATTATTATTAATAATATTTTTCATTAATTCTTTTAAATTTACTTCTGAATAAAGAAAAAGTGCTTTTCTTACAATATTTTTATCATTTTCTAAACGTTTACAACATTTTTCATAAAATGAAACTTTTCTTTTATAAACAACCATAAGAAAAATTGCAATTATTGTGGTATAACGCCAATAATATGCATTATCCCACAGATTATTAAATAAAAAATCATATGCGTTAGCAGTGTTCGTAGTCAATAATATCATGTCAGCCAAAATTACTTCTCCTAAAATTAAACTAAATTATTTTCAAATATTATATAACAGAATATATAAATTGTATTCATAACAAAACAATTTATCAAGAGATTTTAATTAAATTCCTATTTATGAATTACATTACTATTAAATAGAAAGTTTTGCTTTTACAATTAATCTATAATTAGAATATGAAATTTCTGCTTCTTTGCATAATTTATAAAGCTGTTCTTGAAATCCGACATAATTAAAATCAGGATCATGTTTTAAGTCAGGATACAATCTATAAGCTTCCGGTATATGAATTTCAAAAAAATGTTCATCAAGAAATTTCAATAAAGTAGTTAAATTAATACAAAAATTTTGAACCGACTCTTTAAGTACATTATTTAAATACTTATTTTCTTCCTGTTCAAAGTAATTACAAAAATCTTTTATTTTTTCAGATCTTGCTTTATGAAATGTTTCGTTTATGGACAATTCAATCAAAAATTCTTTAAGGAAATTTTCCGTCATTATAAGATCTGAATTTATAAAAACATTTCTATCTCTCCCCATTTTTTCTTCTTTAGAATGAAAAAATCTTATCTTTTTCTTGTAAAAAATCAAAAGCAAAATCGAAAACATTGATATATAACGCCATACATCAACATTATCCCAAATATTTTCAATATATAAAGAATAAAAAGTATCAAACCAGATTTGTCTCGCCAAAACTTCCGGGGAAGTTTTTAAAAGTTCAGAAATATTAGAAATATTGGATAAATCATGCAAAATAAAATTCTCCAAAATAAACGCCAATACAAATTGTATTATATTTTTAGCTTATATATCAAGACCTATGTCAAGAATTCCTGCTTTTGCAGTAATTGCACTTGTAGAGATATAAGCCACGCCGGTTGACGCGATTAAGTTTATTGTTTCCAGTGTAATAGCCCCGCTTGCTTCTGTTATAGATTTTCCATTAACAATTTTCACAGCTTTTTTCATTTCTTCAACAGGCATATTATCAAACATTATAATATCAGCGCCTGAATCAACCGCTTCTACTACCTGAGAAAGATTTTCTGTTTCAACTTCTATTTTTATTGTGTGCGGTACGTTTTCTTTTACTGTTTTAATAGCTTCTTTTATACTTCCTGCTGTTTTTATATGGTTGTCTTTAATCATCACAGCGTCATAAAGCCCAAATCTATGAGGAGATCCTCCTCCCACCTTCACAGAATACTTTTCAAAAATCCTGAAATTAGGACAACTTTTTCTTGTATCAGAAACTTTTGCTTTATAAGGCTCTATGGCTTGCTGAAATTTGCTTGTCATCGTTGCAATAGCGCTCATTCTCTGAATAAAATTCAAAGCAACTCTTTCTCCTGTAAGAATAGCCCTTGCTTTGCCTTTAACTACAGCTATATCTTGCCTTTTAAGGATTTTGTCTCCATCCTGCAAAAGCGATATAAATTCAATATTTTCATTAAGCATTTTGAAAATCATTTTTACAACCGGTAATCCTGACAAAATTCCGTCTTCTCGAGAATTAAATCGTGCTTCAATAACTTTGTCAGGACTGATAAAAGAATTCGTAGTTAAATCGCCATGCCCTATATCTTCTTTAAGAGCCTGTCTTATAAGGTCATAAACAATAAAATTATCAAGAGTAATCATTTTTTAGTTTGTCCTTATTTATTAGCTTATTGTCATTGCGAGGAACGAAGTGACGAAGCAATCTATCTAATTTGAATTAGCAAGTTATATAGATTGTTTCGTTTGGTTTATGCCCTCCTCGCAATGGCAGAGGAGGTCTTTAGAAATATAACTGTGGTAGGCATTCTGTGAAGTTTCGGAATAATCCTCTCTGAAGTGCGCACCTCTGCTTTCTTTTCTTGCTATTGCCGATTTAATTATTAATTCGGCAACGGTTAAAAGACTTCTAAGCTCATATTCATGAACATCGCGACATTTATAATTCTGATTAAATTCAAGTTTAATCTCATTAACAGTTTTCAAGGCTTGTACCAGAGCTTTTTCTGTTCTCACAATTCCTGCATTATTCCACATAATCTCTTTAAGCTTTATCATAAACCCTGCAACATCAGGTTTGTAGTCAAAAAATTGCTTTTCGTATTGCGAAATAAGACAATCTATTTGACAATCCTGCGTTGGTTGAACTTCCAAACGTTGCTCAGCGAGATGTTTCACCATTTCTCCCGCAACAACAACACATTCAAGCAAAGAATTGCTTGCAAGCCTATTCGCTCCGTGAAGAGAGGAGCAACTGGCTTCTCCGACAGCAAACAGTCCCTGAATTGAAGTTTTTCCGTCTGTAGAAATTTTAATCCCACCCATTAAGTAATGAGCAGCAGGGGAAACAGGAATTGAATCCGTTAAAATATCAATTCCATTTTCTTTGCAAACTCTTATAATATTGGGAAATCTTTCAATAAGCTTTTCTTTGGGAATAGAAGAAGTATCAAGAAGTACATGGGAATAACTTTTTTCCTGCATTTCAAAGAAAATAGCACGGGTTACGACATCACGAGGAGCTAAATCGCCTCTTGTGTCATAATTTTGAGTAAAAAATTCTCCGTCAGGATTTTTAAGTTGTGCGCCTTCTCCCCTTACAGACTCGGAAATCAAAAATCTTGAACCATTTTCTTGAATAGTTAATGCTGTAGGATGAAATTGAACAAATTCCATATCCTGCATAACAGCGCCTACCCTGTACGCAAGAGAAATTCCATCTCCGGTTGCTATTTCAGGATTGGTAGTATTGCTGTAAACTTGCCCTATTCCGCCTGTTGCAATAACAACAACAGAAGAATAAACCGTTTCATATTCTTCTGTTGTTGAATTATAAAGAATAACGCCCCTGCATTTTTTGTCAGAATCGATTAAAAGGTCTACAGCTTGAGTTCCCTGATAAATTGTAATATTTTTAGTCTTTTCGGCTTTATTTGCAAGCGCAAGCTCAATGCTTTTTCCGGTGGCATCCCCGCCGGCATGAAGAATCCTGTTTATGCTATGCGCGGCTTCCAGCGTTAATTCTATTTTATTTTCCCTGTTTTTATCAAATTCAACACCGTATTTTATTAAATCATGTATTGCATCCGGGCTATTTTCGGAAATAAATCTTGCCACTTCAGAATCTGTAAGACCTGCGCCTGCATTAACGGTATCTTGAACGTGGAGATCTACTGAATCTTTTAAATTTTCCGGCAATACACCGACAATCCCGCCTTGCGCATATCTGGAATTACTTTCTCCAAGATTTGCTTTTGTAACCAGAAGAATTTCTTTATTGATTTTTTCAGAAAGTTTTATTGCGGAATACAATCCAGCAATCCCACTTCCTATTATTACAACTGATTTAGTAGAAAATTTCATTTTAAATCTCTTCTTTTATAAGAATTTATGTGATAACACGAATAATAAAAATTATTAATTTTCATTCCACACCTTATTAAGTTAGAAGTATACTTTAAAAATCAAGAATTTCAAGAGTTTTAACCCGACAACGTCTTGTTCAATATATCATACAAATATTTTTAAAAAAAATTCTTATTTGCTAAACCCTTGACATAAAAGCCATAGGTTTAATAGAATAGAATAATCAAATAAAAATTAAATAACATTGGGGCGTCGCCAAGCGGTAAGGCACCTGGTTTTGGTCCAGGCATTCAGAGGTTCGAATCCTTTCGCCCCAGTTCTATAGTACAAGACAGTCCTTCGGCTAATATGTCGAAGGGCTTTTTGTATTCATAGCTTATGTTTTCGCCTGTCAGCAAAAAGTTCGATAGTATGATTTTTAACAGCTTAATTTTTTCATTACCGGATTGAGAAATATATAATTCGTAGGCTTCATTTGCAATATCAAGAATCTGAATGCCGTTTTCAATGCTCTTCTGTAACATGAATCTTTTTAATTGCTTCCTTGAACTGTTTATCAAGTTCTTCTTCTCTAATATATTTATCCTGAGAGCATTCGCCTTTTCCATGCGTACAATGATAATAAATATATTTGCCTTTTTTGATTTCGGCAGTGATTGAACTTCCACATTCTCCGCAAGTCAGAAGCCCTGCAAACGCAAATTCATGTTCTTTTCTGTACAAAGGCTTATTATCTTTCTTAAAGGCTTCCTGAACTCGTTCAAAAAGTTCCCTGTCAATTAAAGCTTCGTGAGTTCCTTTAAAAACCCTGCCTTTGAACTTGAAATTACCAATATAAAAGATATTTTTAAGTATTGATTCAAGATGACTTTTGCCGATTTGAGGTTTTTCGGCTTTATAAATAAAACCTTCTTTATATAACCGGTCAATTACTTTTTGAAGCGAATAATTCCCTTCTGCATAAAGATTAAAAGCTCTCAAAACAAAAGGTGCTGTTTCAGTATCTATTTTTATGATTTTTGAAGATTCTCTTTTGTATCCCAAAGTCGGTTTTGAAGGATATTCCCCTTGCTCTGCTTTTTCCTGAAATCCTTTTTTGACTTCTTCACTAAGATTATCAATGTAATTCTTAGCCATAAGAACTTTTATTCCATGTATAAACTTGTCATGAGAGCGTGAATTTTCGCTTAAAACAGCCCCTTCCTTTACAAGATGAACTTCAAGCCCTTCAAAACTATCAAGCAAAACATAATCTTTGAAATTCCTGTAAAGCCTATCTGTTTTTTCAACAATAATTGTTTTTACATCTTTATTTTTCTTTAAAAACTTTACCATTTCAGTAAAATTTGTCCTGCCTTCTTTTTTGGCGGTTTCATTGTCGGTAAATTCTTTTATAATTTTCAGATTCTTTTTTACAGCGTATTCTTGCAGAAGCTTTAACTGAGCAGGGATTGAATAACCTTCTCTTTCCTGTTCCCTGCTTGAAACCCTTGCATAAATTACAGCTTTATTCATTAGAAATGCCTTTTTGTTGCTTTATTTTTTCTACATCTTCCCTTAAAGTCTTGATTTGATGAATTAAATCATCAATGGAAAATTTTAAATCATTCCCAATTGCTTCAATAATAGTTGAAAAATCCATAAGATTAAACCTCTTTATCCTAAGCTTAATTAAAATTAATCTATTATGCTAATTATAGTATGTAGAACTATAGTATGCAAGATTTTAAAATAATCCTATGAAAAAAGATATATTAGTAAAATTCGGAAATAAAGTCAGGGAAGAAAGGCTTAAACAAGGTCTTTCTCAGGAAGCATTTGCAGAAAAAGCAAGTGTTCACCGAACTTATATTGGAATGATTGAAAGAGCAGAAAAAAATATTACTCTTACAAATATTGAAAAAATAGCATTAGCTTTAGGTTTAACACCCAAAGACTTATTGGATTGAAAATTTTATGCTGTATTGTGGTGTATAAGTATAGTTTGAAGGTTTTGGAATGTAGTTTATGACTAATAAAAAAATTGGTAGAAATAGTCTTTGCCCCTGCGGTAGTGGTAAAAAGTACAAAAAATGTTGTCTTAGGATAATTGATACTGACAACCAAATTAAAATTTTGTTAAATGAAACGATGAAAGATTTACCCGATGTCAGATATGAATATGGTGTGAATAGAGATAAACTAGGGGAAAAAATATCCGCAGAAGATATTGGTATTTTACATGATGGCTTTTTTGTAGATAAAGTTTGTTTTGATAAAAAAAAAGAACTGATAGAAAAAATATCTTCTTATGACTTAAAAAATACAGATATTACAATCATCAAAAAAGACTTTAATGAATTAATTGAAGGTGAAATTAAAACTCCAATACCTTTAGCACCAACAAAATTTTTCAGAGTACGTAAAAATGATATTCAACATGGTTTAATCACTGGCTTTTCAAATACAAATGAATTAAAATATCCGCCCGCAAATTTTGTTAAAACTATAGGAAGATTAAACGATGTTGGAGAAAGTATTTTTTATGCTGCTCCTCTATACAAGACTGCGGTTGAAGAGTGTCATATTAATAATAACGATTTTTTTACTCTTTCAGAATATGAATTAAAAAACAAAAATGAACCTATATATTTTTGGGCTCTTGGCATTGATAGGGTAATTTTTAAATTTAATTTTCCTCGTTCAGAAAATACGTATGAGTATCAATGTTTTATGGGCGAACTGAAAAGTATTGAAGATAAAGGGATTCAAAAGTTTTTATTTGATGAATTTACAAAAGAAGTGGCAAAAGATGAAGAATATAATTACAAAACGACTGTTGCGTTAGCAAGCAGATATTTAGAAAAGAAAAACACTGGAATTATATATACAAGTATTGCATGTAACAGTAAAGTTGTTAATCTTGCCCTACCTCCAAAGGTTTTTGATGATAATTTAATTGCTACTAAATGCTGGTTGTGTCAAAAAAAAGATAATAAAATTTCATTTCTACAGGAAAGTAAAAAGATTGATAGCACAACTGGAAAAATACATTGGTAATACACTTATAAAATAACTTGCAAACAGCCGGTTTGAAAAAATTCATAGCGAGTTTGCTTACCCTCAATACCCAGACCCTTCTGGAAGTACCTAAATTTTTTTATACAGAATTATCTCAATACAGCCTGAACAAGTTTATATATAAGTTTTACATTCTTTTCATCAGTATTATCAAGCATATTAGTTATATCAGAAATTAAAAACTTTTTATTTCTTTGATGCTTAAAAGCAAAGAGGTCTTTAATTTCAACATCAAGAGCTTTTGCAATTTTTTCAAGAGTTTCAATAGTTGTAAAGTTTTTCCCTGTTTCAATTCTGCTTAATTGTCTTGATTGTATGTCAATTATTTCAGCAAATTTTTCTTGTGTAAAATTTTTGCTTTCTCTGAGTTCTTTTATACGTTTTCCAAAAAGTTTATTTGGCTCTTGCATTAAATTAAACTCCTCTTTTTAAATCTATATTTTCAAGAGGAATATTTAACGGCATTAAAAGACTTATTTATTTTATATTTTCATGATTTAATGACTTACTGATGACCTTAAATATTGTAAAAATGTATTTATTCCGACATTTTACGATGAATGAGGTTTTTTATAAAAAATAAGTATCTTAAAAAGCTGTTAAGGGTGAGAAATGACAATTGAATTACAGGAAAAACAATCATCAACATTTGATGCAAATATACAACGTGGTGTAAATGCAAAAATATTATCAATAAATGAAGATAATACAAAAATTACCTACCATGTTAAAAATGAAAAAACTTATAAATTTTCTGACCCTGAAGAACTTGTCAGAGCTTCTTATTTTGTTGAATTAGTTTTAGATTACAATTACCCAAAAGAAAAAATGGCATTAGAGGTTGTAGTGCCAAGAAGAACTCCCAGTGATTTAGCGGATATAGTTATCTATGAAGATAATAAATTATTAAAACCCTACATAATAATTGAATGTAAAAAAGACGGAATAACTGATAATGAATTTAATCAAGCTATTGAACAATCTTTTGGCAATGTTAATTCATTACGTGGTATTTATTGCGGAGTAATTGCCGGAAATACAAGAAGATTTTACGATGCAAAAAATTTCCCTCAAAATGAAAGAACAAAAAATATAATAGCCGATATTCCCATAAGTTTTGGAGTGGTACAAGAATATCGATATAAAAAAAATGACCCGGATTGGGATATAAAAGCTATAAGCAAGGGCGAATTAATAAGAATCCTAAAAAAATGTAACGATACCCTCTGGGATGGGGGCAGAATGGCACCAACAGAAGCTTTTGATGAATTATGCAAAATAATATTTGTTAAAGTACGAGATGAACAAACTCCTAGAAAAAGTGGCGACCCTTATGACTTTCAAATCAAAACTTATGAATCAGCCGAATCAGTTTATTCAAAAATAACAGGTATTTATCAAAAAGCTAAAGAGTTAGACCCCGATGTTTTTACGGAAAATATTACAAGTTCACCGGCAAAAGTTTTTACAGTGGTTAATCATTTACAAGGTATTAATCTTTCTAAAACTGACCTTGATACGAAAGGTGTTGCGTTCGAACAGTTTATGGAGGATTTTTTTAAAGGTAAACAAGGACAATATTTTACCCCAAGAGAAATTGTAGATTTTATTGTTAAAGTTTGTAATATAAATCATACATTGAAGGTTTTAGACCCTGCTTGCGGCAGTGGAGGCTTTTTATTACATGCTTTAGATAGTATTAGAAATCAAGCAACTGAATTTTATGCCCCGAATACTGCTGACCATTATAAATTTTGGCATGATTTTGCTGCAAACAATTTATTCGGAATAGAAGTCAATGATAAAATAGCAAGAGTTTCTAAAATGAATATGATAATTCATGACGATGGACATACTAATGTTATCGGGGAAGATGCTTTAGAAGATTTTGCTAAAATACAAGAAATTAATCAAAAATTTGAGAAAGAAAAATTTGATTTAATTGTTACTAATCCTCCTTTTGGGGCAACTATAAAAAAAGAAGAGAAACCATATATTGGGAATTATCAATTGGGTAAATCTAATGATAATAAACCAAAGAAAACACAAAAATCCGAAGTCCTATTCATTGAAAGATGTTGGGAGTTTTTAAAGCCTGAATCTGGAAGATTGGCTATTATTTTACCCGATGGCATTTTGACAAATACCACACTTAAATATGTTAGACAATTTATTATTGATAAATTTCAAATTGAAGCTATTTTTTCACTTCCGCAAGTTACTTTTCTTCATTATGGAGCAGGACTAAAATCTTCTATTTTATTATTAAGAAAAAAAGCAGATAATGAAAAAACACAAGATTATAATATCTTTTTAAGCATAATAAATAAAGTAGGTTATGATGCGACTGGCAGAAAGGATAAAAGCGAGTTATCTGAAGTAATACAAAAATTTTATGAATATAAATCAGGCAAGCACTTTTATGAATATAATAATTTTGTAAAAAAATTAAGTGAATTAAATAAAAACAGACTTGATGCTTATTATTATTCGCCAATGTTTGAGGATATTCTAAAAGACATTTCAAAATGTCCGTTTCCATTAATGGAATTAGGCGATGTATGCGAACAAAATTGTATTTTCAATGGTAGCACTCCTGCAAAAGATGATTATTCTGAAAATCCGGCTGACCCTAAAATTGTTAAAGTTGCATCATTAAAAAAAGGAAAAGTTGGATTTGATTTTGTTGAATATGTTAATCCTGATATAATCTCAACAAAAGTTATTAAAAATGGTGATATTTTAATTCTTTCATCTGCTCACCAAGCTGAATATTTAGGAAAAAATCCATGTATAGTTGAAATTCCAGAAGAGCTACAAGAAGAAGCTATTACTTTTGTCGGAGAACTTATTAATATTAGAGTTAATCAATCAATTTTAAATCCTTACTATTTATTACAGTTATTGAATACCAAAAATTATTATTTATTAATAAACAGAGAAAAAAGAGGGCAAACTTCTCATTTATATCCAAGTGATTTTAAAAAAATTAAGATTCCTGTTCCTGATGATATTAATTTACAAAATAAAAACGCTGAAAATTATAAAATTCAGTATGCTAAATACGAAGAATATGTAAAAAAAGCTAATCAAATTATTGAGGATTGCATAAACCAATTTGATGAAACCTTTTTAAAAAGTTAATTAATTACTTTATGTTAATTTATGAATGAACTATAATATTTTCAGAATTAGCATAGGATATGAATTTTGCCTGATAAACTTGATAAAACAGAAGTAATAAATTCAATAAGTAGTGAAAGACTTGAAGCTTACAGGCTTTCACCGAATGACACTATTGAAAATTTGGTTCAAATTTATTTGCATAATATCGAATTGGCGGAAGCTTTGTATCCGGCTTTGGCATTACTGGAAGTAACATTAAGAAATAGGCTGAATAATGCCATAAACAGAAATATCATGCAGGATTGGTTAATAAAAGAAGCTGATACTCAAAATATATTGCTTCAAGATGAATATGACTTGATTGTAAAGGCTTCTCAAAAATTAACTAGACCTGTTTACAAAAACGGTCAGCCGGTAAAAATGCCTTTAACAAACGGTAAGCTGATTGCTGAATTAAATTTTGGTTTTTGGGTTTATTTATGTGATAGCAAGTATAACCCTGCTATCTGGATGAAAAAACCTATTATTTTTGATGAAGTCTTTCCTAATTATGACAGTTTTATAGCAAAAAAGAATCCGACATCCAAACGCCATAAACGTATTAACAAGGTTTTCAGTAAATTAAAACCTATTTTAAAGCTAAGAAATAGGGTTTTTCACCATGAACCTGTATTTAATCATCCGGCAGGATTAAACAACTGCTATGCTGATATTGAGGAATTGTTATTATATATGTCGATTGAATCAAGCGAATTTTTAATGAATATAAGCAAATTTCAAGAATATTGGAATAAATCCCCCATAAAAGCAAAAACTTAGGGAACTATGCCGAAGCAGGGAGAAACACCTAAGTTGTACATTTATATTATTACATATATTCAAGAAATTTCAAGATGAGTATTTTTATCTTCTGAAAATTCCCTGAACAAAAGCAAGAGAACAAAATCTATAAAATACTACAAGCATTAAGTTTTAATAATATTATTTTTAATTATTATGTATAATATTGAAAAAATATCAAAAACCTGTTATTATAATAAAGCGGTCAAATATTACTTTGAATAATAGAAAAGCAGGTTTAAGATTATGGAAAAAGTTTTCGGATACATAAGAGTAAGCACTTCAACTCAGGTTGATAAAGGCTATGGCTTAAAAACTCAGGAACAGACAATTAAAAAATACTGTAAAGACAATAATCTTGAACTTATAGAGATTTTCAAGGATGAAGGAATTTCAGGAACAGAAATAAACAGGGAAGGCTTAACCGAATTAATAACAACTTTTAACGGAATTAATAAAGTTATTGTTCTCAATACTTCAAGACTTTGGAGGTGTGATACTGTTAAAGCTCTTATTCAGAAGGAATTTAAAAAGGTTAATGCAGATGTTGTAAGTATAGAACAGCCGAATTATTCAATATATTCCAAAGACCCGAATGATTATCTTGTAAACTCAATTATGGAAGCTCTTGACCAGTACGAACGCATGAGCATTTCTTTAAAGCTTGCAAAAGGCAGGAAAACAAAAGCAAAAAGCGGCTTAAAAGCTTGCGGTAATGCCCCTTTGGGTTATAAGTGGAACGATAAAGCAGAAATAATAATTGATGAAGAAAACGCTGAATTAATAAAATTTATTTTCTCAAAATTTATGGAATTAAAAACAATTTCCAAAGTTCAGAGAGCTTTAAAAGAATCAGGCTATAAATCTAAACACGACAAAGATTTTGCTTATAATTCAATCGCAAAAATACTTTCAAATGATTTCTATAAAGGAATTATCCGGCATGGTGGAATTGTTAAAGAAGGCAGTCATCAGCCTATTATTAATAAAATTACTTTCGGAAAAGCTCAGGCTTTGTTGGAAAAATAAAAAAGCCCTGCTAAAAAGCAGAGCTTAAAAAATAGATTGCGGAAGATTAGAAATTGCCTTTTCGATTCTTTTTCAAAAGTTCCTGAATTTGTTCTGCCAAGTTATCAGAGTTATCGGAACTTTCCGAGAAAGTCATGCCGGAAAGAGTATCATACATTTGAACAGCGTTTAAAGTTCCGTAAGTCATCATTACTGTATTTACATACTCATGACCGAAGTTTTGACTGACAGCCTTTATTTCATGTCCGTTTCTGCACTTTTGTAGGGCTAATTTAACAGCTAAATGCCTGAACGTATGAGGTGAAAAATATTCTATTCCGGCATGTTCAAACCTTTGTTTAAAAATATCTCTTATGCTTGTTGCACTTTGCCAAAATTTATCGTCAATTTCATTGGAAACAAAGCTCAAGGAATTTTCAGCATTTTCAATTTTATTTCGTGGAAATATCGGGTCAGTATTGCCAAAAACTTTGTCTATCCTTAAATGCTCGTACCATTCAAGGAAATATTTAACCATAGTTTCATCAAAGCGGAATAAATAAGAGCGGATTGTTTTGCTGAACTTTGTTTGAACTCCAAGTTTAGGGTCTTGATTAATTAAAAATTTATCTTTGATCTGTACCCGAGAAACTGGACAAAAAGTCGGAAGTTTCATTTAATAAAATAAAGAGGTACAAGATGAAAAAACGACAATTTACAGAAGAAGAAAGAGAAAAGTTATCGAATAATCCTGTAGTTTATTCGGTTGGGAAAGTTTCAGTGTATTATACTGAAGAATTTAAGCAAAAAGCCTTAAGAGAGTATCTCAGAGGCAAATCAGCCAGACAAATATTTATTGATGCCGGCATAGATTTAGATGTGATTGGCGACAAAAACGCTGTATTAAATTTATCAGAATGGCGTAAAAATGCTAAAATAGCTCCAATACGTATGGAAAGATATAGAAAATTAAAAGACGCTTATGATAAAATAGCTTATCTGGAAGCAGAAAACGAATTTTTAAAAAAGCTAGAGGCTCTGGAGGAAGAATACAGGTAAGTCCACAACAAAAATATGAAATTATCCATTCAACTCAAAATATTTCTGTTAATAAGCTTTGTAAATTATCAAATGTCAGCAAAAGCGGCTATTATTACTGGCTAAAAAATATCAAAGATAAACCAATCAAGATTAAAGACGAAGAAAATATTTTATTGATATCCAAGGTTTTTTTCAAAACAAGCGAAAAGCTGGCTGGAGAACAATAAAAATGATTCTGGAAAATAATTACGGCAAAATAATAAATCACAAGAAAATTATTGAAATAATGCAAAAATATCATTTAAAAACAATTATCAGAAGAAAGAAAAAGAGAAGAAGAATTGCTGATATAGCCAGTGATGGTACGCTTTATCAAAATGTTTTAAATAGGAATTTTGAACAACAAAAACCAAATTCAGCATATTGTACTGATATTAGTTATTTACAATATCAAAGAAATAATACAGCATATTTAAGCGCATTAAAAGATATTGCCAGCGGTGAAATAATAGCATATACGCTTTCACAAACTCTTGAACTTGATTTTGTTATCAAAATGATTAAAACAGCCGTAGAATTAACACCGCCTGCATGCTTAGACAAACTAATACTACATTCTGACAGAGGTGGTCATTACAGGAGTCTTGTTTATCAAAAACTATTAAAAAAATATGGAATAACACAATCAATGTCAGAACCAGGCAATTGTCTTGATAATGCCCCTATTGAATCATTCTTTGGGCATTTAAAAGATGATATTGATTACAAAAAATGTAAAACTTTTGAAGAATTGGAAGATATGGTAAAAAATTACGTGTATAATTACAACAATAATCGTTATCAATGGAATAAAAATAAAATGACACCTGTCCAGTATAAACAATATTTACTTGCTGCTTAGTTGTCCGAAGCTACGGGTACAGATCACTTAAAAAAGCTTCCGCCTTCGTAAAATTTGCTTCCTTGTTCTTCCTGCTTCAGCGGTTTTCGTGCACATTTCTGTCGAATACAAACATAAAATGGCAAAAACCCGCAAACATAGAATATATGTATATATCGGGGATTTATTATATATTTCGCCCTATGTGACAGAGGCTATTTTTTCCGATTTTCGGAAATTTGCACTTTCTCAGTCGCAGTTTTTCATAAAATCCTTGCAGTAGTTGCATCTATATTGCAGCCGCTTGCATCGGGCAAAGCCTTTACGTGCAGCATGCTCAGGGCAGATTCGCCTAAAACCGAGATGCAAAAAGCCCTCAAAAAATCAAAGAAAGATGCAAAAGCTGCAAGTTTTTGCAAGCCATCTCAGACCAAAATTTACGCCTGTATGTGGCGATGTGTTTAACTATCAGCAATGCTTCCGAGTTCGCAATTTGCATGAAAACCTATACCTATACATGAAAACCTATATTAGGCACACTTGAAATAATAAAAGCCCCGAACCCTTGCAGGCTCTGGGCTTTTATGGTGGAGA
>DNRP01000020.1 GCA_003499955.1 Cyanobacteria bacterium UBA9971
AGGAGCGTTCCTTTGAAAACACCTTATTTATCTATAAAGCAAAGATTTTTATTGCTGGTCACGGCGGCCCTGCTTTTTGGGCTTACCCCGGCGATCCACGCCGAAGGGCTTTCCGGGTTAAAAGATTCGCTAAATAAAGGAAAGATAAATAAGGCTGATGTTTTGAACGCGCCAAATTCACAGCCGGATATAATTAAAGAAACGCCAGCCATTTCAGTTCCCGCCAAAACAAAGCGCATTGCCGATACAGATACCTCGAAAGCAAAGCCCAAATTTGTTTTCGTTGATAAAAAACGCTCTGAAAGCAAAGTTAAATCGCCAAAGAATAAAAAGGACGCGGCAAAGGAATTCAACGAAGAGTTAAAGAAAAACTACAACAAAGTGCGTGTTGCTCTGAAACAGGCCAAGAAAAAGAAAAAAGCGGCACCGCGGATTGCCGCGGTCAGAATAGGCGACGATCCGGAAACAGACGATTCAATTCCCGCCAAATTGCCGGAAGATTTTTTAATAAACATAGATACCGACGAACTCGCTATAAGAAAAGAAGTTAAAACTCTTTACGATTCGTTTGAATCGTTGTCTTTAGACGATTTTAATAAAGCCTGCGATAAACTTTACGGCAAATATTACAAAACCCGGCCTGACATTTGTCATCTTATAAAACTAATAAAAGCTGACGCCAAACTGAAGAAAGACCAAAATTATGCTCTGGAAGATCAAATGCTTCGAATGCTGAGATGGCCGAGTTCTTTTGAAACCGTTCCATATCCCACTTTTCAAACTTCGATGCATGAAGAGTATCTAAAAATGAGCCGAGATACCGAGGCGGGAAACGATCTGCTAAAATTTGTCAATAAAAAAGCGAAAAAGCGCCAAGAACAAATTAAAAAGGCGAATGATGACTTTCTGATAGTTATAAGGAACGAAATAAACGTTTTAAACAAGCTGAAGGCCGACTATGAAAAGTATGTAAAAGACTTGCTATCACTTACGCACATACTTCCGGGTTATACCGTAACTTATGAAAACAATCCTGAATATCTGCAGCGGGTAATGAAGTACGCTATAGACGATATTAAAACTCACTATCAGAAAATAAGTCAAAAGTATTTAATAATAGCCATATATCTTAACAGTGCCGGGCAATGGGACGAATCTTTACAGTTAGCAAAAGAATTCAAAGAATACTTCGAAAAGAACTGCCCGTACAAATTTACCATAAAATATGCAGGTAAAATAGATTATGACGAAGCGGTCAGTTCGGGCAACCTGGGCAATCTGAAAATACTTCGGGGCGACTTGCTTATCGATAAAGACAATCTAAAATGGGGGCCGAAACGTATTGATCAGGCCGCCCTCGAATGTATGTCCAGACTGAGCCTTCAAAACATCACCGATCAAGTTAACAATCTTGAATTCCATAAAAAAATAATAGAATTTGCAGAAACCAATATTGCCGACCAAGAAGAGATCAAACAATATAAAAAAGAAACGAAGGTTAAAGAAATACGGTTCGAAACCAATGAATTTTCAGGCACTTCAAATTCAAGTCGCGTTTTTGCCGCCAATGACAGAATCTGTATAAAATGCTATTACGAACCGGGTTATAACCAATACTATCAGCCCCCAATTGTTATTACTTTGAATAGTACAGTTTCTAATAGGTATAAGTATGTAACTGTAATAGGTGGTCGAGGCGAATATGCGCCGTATGCTATTTTCAAACCTAATGAAACAAATGATCCTAAAGATAGTGTCGAAAACCTTATAAACAACGAAAACGATGCTCAAAAAGAAAGTATAGCTTGTTCTAGATGTGAAATTAATTTACAATCACCCTTGCTTTTATATCAAAATCATCTTTTCGGTACACGTCTTGGACGAACAGATTTTGATATAGAGCAAGTAAAAAAAGGCTATGCTGATTATTTAAATTCATTTTCATTTTTTAAATCAGGCGGTGCTGAAAAAGTCAGTGCTACACTTTCTAGTTCGGATGTTAACGGTGAAATACTTTTAAGAAATCAAGCAGATTGGCTTGTACTGCAAGGTCACGGAACTTTGCTAACTGGATGTTTCGGTGAATTGGTTAAAGCTAATAATAACCCTATTATTATCACTCCGGCTTCTCATACTACAGAAAAATTTATAGTAAAAAATGAAAATGGCGAAAAATTTACTCGTGAAGTCGAAGTATGCCCATTAATAAAACCTAATGGTGAGTCCGAATTTTCAGAAGATCTTAATGTTTTAGTGCTAGCTGGATGTGATAGTTTAGGTACGCCAAGAGGAATTTGTGCCTGGCATAAAACTCTAGCTGTTACAGGTGAAGACAAAATTATATTAGGCTATAAAGGTAAGGTGAGCAACTATGTTATAGTTCAAATTTTAACCCAATTAAATAAAATCCTAAAAGAAAATCCTAAAATAACTAAAAAAGAAATTGGTTTTTATTGGGAAAAATTAAATTATGACTATAATAACACCTGCTGGAATCCCATTTCAGCATCTATGAACGGCGCTTACCACATGGCATATATTTATTCTGATACTTATTATTATTGTTTATCTTCCAAAATTATGGGACCATTATCAGCATTTGGGTATAATTTGTCTCCTGCTTCCGATACTGATCTTTACCTTATTGAAGAATTTGATCCAAAAAGTGAGGAACCTATTCAATGAAATTTTTTAATTTTTTAATTTTATCTATTATAGCAATAATGTTAACAATTCCAATAAAAGCTCATTCCAAATCAGTTGATGATTTATTTTTGCCTTTTTATAAAACTATCAATTGCGCCGAAACGTCAAGTGACCCCATATTACTTGATTATTCCATAGAAATATTAAAATATAAACCAAATTCTTTGGAATCCATGTACATTTTTTCTTTGTTTTCACGTGTGACGTTAAGTGGAGAAATTCATAAAAAATATATTTTGCTTAAGGATAAATATTATAATGATTTAAATAATGCTAATACTGATATTTCCGAAAAATTGATTTTATTGATTTTATTGATTTTGGATGTCAATGAAAAATCACCTGATGAGATTAATAACGACATTCTAACTTTTAAAAACACCTTAAATTTAATAAAAGATACATGTCAAGACAGCAATTATTCGGCGTTAGCAACAATAATTTTATTTTTCGATTTAAAAGAACAAAATAATCACTTGCGTTTTTTTATAGAAAAATTTCCTAATCACCAATGCATACCTTTGGTAAAATTAATTATGTTAAGTGATTTATACAGTAAAAAAGAATATCAAAAGTGCATTAACGAATGTGAAGCCTTCATTGGAAAATATGATGAAATTGTCACTCCTTTTGGATGGAGACTTGTTATGGATTGCTATAATTTACTAATTTTCAATTATTTAGCAATAAATGATTATGCAAATGCTAAAAAATATTTTAATCTTATAGAAGCAGAGGCTCCGAACTATGATAACATTAAACAGTTAAAACGAAAAATTAAAAAGATTAAATAATTTTTTACTCTCTAGTTTTGCCATGATATATTTTGTTAAAAATATTTGGTTATTATTTACTTTGAGTATAACATCTAGCTTTATTTTATTTGATTTAGTTATGTTATATTGCTATTCTTCTGATCACTTATTGACCATTAAAATGATGGTAATAATATTTTTGACAACAATTTTGATATGCATTTGTGCCAGTAATGCTTTGTTTAATAATAAAAAATATGAGTTTTTAAGCAAACAAATTTTTGATAATCTTTCAAATTTTATAATTTTTACTCTTTATTTAAATTATATCAACTATCTAGTTTCTTTTTATGTTATTTTAGTTTACATTCCTGACTATTTATTTGATTTTTTTTCTAAAAATGGATACATCCTGTCTTTAATTTTGGGGTTAAAAGAAGGTATAATATTATCATTATTGTGGATTCATAATGAAAATATTCAAAAATCTAATTTTTGTTATAGAACATTTTATTTGATGTTTTATTTTTCAATCATTTTATTATCTTTTTATTATCTTTTTTTTATAAGATATAAGTTGATTGAATGTTTTTATGCCTTAATTTAACTATTAGGACATCCCAAACACTTAATTTTAGAATACTTTATTCAATGCATCTAAGCTCTTTCCTGTCTCGCCCCGAGGAACGCCCGCCGCCGCCTCGCCGATA
>DNRP01000175.1:0-2709 GCA_003499955.1 Cyanobacteria bacterium UBA9971
CAAAACAGACTTTTCTTCCCGATGAAATGACGGGAACTAAGTATTGTCAGAATTAAAGGGCATTTTTTACACCTATCATGAAAAATGACCGGAAAGAAAAAATCCTCCTGAATGACAATATTATCATTTAGGAGGATTTAATTATGAGTCATTGCATCTGGCTAAAATTATTTAGATTTTAAACACAGAAACCTGTCTGGTAAGTTTTTCCGCAACACCGGCAAGAGTCTGTGAGCTTGCGCTTATTTCTTCAAGGCTTGCGGTTTGTTCTTCCGTTATACTGGAAATTTCTTCCGCGCTTGCTGCTGTTTCTTCGGTTATTGCGGAGATATTTTCTATCATTTTCACCATTTCTTCGGAAGTTTTAGCTACTCCGTCGATTTCTTTAGTTATTCCCTGAATTTTTACATTGGCTGATTTTACCTGTGTAATTATGTTTTCAAGTGCTTTTCCGGCATCATTGATTACAAATACACCTTCTTCAACTTCATTAGTAGCCTTATCCATTGTTGAAACGGCTATCTGAGTTTTATTTTGAATTTCCTTGATCATTAAAGTTATTTTTTCTGTTGCTCCGGCTGACTGTCCTGCCAGTTTTTTAACTTCGTCAGCTACTACAGCAAAGCCTTTGCCGTGTTCTCCTGCTCTGGCTGCCTCTATCGCTGCATTCAAGGCTAAAAGATTTGTCTGTCCGGCTATATTTTTAATTAAGTCAACGATTTGCTCTATTTCTGAACTTAATTTGCCAAGTTCGAAAATATTTATTGAAATATCTCCTGATACTTTTTTTATGCTGTCTATTTTGTTAACGGCTTTTTTAACGTGTTCGGCTCCGATATTTGCGTTTGTTTCTGTGTCATTTCCCAGTTTTGCAACCACTTTAGCTTCTTCTGAAACGCTCTGTATTGCTTTGTTCATTTTATTAATATTAGAAGCGCCGTCTTCTGCGTTTCTGGAAATTTCCTGAGCGCCCTGTGCAAGCTGGGTTGTACTGTTTGCTGTCTGTTGCGCGCCCAAAGCTGTCTGTTCTGAGGATGCGCTCATTTCTTCCGAACTTGCAGCTATATCTTCTGCTGATTGATTTATTGTACCTACAAGCCCTTTTAATGTTTCAACAGTTGCATTAAGCGCCTGAGCAAGAATTCCTATTTCATCTTTTGCATCATTATCTATATTTTTTACTCTTAAATTGCCTTCTGCTACTTCTTTTAAATTATCTACAACCAGACTTACAGGCTTTGCGATCATATTTGCTATAATTAAGCCTAAAAATATAGAAATCACAAGACATGCTAATATTATTATTACAATTTGATATTTTGCAGATGTTGCTTCTTTATCCTGTTTTTTGTTTGCAATTTCAGCATCATTATTTATAGCATTTACAAATTCATTTGTTTTTTGCATAAGAGTATCGTGAGTTTTAATATTGGCTAAATAATATTCATAAGCACCTTGTTTATTTCCATTTTTCGCAAGTTTGGTAATAGTATCACCTATATCAGACCATTTATCATTTATTTGGTTTAATTCGTCTAATAGCTGCTTGTTATTTTTATTAAAATCAAATTTCGATAATTCTGTAAATATTTTTGCAGTGTAAGTGTCTGCTGTATCCATTGCCTCAGCAACTCTGTTCCAATCATCTGAATCTTTTGCCAGTATAAAACCTAACAATAGAGATTCATCCTTAATTCTGCTGGCTTTCATTTCTTGAGCTTTTTTTACAGACTGCAAATTTAAATAGTACATTTTATTTGATTGTTCATTTTGTTTACTTATTATATTAAAGCCGACAAAACCCACAATTCCGATAAATATGACAAAAATACCAATTAAAACTAAAAGCTTCTGGATGATTTTTAAATTTTTTAACCAATTCATGCTACTTACCCCTTTTCTTCTTCATTCTGCTACTTTTAAGACTTCTTTTTTAATCAAACTACCAGTTTTTTACTAAATTAAATTTATTATTTGCTTTACAACTAATCTAAACGCACCTTTCTTTAAAAAAACAAAACATTATTTTAAAAAAAATTAAATACTCGTTTTTACGAGATATACAAATTATATCCTCATTTTTTAAAAAACTTTTTAAATTAATAATTTCTTAACTATCAACTAGCCTTATAATATAACTTGTTAATTATAATTGTCAACAGATTAAAATTTATGATTTTCTGCTATACTAAAATTAACAGTATATTAGGTGTCTTGGTAGGAATAAAATGGAAGTTAACGATAATTTACCTGTATATTCAATGGGAGTGGCTACACAAATTCTTAATGTTCATCCGAGGACTTTAAGAATTTATGAAGCTGAAGGATTGATAAAACCGCATAGACAAGGCGGGAAGAGAATGTTTTCTAAAAATGATCTTATATGGATACAGTGTTTAAGAAATATGATTCATGAAGAAAATATTAGTATCCCCGGAATTAAGAGATTATTGGAGCTTATGCCTTGTTGGAAATTAAAGGATTGTCCTCAGGAAGTAAGAGCAAATTGTGCTGCATTTAAAGAAAAAGGAAAAAAATGTTGGGAATTTTCACAAAATACTTGCGAAAATTCCTGTAAAAATTGCGAAGTGTATTTAAAAGAAAATAAAAATAAGTAAATTTACAGGCTTGGCAAAAAACATCGTTGAAGGATTAAGGGAATATTTAAAAAAAAGAGAGTTGGTTTTTTAAAACCAACTCTCTTTTTTT
>DNRP01000175.1:2714-9204 GCA_003499955.1 Cyanobacteria bacterium UBA9971
TCACTTCCTGTCATGCCGGCTAAATGCTGAATAGCACCGGAGATTCCGCAAGCAACATAAACTTTAGGACAAACGGTTTTTCCTGTTTGACCAACTTGGTCACAGTGAGCTCTCCAACCTGCATCAACGCAAGCGCGGCTTGCGCCAACAGCTCCGCCAAGTGCTTGAGCGAGATCTTCAAGAATTTTGAAGCCTTCAGCGTTTTTCATACCGCGTCCGCCTGCTACGATAATGTCAGCTTCTTCGATTTTTTGGTTACCAACCTGACATGCGCCAAGCCATTCGAGTAATTTTACTTTTACTCTTGAAGCATCTAGGTTTACGTTAATATTTTCAACTGCTGCGCCTGTGCCATGATTCATTTCAGGTTTTGCTAATACTTTTGGTCTTACTGTAGCCATTTGCGGTCTTGCGACTTTACATAAAATTGTAGCCATAAGGTTTCCGCCAAAAGTCGGTCTTGTAGCAGCAAGCAAGCCTTGTTCATTAATACTTAAAGCCGTGCAGTCCGCTGTTAAACCTGTGTTTAATCTGGAAGCTACTCTAGGGGCAAAATCCCTGCCTGTTGTTGTTGCGCCAACAAGAATCATGGAAGGTTTTTTCTGCTCGATAGCCTGACATAGAGCATCTGTATAGAGTTCTGTTGAATATTGAGCAAGATTTTCATTCTGTACAAGATAAACTTTATCGCTTCCTGCTTCAGAAATTGTTCTTATTTGATCTTCAACATTTTCATTTCCGGCAAATAAAACAGTTCCTACTTCTTCACCGCTTAATTGGCTTGAAAGTTCTTTAGCGGCGTTAATAAGTTCTAAAGTAACACCCGCGATTGTATTATCTGATTTTCTTTCTGCTATTACCCAAATACCTTTGTATTCACTCATTAAGTTGTTTCTCCATTTCTTTGTCATTCTGAGGGTTTTAACCCGAAGAATCTGTCCAATTGACTCTTTTCACTATTTAACAGATCCTTCGCTTCGCTCAGGATGACAGTTAACTATAACTAAACTAAAACTTTATCACCTTTAAGTTTTTCAAGAAGTGTTCTTGCAGCTTCTTTTGCATCAGCCGCATTTATAATTTCGCCGGCATTTCTTTGTTCAGGTCTGAAAGCTTTTGATACAAAAGTAGGCGAACCTTTTATGCCAACGTTTTCAGGATCAAGTCCTAAATCTTCCATTCCATATTCAGCGATAGGAGTTCTGTTAGCTTTCATTGTGCCTTTAATCGAAGGCATTCTCGGTTCGTAGTCGCATTTTAGCATACATGTTAAACCGGGAAGAGTCATTTCGACTTTTTGGATGCCGTCTTCAACTTCACGTTTAATAACAACGGTACTTCCGCCTGTAAATTCAACTTCTTTAGCGTAAGTAACTTGAGGAAGTCCTAACTGTTCAGCAATTCCGGGACCTGTTTGCGCGGTATCACCGTCAATAGCGTACTGTCCACAGATAATTAAATCAAAATCACCGACTTTTTCTTTTATGGCTTTTGCAAGTGTATGGCTGGTAGCCCACGTATCAGCGCCTGCAAATTTTTTGTCCGAAACAAGAATTGCTTCATCAGCGCCCATAGCAACTGCTCTTTTTAAAACATCTTTTGCTTGCGGCGGTCCCATTGTTAAAACTGTTATTACAGTATCGGGATTTGCTTCTTTAATTCTGACAGCAGTTTCGACAGCATACTCGTCGAAAGGATTCATAATGCTTTCAACACCTTCTCTAACCATGGTGTTATTTTCTGTCCATCTAATGTCCGCAGTATCAGGAACTTGTTTTACACACACTACAATCTTCATCAATAAAATTTTCCTCTTTTTTTAATTAAGTATATATGACAATAATATTTTACTATATTTTTAACCCGCTAAAATTTGGACACTTATTAGCCAATATAGAACTAGGGAAACTATACAATAAACATAAATTCATGACAATAATTACAAAGTGTTAAAAATTGGTATTTTTCGGCATTATATGGTTACATAAAGAATAGGAAAGCAGGAGGACGAAGGAATCTCAAAAGCGCACTAATAATGAGATTGCCACGGGCTAAACCTCTCGCAATGACAGAAAAGGGAGGATTGATTAAATGGAACATGGTTCAATGTTTTTCGGCATAGATAAAGTTATTATTGCGTCATTAATTCTATTTTTTACATATATTTTCATCGTAATAGATAAAATACCAAAAGTAACAATAGTTATGATAGGGGCTTCTTTAACATTGGTTCTCGGTATTTTACCTGCAAAAAGCGCATTTTCTTATGTTGATTTTGGTGTAATCACGCTTCTTATAAGCATGATGATAATTGTTCATATAACAGGAAGAAGCGGTGTCTTTACATGGTGCGCCATAGAACTTTTAAAATGCACTAAAGGGAACCCTTTATATGTTTTGATTTCACTTTCGGCTCTAACAGCGTTTCTTTCAGCTTTTTTGGATAATGTAACTACAGTTATACTCTTAATTCCAATAACTTTTGTAATTGCAAGGGAACTTAAATCTGACCCCATTCCTTTCTTAATAACAGAAATTCTTGCTTCCAATATTGGCGGTGCTGCTACTTTAATAGGCGACCCGCCCAATATAATTATAGGAAGCGCTGCCGGTTTGACATTTAATGATTTTATTATGGAGTTGACACCAATAATTATCGTTATTTTTATAATATCCACAGCAATTTTAGCTTTTATATTCCGAAAAGACCTCACGCCTAAGCCGGAATTGGCAGACCATATCGCAAATTTAGATAACTCAAAGTCAATAACGGACAAAAAACTGATGATAAGAGCATTAATTGTCCTGTTACTGGTAATTATCGGATTTGTTCTTCACGGAATGCTGCATCTGGAAGCTTATACAATAGCTCTTTTGGGTGCAAGCATACTTATTGCTTTTGAACATCCAAAACATATTCTTCTTGAAGTTGAATGGTTGACAATATTTTTCTTTATAGGGCTTTTTATCATAATAGGCGGACTGGAAGCGACAGGCGGAATCCATTTTCTGGCTGACAAATTATTAGAATTAACACAGGGCGATTTGAAACTTACCACAATGGTTATACTGTGGGGATCAGGATTTTTATCCGCTATAATTGATAATATTCCTTATACTGTAACTATGACGCCGCTGATTAAAGAACTTGATACGGTTATGAACATTCATCCACTCTGGTGGTCGTTATCGTTGGGAGCCTGTCTTGGAGGAAACGCAACCATCATAGGTGCAGCAGCAAATGTCATAGTTTCAGAAGCTTCTTATGCAGCAGGACATCCTATTTCATTTTTAAGATTCATGAAATATGGTGTGTTTATAACGATAATTTCGCTGGTTCTAAGCTCTATTTACATTTATTTCCGGTTTTTGGTATAAATTGGCTAACACAAAGTAAATTGTCATTCTGAGCGAAACAAAGTGAAGCGAAGAATCTGTCCGATTTTCAATATGGATATAATTCCAAAGCAATCAGATCCTTCGGCTTCTCCTCAGGATGACAAAGAAAATACACAAAAAATAACAGCGCCTTGCAGAATACTTAAGCAGTTTCTTTGTATTTCTTGTTAAGAACGCTGTACTCGTTGTAATAAGCGTTAGGATTAACAGCGGCTTCTCTGAAAAGTTTTTCTACCCTGAGAAAAGCTTCCGTAACCTCGGGATCAAACTGGCTGTCAGCGCAATTTTTTATTTCTTCCACAGCAACATCATGAGGAAGTCCTTTTCTGTAAGACCTGTTGGAAGTCATTGCATCATAAGTGTCTGCTATAGCAAGAATTCTTGAAGGCAAAGGTATGTCTTTGCTGCTAAGTCCATTAGGATAGCCTCTGCCGTCCCATCTTTCATGGTGACAACTCGCCCATAAAGCAACATTAGTAAGTCCCGGAATATTACTTAAAATTTTCTTCGCTTTTGGCGCATGCTGCTGAATTTCTTTATATTCTTCGTCGGTTAATTTACCTGCTTTACAAAGAATGGCTTCAGGAACGCCTATTTTTCCAATATCATGCAAAAGTCCCGTTGTTTCTATTTCTTCAATAAAACTTTCTTCAAGATTTAACTCTTTGGCAAGAATTAGCGAAAATAAAGTTACTCTGTGAGAATGTCCGTGGGTATATGCATCTTTAGCGTCAAGAGCGCTGGAAATTGATTTAACAGTAGTAAAAAATAGTTCTTTTAAATCCTGCAACAAAGTATTCTTACTTAAAGTAAGCTCATAAGCTTCTATCCCATGATCAATGATCATTTCAATTTCATCAGGTTCATACGGTTTTGTTATATATTGAAACAACTGACATTTGTTAACGCCGTCAATCATTGCTTCAATGTCACTATATCCGGTCAAAAGCATCTTAATAATGTAAGGATGCTTTTCCGCAACTCTTGAAAGAAATTCTGTACCGGTCATTTTAGGCATACGCTGATCGCTAATAATTAACGAAATATTATGCCCTTCCTTATCAATAATTTCCAGAGCTTCTTTGCCGTCTGTAGCAACTAAAATATTAAATTTGCGCCTTAAAGTCCTCTTTAAAAGCTGCAAATTATTTACTTCATCGTCTACGATTAAAACCGTATGCTTTTCTTTTCCTTTTTCCGGCTCAGAATCGGAAAAAATATTCTGAAATTTTTCTAAATTATTTTCACTAATTTGTTGTTCTGTTAAAAACATTTTTCATCATTTCCTATGAACACACTCAAATTAATATATCGGCAATTCGAAAATTAATCTTTAAGAAAAAATTCAAAATAAATATTTTTAATTTTTAAAAAACAATTATAAAAAGCTAAAACTCCATACAGAAAACACTTTAGCGAAAAGTGCATTTGTTTTTTTTGTAAACTTTTACAAAGCTATTAAACTTATTTATAATAAATTGAACGATGCAATTTCTATCTTTAAACATAATAATAATTAATATAAAATATGTTTATTTAGTAAAGGAGAAAAAAACATGGTTTTATCTGAAGAAAGAATGCATAGCACTATAGATAAATATGAAGCAAAAGATTTTAGTTACTTTTTCAAAACACTGGACGGTTTCAGCGAAGAAATGCTAAAACTTCATTACGGTCTCTATGAAGGCTATATAAAAAAAGTTAACGAAGTTGATGCAAAGCTTAAATCCGCCGACAAAAGTTCTGCAAATCACAACTATTCAGAATACAGAAATCTTTTAGTAGACTTTTCACATAATCTTAACGGTGTTATTCTTCACGAATTATATTTTTCAAACTTAACAGATAAATATACGGAACCAACCGAAGCATTCAAAACAATCATTGAAAGAGATTTTGAAAGCTGGGATTCATACCTCGAGGACGTAAAAGCAGCCGCTATGGCTTCAAGGGCAGGCTGGGCAATAACAGGATACAATTACAGAGATGGAAAAATCCATAATTTTGCTATAGACCAGCATAATTTGCATGTGCCTGTCTTTGTAAGACCGCTTTTAATCCTTGACACTTGGGAACATGCTTTTGGCACAGACTATGGTACTGATAAAAAGTCTTATATATCTGCTTTTATGGGAAATGTTAACTGGCATGTGGTTTCTTTACGTTTTGAATCAGCGCTTAAGGCAGAAACTTGTCATGTCATCGCAGAAGAATAAAAGAAATTTTAGCTCGTTTTTTTGATTTTTACAGTAAATTCAAATCCTAATTTTTCTAAAATATTAACAAGGGTTTGAAACTCCGGCTTAACTTTATGATTAAAAATTTTATATAAATACGTTCTGTTAATCCCTGTTTTTTCTGCAAATTTAGCTACTGATCCATGAGATTTTATAAGCGGTTTTAAACAATGTAAAAATAAATCTATATCTTTATCAATATAATATTCGTTTAAAATCTCCTGCAAATAAGCCTGTGCTAGTTCGGTGTCTTTTAAATCCTGTATCAAATATTCATCAAAATTTGTGAACGTATCCAATAACTTTTTTTTAGTCATTTTCATTACTCCTGTCTATATAATCATTGTAAAATTCTTGCGCTTTACTTATATCATTTGATTGTCTTTTCTTTCCACCGGCTGTTAACAGTAGAATTATGACTTTATCAGTTTCAGCAAAATAAATTCTAAGTCCATTATCAAATTTCAATTCGTTAATTCCTCCTGAAAGTATTTGATAATAGCCATAATTACCTCGTTCAACACGCTTTAAACGTGCTTGGACTATAGCCTTTTGAGAATTATCTAATTTCAAAAGCCATTCTCTATAAGGCTCTTTACCTACTTTCGTTTTATAGATTTTTATATTTTTTATTTCCATAATAAATAGTGTATCTTATGAGATACATTTTTACAAGTATTAAATTTTCAAAAAAACACGTTAAGAAATATTAAGCAAAACCTTTCTTTCCACAGCCCTTCATACCCTATATTTCTAAAAACAATTACAAAGAGAGGTATTAATTTTTTTCTTGGGTGTTTTTTTAATATGCAGAAGGTTAGAAAATTAAAGAAAGAAGAAAATTAATGATTGGC
>DNRP01000137.1 GCA_003499955.1 Cyanobacteria bacterium UBA9971
GTCGGGTTTTCCAGCACTGTATGCAAATTTGTAATAACAGGCATTTTTAAAAATTGAAGCATATGCAAAATATGCGAGCCGTCTTCTCCCCCAAAAATCCCGTATTCATGCTGCACAATAGCAGCTTCATACTGGTTTGCGTTTAAATAATCCGCCGCCCAGAAATAATCGGCTTGAACATTTTGTCTGACTCTAAATTTCACTTGAGGCGGATAATTATGCCCTTCAGGAATATCATCCATGGCAACATTTATTAAATTTTCAGGTATTGCTAATTCTCGTGCCAGCGATTGGCTCAAGTCTGTAGTAAAAGTTGCTATTCCACATTGTCGCGGCAAATAATTGCCAATTACGGCAATTTTTCCGATATTTTCAATTTTTCTCGGATTCATCATATTTTTTTGTTCACTTTCTTTTATTAAATAAATAATGCTGTCATTCTGAGGGCTTTAGCGTGAAGAATCTGTCCATAATGAAATTAAATCTTAAAAGCATAAAGGGACAGATCCTTCGTTTCACTCAGGATGACAATTTCTGTTATTTAGCAATTTATATTGTCAAATAATTCCGTCAGAGATACCGTTACGATTCCCGAGCAAGTGTCAGACATAGCATATGGGATAATTAATTCGTCATTGTGAATTATTGAGCCGCAGGAATATACTACATTTGGCACATATCCTTCGCGTTCTTCCTCAAGAGGCAGAAGCAAAGGCTCCATCATACTTCCTATAACTTTGCTGGGGTCTTCGAGGTTTAAAAGAATAACTCCAATGCAATATTCGCGCATTGCCCCAACTCCATGCGTAAGCAAAATCCATCCTTTTTCTGTTTCAATCGGAGAACCGCAATTGCCTATTTGCACAAATTCCCATTCGTTTTCAGGCTCTTTCAAAAGTTGGGCGTTATGCCAGAAATGGATATTATCCGATGACATCAAATATAAATTTTCTCCGTCAATACGGGATATCATCATATATTGACCGTTTATTTTTCGGGGAAAAAGTGCCATACCCTTATTTTTTGAAAATTCGCCGTTTAACGTAATCATTTTAAATGTAAGAAAATCTTTGGTTTCAAGGATTTGAGGCAAAATTTTATGCCCGTTATAAGCCGTATAAGTTGCATAATAAGTAACGATGCCGTTATCATCGACAAAACGGACAAACCTCGCATCTTCAAGCCCGTTGCTGTCATTTTGTGATGCGGGAAAAATGATTTTTTCGGACAATTCCTGATTAAGCTTAAATTGCAGTTCATAATTGGATTTAGCAAGCCATGTTATGTTTTCGCCAATATCTTTATGCTCTGAATCTACAACAATCTTAAGTACGGCAAGCAAGTCTGAAAGCAAAAATTCGTCAGACAGCAAGTCAGAGACTTTTTGCGAAATTATATTTTCGGGCTTTTGCATTTCCGCCAGTTTTAAGAAAAAAGTAGTCTTGTCATAAACAGGATTACTGGCTATTTTTGCTCTTTCGGCAAATCTGCTTACTTTATCAAAAGTAAAATCGCCGTTTTTATCTATAATTCCGCTTCTAAATTCTATAGAAGAAATATGCCCTTCTCCCACAGACCTAAAGCTTAAAATAAACCGCAAACTTCCTTCCGATAAAGCACTTTGATCAGGATGCGCAATTATAGAAGGATTGAAAAAAGCAGCCGCCTGAATAGAATATTCTAAAGAAAAATAAGCGCCGAGAAGCTCTCTTCTGCTATTACTGATTTGTGTATTTTGGGGAATATATTTTTTTATTTCATTATAATTTTTATCAAATGCATCCCATATATTTTTATGTCGACTGGAAAAACTTGTAATAACTCTGTCTAATTCTTGTTTTGCTTTTTCTTCCGACAGGCTTAAAACTCGTTTTATAATTCGTTCTACACGCTCTTTTTCTACAGGAATATGCGGTTTTATAATAACCCGTGAATGATCCGGCTGGAATTTTTTCTTTATCCTTTTAACATTTATCAAATATTTCTCCTTTTCTTAAATTGTCATTGCGAGGAGGGCTTTAGCCTGACGAAGCAATCTAAATCATTGCTTTTTGGATTGCTTCGCTTCGCTCGCAATGACAATTTCGGCTATACCGGCTTGCGCGGATTTTTAAGACACATTTCAACTAAATCGTTTATATTGGCAGTTCCTACGCACATAACACTGTCCGCTCCGCCCCAGTAAATTTTTACGCTGCCGTCGTTTTCTGCAACTGCCCCACAGGTGAAAACAACGTTTGTAACATAACCTGTAATTTCCCACGGGTCTTCGGGCTGCAAAATCCATTCATCAGCAACGCCAATAATTTTTGACGGGTCTTCCAAATCGTGCAGTGCAACACCTAAGCGATAAACAACTCCCGACATGGTTTCAAAAACGCCGTGATAAATGTTCAGCCAGCCGTTTTCGGTTTTGATAGGAGTTGCTCCGGGGCCGATTTTCATTTCGTCCCAGTGATAGGTTTCGGGTTTGATAATCAATTTTGAATTTCCCCAATGCACCAAATCAGGCGAATAAGAAATCCATATTGACCATTTAGAAATTTCAGAATGCGGTCTGTCCAGTCTGACGTATAAACCGTTAATTTTTTCGGGAAAAATCACGACGTTTCGCAAATCCGACTGCGTAATCAAAGAAATTCTTTCAACAGTCTTAAAGTCTTTTGTTTTTGCAAGTCCGATACGAACTCCGTGCCGTGAATACGCGCTATAAGTAAGCAAAAAATCATCATCAATCTGACTTATACGAACATCTTCCACTCCATATTCTTCGTATTCCCCGAAAACAGTATCGGATGACGGTGTCAAAAACGGTTCAGCCCCAACTTTAAAATTATAGCCGTCTTCGCTTTCTGCTATGCCTATTACAGACCGCCCGTTATGCAAATGCGACCTGAACAGCATAATATATTTGTCTTTATACTTAACAACACCTGCATTATGCACAGTAGCGACAGTATACGGCACATCGTCTTTTGTCAAAATAGGATTATTTTTGTATCTCGTGACTATCGGATTATTCACTAATTAACTCTCCCATACTTGTCTTCAAATCTTTCTATATCGTCTTCGCCGAAATAATCTCCGCGTTGAACTTCAATAAAAATCATGTTTTGATTGCTTGTATTTTCGATTCTATGCTTTGCCCCCAGAGGAATATCAATGCTTTCTCCCGCACTTAACTTTATTTTCTGGTCTTCCAGAGTAACAACAGCTTCCCCTGAAACTATTTGCCAATGCTCAGACCTGAGTTTATGTCTTTGCAAACTTAATTCACCTTTTGGAAAAACTTCTATTTTTTTAACTTTATAATCAGGTTTGTCAGAAAGAACTTCGTAATTTCCCCACGGGCGTTTGTCTTCGCGCTTATTCAAGTCAATAATTTTTTCATAAACTTTGATATAATCTTCAACCATTCTTTCTACGGTAAATCTTTGCTCTACAGTATTTCTGCAATCTTGGCGGTCTATTTCGGGGATTTTTGCGAGTGCAACAACAGCTTCTTCGACATCAGAAACAATAAACCCGTTTTTGCCTGATTCTATTAATTCCGGCATACTTCCTTTGTTAAAGGCAACTACAGGAGTACCACACGCCATTGACTCTATCACAGAAAGCCCAAACGGCTCTGCGAAAAATATCGGATGTAACAACGCATAGGCTCCTCTTAATAATTTATCTCTTTGTTCTGCACCAACGCTACCTGCATAAACTGTATCCCCTCCAAGATGCGGAGCAATTTCTTTATGAAAATAATCTTCATTTTGGATTATTCCCGCCATTATTAATTTTTTACCAAAAGTTTTAGCGATTTGAATTGCTTCGGCTGCGCCTTTATCAGGATGCATACGCCCGAAAAATAACAAATAGTCGCCAATTTCTTTCTTAAACGTAAATTGCTCAAGATTTATCCCGTGATAAACAGTATCAATATAATCAAGCTTATCAGAGCGATCAGAATTACTTATAGAAACGTAATAATTATTTTTATTATTATATTTTTCATAAACAGGCAAGATTTTATTAGAAGAAAACCCGTGAATAGTTGTTAATACTGGAGTTTTAACCAAATTACTATAACTAAGCGGCAAAAAATCGAAATTATTATGTATCAAATCAAATTCATCAGCCCGCTCAAAAACCTCGGAAATATGAAGACATTCCCAAGCTTTAGGCTCGATTGTTTTATCTTCTTCGTATCCTTGTTTACATACCGCACTAAGCTTCCCTGCCGTTAAAGAATCTTCTGTGGCGAATAAAGTTACGTCTATTCCTTTTTTCACCAGCCCTTCACAAAGCAGCGAAGCAATATTTTCCCAAGGACCATAATGCGTTGGCGGTGTTCTCCACGCAATAGGTGACAGCAGAGCTATTTTCATATTTAATTTTTTCCTCGCATTTAATTAATAAATTCTGTGTTATATCCAGAAGCACAAGTTATACAGCCTTTTCTGAATAGCGAGGCTTGATCGTTTCAAACTGATTTATTATAACAATTTAAAATTTGTATTTTTTCTTCTTCAGAAGAATAAACATTAAATTTATTAATAAAGAAGGTTGTTTGAGTAGATAAAATAGTATTTTTTATAAATTATTATTATTCTTATATTAGCATACATTTTACTTAAAAAATTTATTAGTATATTTTAATCATTTCGAGAGCTAAAGCCCTCGAAATGATTAAAATATTATTCAGTAATTATTTTAATTCCCGAGCTTGTTCCAATTCTACTTGCACCGGCTTTGACAAGGGCATTTGCTCCTTTAGAATCACTTACTCCACCGCTTGCTTTGACAAAAAGACCAAAATCTTTAACGGTTTCATACATAAGCTTTACGTCTTCAACAGTTGCGGGCTTGCTTTCTTTTAGTACACCTGTTGAAGTTTTTACACAATCAGCCCCTGCTTCTACAGAAAGCTTACAAGCAATAACTTTTTCTTCGTCTGTTAAAAGACCAGTTTCGATAATTACTTTTAACTTAGCTGCCGCTCCATGACACAAATCTGCTAATTTTTTGATTTCATCTTTAACAAGCTCAAGATTGCCTTCTTTTAAAGCGCCGACGTTTATAACCATATCAATTTCATTTGCGCCGTCAGCAAGGCATTTTTTTGTTTCTTCAACTTTTATTTCAGTATAAGTAGCCCCATGCGGAAACCCTGTTACCGCGGCAACTTTTACATCAGCGCCTTTAAGCGCTTCCACCGCGTTTTTTGTTTGAATCGGCTGAACGCATACAGCGTAAAAACCGTATTCTTTAGCTTCATTGCATAATTTTTCAACGTCTTTTTTTGTGGCCGCCGATGAAAGTAAGGTATGGTCAACGTATTTTGCCAAATTTGTCATTTTTTATTCTCCAAACACTCTACTGCTTACTACTTTGTTAATGAATAAATATTATCAGAAAAATCAATCAAAGCATTATTTTTATTCAGGTATAATTTAAACTAGTTAACAATATTTTCGGATGAAAAAATGAAAATAAAGTTTTTAATAATTTTAATATTAGTTGTCTTAATTCTTGTAGGTTTTAAAAAATCTTTTGCGCAAGAAGCGGATCAATGTCTAATTTCTGAAACCGGTGATTTAATAAGGGTCGGCATAAGCACGAATGATTTCAGCTCACTTGAATACAAAGAAATAAGCATCACTTCCGATGCGGGTTTTATAGCAACTGATAAAAATTCAAACACAGAAGTAGTAAAAGCTTCTCCAAAAGATGTCTTGAAGTTTCAAATAATTAATGACGGTTTTATTATTTACCAAAACAATACTAAAAAAACAGCAAATATTGTCGGACCAATTGAATTAGTAGCCGAAAACAATTACCCCCTCCAAATAGTTGGTTTGAAAAGAAAAGGAAAACAGGCTGCGTACAGAGGAATTATTGAAATTACAAAAACACCTAAAAAAACAAATAAATTGTCTGTTATAAACGTACTTCCGCTTGAAGAATATTTAAGAGGAGTTGTTCCTAATGAACTTCCCGTTTCTTTTGGGTTGGAAGCTTTAAAGGCGCAGGCTGTAGCCGCAAGAAATTACGCATTAAGACCCAGAGATAAAGTTAATCCGCTCTATAATGTATGTGATTCTGTGCAATCGCAGGTTTATTTTGGGGCAAATACCGAGAGTTCTCTTTCTGATCAGGCAATAAAAGAAACTAAAGGACTTTTGGCGCTTTATGACGGTGAGCCAATCCTTGCTTTATACAGTTCAACCGCGGGTGGCTATACAGAAAATTATGAAAACGCTTTTTCAGAGCCAGGGAGTGAAAAATTTCCCGCAAAACCTTTGCCTTATTTAAAAGGAAAGCCTGATACGGAAGGAACTCCCTGTTTAACCGGGGAAGAGTCCGCAAGAAATTTTTATACCTCGTCGCCTTCGACATTTGATAATAATTCAGGATATTTTAGATGGACAAGAGTCTGGACAGAAGAAGAATTAAGAAAAGAATTAAATCAAAGTTTTGGTAAATTTTCTAAATCCAGCCTTATATCCCCCGCCTTTCAAAAAGGCATTGATATAGGCAAAATAAAAAATCTGGAAGTTTTATCCAGAGGGGTTTCGGGAAAAGCGATAGAACTTTGTATCACGACAGAAAAAGGCTCATGGTCTGTTAAGAAAGAACTTTTGATAAGAAGGGTTTTGACTAATCAGGGAAAAGCTTTGCCTAGTGCGAATATTATTTTTAATAATACTAATGACGAAAATGGAAATCTTTTAAAAATAGAAGCTGTCGGCGGAGGACTCGGGCATGGAGTCGGAATGAGCCAGTACGGCGCAGGTTTTATGTCAAAAAACGGCTATACTTTTGAGCAAATTCTTCAACATTATTATGATGGTGTTTCTATCGGAACCAGGCCTGTTGTTATAGGGTCAGAAAACATATCATCATCTGCAAGACAGCAATTTTTTGCTCCTTACGGCAAAGCTGACCTCATTATAGAGAATAAAGACTTAATCAACAACTTTGATTTTATGATAAATTCTAAGAAGATAAGTTTAAATAAAGATTATCTCCCATCCGGGAAAATCAGGATGCCTCTTGATAATTTGCTTAATAAGGGTTTAAACGAAATAGTGTTTTTTCCTCTTGAGAAAACAGAAGGAAAAAACGTAAAAGTCAGGGTCGAAGTTTTTAAACATAAATAGTAATTGAATATGGGATTGGCGTAAGGGTTAAGAATCAATAATATGAATCATAAAAATATTTTTAAAGTCGCATGGTTAATAGCAGTTATTACTATAGTCAGCAAAGTAGTCGGATTTGGACGCGATGTAGTAATAGCGCAAGCGTATGGAGCTTCTATGGCAAGCGACGCTTATTTTTACGCTTATCAAGTTCCGGCTTTGACTTTAATATTGTTAGGAGGAGTTAGCGGTCCGTTTCATACGGTAACTGTTTCAATATTTTCCAAAGAAGATATAACAGGAAAACCTTCAAGGGATGCAGAAAAAGCTTTAAATACCTTTTTAAACATTACAGGTATTGTATTTACGTTGCTTACAATTCTGGTTTATTTTTTCTCTGATACCGTCGCAAAAGCAATAACAGCAGGTGGAAACGCACAGCTTCAAGCCATGGTTGCAGAGCAGTTAAGGGTTATGTCCCCGATAATTTTTATAGGCGGAGTTGTGGGAATTTTGTACGGGATATCAAATGTTTATAACAGATTTTTATTAACAACTTTAAGCCCTACTATGGCAAGTTTTGCAATAATAGTTGCGATATGGGGGTTTGGAAGCGATAATACAGGTTTAATTCTGGCATGGGCAACTCTTGCGGGCGCTGTTCTTCAACTTTTAATTCAGCTTCCCGCTTATTTTCAGGTCGGTTTTAAATATTTGCCTGATTTTGATATAAAAATGGATAAAATTAAAAAAATTGGTGAAATTATTTTTCCTGCTGTAGTTGGCTGTACGATAGGACAGCTTAATATCTATGTGGATATGTTTTTTGCTTCGCAATTGGCAGAAGGAAGTTGGTCAGCAATAAGTTACGCTAATAAAATTTTCCAATTCCCTGTGGGAATTATAATGACGGCAATGTTAGTTCCTTTATTCCCTGTTTTTTCTAATCTGGTAGGAAAAAATGACTGGGATTCCCTGCGATTTTACTTTCATAAGGGCTTAAGTTCGTTATGGTTTCTTGCTTTTCCTGTTTTTTCAATAATATTTGTATTTTCTCAAGATGCAATAACACTCCTGTTCCAGAGAGGAAAATTTGATGCGGGCGACACTGTTATGGTAACCCAGGCTTTGATTTTTCTTTCCTTTGCAATATTCCCTTATGTGGCGCGAGATCTTTTAACAAGAATATTTTATGCCTTTGATGATACCAAAACGCCGTTTTTGATAGCGGCAATGTCAATATTTACAAAAGCTGTAATGAATTATTTTTTAGTGAAGCCTTTTGGATTAGCGGGAATCACGCTTTCGACAGCGGCAATGGCAGGAATAAACTTAGTATGGCTGGCGTTTTTAATAAGAAAGAAAGTTAATCTTGATTTTAAACGCATAAGAACGCCTCTTTTAAAAATCACGGCAGCAGCACTCGTAATGACTGCTGTAGCTTTTGGTTCAAACTTATTGCTACATCAAATACTGGGAGAAAGCCGTATTTTCTTGTTAATAAACGTTTTAACAAGCGGAATTCTTGCTATGATTGCGTATTTTATAATGACTCTTATATTAAAATTAGATATAGCAGAACAATTATTATATAAAATAAAAGCAAAAATTTTTAAAATAATTAATCATTAAAGTAAATTAAGCGGCGCCATTGCCATTAAGTACAACAGGAATTGTTTTTAAAATTATTTTTATATCCATTAGGATATTCCAGTTTTTAATGTATTTATAATCAAGATTAACGACCGCATCAAAATCTTTAATATTTGCTCTGCCGCTGACTTGCCACATTCCCGTCAAGCCGGGAATTGTTTCAAATCTGACATAATGCCATGCTTTATATGCTTCCAGTTCTCGTAAAAGAGGCGGTCTTGGACCAACAAGACTCATTTCACCTTTTAACACGTTGAATAATTGAGGCAATTCATCAAGACTATATCTTCTGATAAATTTCCCTACTTTTGTAATTCGGGGATCATTAAACGCTTTGAACATTATAGGATTTGTTTGATTATGCTCTTTCACCTGTTCAAATTTTTCTTCAGCATCAATAACCATACTTCTGAATTTATACATATAAAATTCTTTTTTATTTAATCCCACTCTTTTTTGTTTAAAAACAGCAGATCCGCCAGAGTCTATTTTTATTAAAAATATTAGGAATAAAAACAATGGAGATAAAACAAAAATAGCCATTAAGCTTAATATAACATCCATTACCCTTTTTATTTTCCACTGAAAAGGTTTTTTTCGGCTTAAAGGCAGTTCGTTCATATACATTAAATCAGTATTAATGTTTAATATCTTAATACTTTGTTGGTTTAAACCAGCAAGCGCCATATTTTTGCCATTACTCCAAATTATTATATATAACTATATTTTGATGAAAATTATAATTCTAATCAATACTACATAAATAATAATATTAAGATTATAGAAAAAATGCAAATATTTAAATTTTTCATTTGTATGAAGGATTTTTACAGAAAGTAAAAAATCCTTTTACTAAAGATTTAATCGGGTAAATAAATTACATTTTATGCAGGTCAGTACAAAATGTAATTTTTCTTAACAAAGAAGACATCTTTCATTTTTTAAATATATTAATATATTTATTATGTATTAATATATTTATTATGCTTTACTTCGGGAGCAAGAAAAAATAAACTTTTTTTCAGGGAGTTATTTAAATTTGTCTATTACAATTGATGTTTTATCTGAAATACTTGAAGTTAATTCCAATACAATAATAAATTGGGAATTAAGTCTTGGCTTAGACATAAAAACAAATAATTCAGGGGCTAAAATATATTCAGAGGAACTGGTTACATTTTTTAAAAAAGTTAAATCTTTAATTTTAAATGGCTATACTCTTTCGTCAGTAAAAGATTTATTGACTTTGGAAGTTAAATATCATAATAATATTCAAGAAGAACCACAAAAGACTTACACAGACGAGTATAAAAATATTGCTAAAGAAAAAACATTCAACAACTTTAATGAAAGTTCTGTAGTTCTCATTAATGACGATAAGCCTGATTCTGTTCAACAAATTAACAAAAATTTTTATGAAACAGAAAAATTTACAGATTCTGATTTGAAATATACAAAAGAAAAGAAGAATAATGATGGCGGCGAAAATTTCATTAATGCCGTTAAAGAAAACGGGACAGAGAGCTTAAACCAGACAGATATGGTAAGTTTCTTCGAAGTTCTTTTAAAAGAACTTAAATCGTATACAGACAGAACAATAGAAGCGGAAAAAAAAATATTCCTGCTGGAGGATTATGAACGCAGGGTAAAAGAAGAATATTTTGAAATTAAATCCGAAGTAAAACAGCTACAAGTTCAGTTAGAAGACAAAAATCAAAAATTAAGAGAGTTTGAAGAACAGAAGAAAAGACTAAACCTGATGGAAGTTCAACTAAAAATAATGCAGTTATCAAATGCTAAAAAGAAATTCTGGGAATTCTGGAAGTAATAAATTCTTATATAAATATTTCTTAATGTTTTTGACAAATTCGTTTTATAAATTTAAATTAAAGATGATAAACTTAATTTAATCAGTTTTTAGTGTTAAGTGATTTTATCGTGTAATAAAGTGAAAAAATATATAGCATTAATTTTTATTTATTTATATATGTCGATGCCGATGGCTTTTGCTGAAAATATCAGTGATTATAAAGCAAAGATTCCCGCAAAGAATATAATAAAATCCCGACTGGAGTTTAATTCAAATAATTATTCCAGAAGTTATGTGTTGGGACCAAATGATGTTATCAGTATTTTTGTTTATGATTCTGAAGAATTTAATCAGGAAAATATTCGGATTCAACCTAACGGAAATATTATTATTATGCCTCTGGGACAAATTAAAGCAGCGGGAACAACCATAGAAGATTTGCATATACAACTTGTTAATAAATACAAAAAATACCTTAAAGATCCTAATGTAACTATTCGATTAGACAAAACAAGACCTTTTGTTGTTTATGTTACCGGTGCGGTTTTAAATCCCGGCAGTTATGAAATAAGCACTGATACGACAGATAATCAAAATTCAAACGCTATAAAATCAGAAGTTATGCTGGAAAGAAAATCACCGTTGCTCTCTAATATTTTGGTTGCGGCAGGAGGTATTCAGTTTGATTCTGATCTTGAGCATGTAAAAATCACAAATTCTTTTGATAATAGCGAATTCAATGTTAATTTAATGGACATACTGGAAAAAGGTGATGCGGGTCAGGATATTTATTTAATGGCGGGAGATACGGTTTATATTCCTAAATTACCTACACCGCTTGCAGTAAGTGAAGAAAAATACAAAAAATACGCAACTGCTACGTTTTCTCCCAAAATTGTTCCGATTAAAGTCTATGGTTATGTTAATAAACCCGGTTTAATAAAACTGGACAGCTCTGCCTCAATAACTTTAAATTCTGCAATTACAGCAGCAGGCGGTTATCTTACAGATTCTGCCTATGCGCCTAAAAAAATATTTATAAGCAGAGCGGATATTTCCGGCAAACTTGTAACAAGAGTTGTTAATCCGATGAGCAATGATGTAACTTTGATGCCTAACGATATAGTTTATGTACCCGAAAAACCCAGACCTCTTGTTGGTAAAAGTTTCGATTATATGATGAGAGTGTTAAATCCGGTAAATACATTTGCTAATACATATAATAATTGGGCTCTTATGTATAATCCACACAGATATCAGGTTATAGGAAAGTAAAAACAGCAATAAAATGGATATTAATAATATTAATAAAAATAGATATTTTCGTAATTTTGTCAGGGATAAAAGGCTGATTTTTACTGTTATATTGATTGTCTTGATGTGGTCACTTGTCTATCTGGCAATTTTTTATAAACCGTCTTATAAATCAACTGCGAAAATCTGGATAAAAGACCTTGCTACCGATGAATTTGTCGCTAATTTAAGTGAGGAAAGTCAATTAACTCCACTAACCGCTGCGGGGAATCCACTTCTTACCCAGATAGAAATTTTAAAATCAGGTCAGTTAAAAGATTTTATATCTAAGCAAATAAAGAAAAGCGGCGCAAAAAAAGATAAATCTATAAATGTTGATAAAATTATCGACGTAAAAAACAAACCGGGTACTGACATATTAAACATAACTTTTACATGGGATAACCCTAAAGAGGCTCAAATTTTACTAAACTCTGTTTTAGAAGAGTATGACAATATTAATCTTCTTATAAATAAAAAAATCAGGACGGCAAGACGTAAATATATTGAATTAAATCTCTCTCAGATTGATAAAAAATTATACGAAATAAGAGACAAACTTAAAAAGTTTAAATCTACAAATTTAGCCATAAATATAGATGAAGAATCTATCAAGCTTGTTGATCAAAAAATTAATACTTCATCAAAGTTGGAAGACCTTGACGCAAGTATAAATAATACCGCATCATCTGTTGCAGAGATGGAAGACAAATTAACACTTAAATCATCCGAAGCTATTAATGCTGTTGCGTTGGGATCAGGCAATCAAACACTGATGAAATTAAGAGGGGATTTGAATACGGCTATGCAACAGTATGAATTTGATTCTTCCAAGCTTGCCGATACAAATCCAAAAATGATAGCCCAAAAAAATAAAATTACGGCTATAAACGCGCAAATAAAAGACCAGATAAAACTTAGCCTGGGAAAATATGCTAAAAATAAAGGGATTAATATATTTGATCCTGTTAGAGAAAAGCTTGTTGAGAATCTTGTAACAAATCAAACTAAGCTTATAGGCTTGCAGGCTGAAAAATTATCAATTAACAATACTATTGATAAAATTAATACAGAACAGTCTAAAATTCCTCAAAAGAAATTTACCCTTGATACTCTTGAGCAGGAAGAACGGACTTTAAGCAAAGCTTATGACCAGCTTAGAGAAAAACAAATTGAAGCAAGAATAAAAGAAGCTGAAGCTGTAAGTAATGTTGTTGTAATAGATCCTCCAAGCGCCCCGATAGGTATTTCTTTTCCCGCGCCTATGCAGGTGTTTCTAATCGCCTTTATTCTCGGTTGTTTCTTCGGATTCACCGTTTCAATATTAAAAACTTTAATTGAAGATGTTTGTGATGATATTGAATCAATAGAAGAAATTACCGGAGCATCAATAATTGGGACAATTCCATGGCTTAAACATTTGATTCTAAACGACCAGTACCAATTTATACATGGAATTGCTTACAATAATATTGTTTCTAACCTTATGATAAAGTGTTATAAAAATAATATTAAAGTTTTAACCTTTACTTCATCATCACTAAAAAAACCTCAGTCATCTATTTTGTATTATCTGGCATGCAGATTTAAAAAATTGGGTCATTCAGTCGCAGTTATTGATAGTGACTTTAGAATCCCGACTTTGCTGGAAGATGCTTTAGTTGACCATAAAGTGAAAATTAATTTGTCTGATCTTATAGTATCTCTAGAAACAAAGATGAGAAAGACAAAAGCAGTCGCCCCTCAAGATGTTTTGAGCGCTTTAGTTGAGGATGAAAAGGGTATAATGCATCTTGGCAACAAAGAAATGATCTTTGAACCGTATGAATTTTTTGGCTCTTCTTCGTTTGAAGCTATTGTTGGAATTTTAAAGAATGAATTTGATTGGGTGTTGATTGATACAGGCGCTGCTCATATTACACCTGAATTTTTAATTATTTCCAGACTTTCTGACGGGGTTATTTTATTTGTAAATAAAACCATTACTTATACAATACTGAAAAATATTTCAAAAACCCTTAAAAATGCCGGCATACCAATTGTAGGAACTATTGTCAGAGAATCCGGGTCAAGATTAGAGAGCGAATATGAAAAATATTTAAGGCATCAGGAAGATCAAATTATTAACGAATCCGAATTTGAAGCGCTAACTTAAAGTCTGGATTATCTTTGCATAAATCTGGCTTATCCCTGCATAAGTCTGGACTATCTCCGCATAAATTTATTTTATCTTTCAATGTTTACAAAGGGTTTAATTATAAGAAAATTGCTAACTAATTAAACTATTTTAACTGTTTTTTCGAGGAATAAGAGAGTTTTTGCCGCATGGTATTCTGTGGCTAGTTATTATTATATCTTTTGAAAGGTCTTTTTATGTTTTTTGCTCAAATTACATCAACGATTAACAGGGATTTAGTTGCTTCGTTTTCTCATAATGATTTTCCGGGGGTTACAACAATTCAAATAAATTTAAATACTCCCTCTAAAGATTTGTATGTAGCCAATCTTGGGAATCAAAGCTTAGATCTAATTATAAATGGTGATGCTGACAACCCTGTTGAAGTTTTAAGCGGTACAGAAGAACAAATCCCTTTTCATGTCAGTTTAATAACTACTGTTCAGATAAACGGTTATGAAGGACATCAATTTAAAGCAAAGGCGGTAGCATGAAAAAACTTTTAGCGAAAATATTCATAAATAAAAATAAAATTATTCAATTATTTAAAAATGCGGAAGATTTATACAGAATAGGAAAAGGGGCTAATAAAAAAGATTTTGTTTTAAATAATTTATTTATTCCTGAATGGCTTAAACCTGAAATATATAACTTAATTCAGTCTGTTTTTGAAGAAAACCACACTTTGATAAATTATCGAACAATGAAAGACGCTAGAACGATGGGAAGGTTTTTAAATGCTAAAAATCATTAAAACTGTTTTCAATACTTTTGTAGATTGGGGAAATATATTAAATAAACCGTCAACTTTTACACCATCATCTCACAATCATGACGATTCTTACTATACAGAAGCAGAAACGGATATTTTATTAGGAAATAAAGTAGACAAAGTAACTGGCGAAAGACTTATAAATGCCGCAGAAATATCAAAGGTTGGATATATAACCGTAACAGAAGCGATTAATTTAACTTCTTTTAAATCTGATTATGATGCAAAAATAAATCAAGATGTAAGAACAACAGCAAGTCCAACTTTTGCAGCCGTTAATACAGACCAAATAAATGCTACAGGTTTAATAATAACAAGTAGTGATATAAGTAAAGTAGGATGCACAATTAACACTCCTTTAGGGTTAACTGCAAATATTCAGGAATGGAAATATAACAATGTTATTCGTTCCGTAATTAATGCTACTGGATACTTGGGTTTAAATACAAGTAATCCACAGACTCCGCTTCATTTGGTAGTTGGAACAGCAGGAACTTTACCATCTGCTATAAGTTCCGTAAGTTTCCTTTTACAGGGCAACCCTTCGACAACTTCATTTTCTGAAACTGCAATGATTGCCGGAACTTCTGGTCAATGTATTATGAATTTTGGCGATTCAGATGCAAAAGGGGCAGGAAGGATTATTTATGATAACTCAACAGATATTATGCAATTATGGGCGGGGTCTTTAAATCTTTTAAAATTAGATAAAAACAACAGGTCAGTAACAATAGGACATGACTATTGGTGTTCCGTTTCTGCTTTGGCTACATCTTTTAACTTAACCGGATATAAAGCAAAGTTAAAAATACAGGGGAATGTTACAGGACAAGAAAATGGATTACAGATATATGAAGCAGATAATTATGGATATAATTTAATAAGTGATGGAGCAAATGATAAGTTTATTTTTCAATGCAATGAAAATACTTCCCTTAATACAGCTTATGAAATTCAACGTAGCTCTGGAACAATGACAATAAATAAAGGGATTTATAGCAGTTCTGATGGATCAACAGGTGCAACAGGTGCATTTACAAGCGCTGACGGGAAAGCCGTTACAGTAAAAGACGGTATTATAACAAATATAGCTTAATAAGAATTTTAAGAATAATTTTATTTTAGATATACTAATATTAAGTTTATAAAATTATTCTTAAATTAAGGAAGAAAATTTGCAGAAAACATTTTTAATAACGGGTGGAGCCGGGTTTATCGGTAGCCATCTGGCAGATATGCTTATCAAGGATAATAAAGTTATTTGTCTGGATGATTTTAACGATTTTTATTCTCCCGATATTAAGAGAAACAATGTTAAAAAACATTTGAACAACAGCAATTATAAACTTTATGAATACGATATAGTTGATTATGAAAATATTAAAAAAATATTTGAAGAAAATAAAATTGATTGCATAATTCATCTTGCGGCAAGAGCTGGAATAAGACCATCTCTCACAGATCCAATTTTATACACAAAAACAAACATTGTCGGAACAATTAATCTTCTTGACTTGGCTAAAGATTATAAAATTAATAAATTTATTATGGGTTCTTCAAGTTCTGTCTATGGTGAAAGAACAGACGATCCCTTCAATGAAGAAATGATTATAAATAAGCCAATATCTCCTTATGCCGCAACGAAAGCTTCAAATGAACAAATGTGTTATACATACAGCCGTTTATATGGAATTAATATTGTATGTTTAAGGTTTTTTACTGTTTATGGTCCCAGACAAAGACCTGATCTGGCAATTCATAAATTTGCCAGATTAATTGACGGAGGAAAACCTATTCCTGTCTTTGGTGATGGAACAACCAAAAGAGACTATACTTTTATAGATGATATTTTAGCCGGTATAATAAATTCGATTGAATACAATAAAACTCCTTATGAAATTATAAATCTCGGAGAATCACAGACTGTTGAATTAAACTATTTAATTGAACTTTTGGAAAAAGAAATCGGCAAAAAGGCAATAATCGAAAGAAAGCCTCTGCAACCCGGCGATGTTCCCATAACTTATGCGGATATTTCTAAAGCCCGCAATTTACTCAATTACAATCCCGAAACTAAAATAGAAAAAGGTTTAAAACTTTTTATAGAATGGTTTAATGCTTATTATCACGAGTAATTTAAAACTATGAAAATAATTACAGCATCAAAGTTTTATTATAAAAGAGGCGGGCTGGAAAGTTATTTGTTTAAAATAACCGATATCCTGCAAAACAACGGGCATGAGATTATTCCTTTTTCAACAACATATCCTGAAAATTTAAAAACAGATTATAATGATTATTTTGCCGAATACATAGATTTGTCAGGGAGCGAAAATAAAGGAATAATTAAAATTTTAAAGGCTTCATCAAGGCTTTTTTATAATATTGATGCTAAAAATAAAGTTCAAAAACTTATAAAAAAGACAAACCCTGATGTTTTCTGGGGATTTGGAATCCATCATCAGCTTTCGCCTTCTGTGTTTGCAGCGGCAAGAGAATTATCCATTCCCACAATCCACAGGCTGTCTGATTACGGGATTATATGTCCTGATTCCAGACTTGTAAGAGGCGACGGGAGAAATTGCACGGAATTATTATGTCCTTTGAAAGGATATTACAATGCAGTCAAATATAAATGCGTAAGACAGGCAAAACCGGGTACAGAAGAGAAATCACCTTCCTTAAAAGCCAGTATTATTGGAGCTATGGAAGTTTATTATCACTACAAAACAGGTTTGTATTTTAATAATGTGGATAAATTCATTGCGCCAAGCAAGTTTTTAATGGAAGTTATGATAAAAAGCGGCATAAATCCGCAGAAAATAACACATATTCCTATTTTTATTGATACTAAAAGTTATGAACCGCAGTATGACTCAGAAAATTATTTCTTATACTTTGGAAGGCTATCTGAAGAAAAAGGATTAACGCATTTATTAGAGGCAATGAAG
>DNRP01000140.1 GCA_003499955.1 Cyanobacteria bacterium UBA9971
TGATAATTCCAGCTTGTCGTTGTCGATAATCCCGATATTGCCGACACCAACGGAAGTGAGGTTTGCGATTACGGTTGCGCCAAGTCCGCCAGCTCCTGCAATTAAAACTTTGGAGTTAAGAAGTTTTAATTGTCCATCTTCTCCGATTTCTTTTACAAGAATATTTCTGTTGTAACGCTCTTTATTAAACATTTATTCTCTCTTTTTTTGGATATTTATTTTTAATAATATCATCCAAACTTGTATTGATTAATTATTTTTGATAATTATATTAACAGGAATTAATTTTAATTAATAAAAGGATATAAAGTTATGGCAAAAGATGAAAGTTTTGATGTAGTATCGGAGTTTGACCAATCGGAAATGGTTAATGCCGTTGATCAGACAAAAAGAGAGATTCAAGCAAGGTTTGATCTTAAAAATTCAGGAAGCACAGTTGAAATTGAAGCCGGAAAAGCCATTATTATTACCACAAAAGATGATTTGAAATTAAGAAACATCGTAGATATTCTTCAGTCAAAAATGGCGAAAAGAAACTTGAGTCTTAGGATTCTTGATCCTCAAAAAGTCGAAAATTCTCTTGGCGGTAATGTAAAACAGGTTATCAACCTGAAAAAAGGAATCAGTACAGAGCTTTCAAAGAAAATTGTCGCGGATGTAAAAACTTCGAAAATAAAAGTACAAGCTGCAATTCAGGGCGATCAGGTCAGGATTTCCGGTAAAAACAGAGATGATCTTCAGGAAGTTATAAAACTTTTGAGAGAAAAACAGGAAGAGTATAACGTTGCCCTACAGTTTAATAACTATAGATAGATAAAATATAAATTTAGGGATGCTGTTCTCTTTTTATGAATTAACACCGGTTTTTTCCAAATAACTGTTTACAAGATTTTCAAGGATTTGCGCCGATTCTTCAACGATAGAAGCGCAGTTTTGTTTGCGTTCAACAGGATTGTTTTTATATGGAGCGCTTAAAGAAGCGCAACAAGTTACTTTTCTTTTTTCTTTAAACTTTTTAACAAAATCACTTGCGACAGTTCTGTTTAAATTGGTTTTTCCTGAAGAATCTTTTCCGAAAAGACAACCGAGCACTATTTGTGAGCCTGCAACCGCGCCGCAAACACAACCGCTGGACATTCCTCCTGAAAACATAGAAGCGATTTTGTAGATTTCGTCTATATTGTTTGATTTGTATATACCAATATCATATGCTGCTTTTATAACAGCTTCTGAGCAGGAACACCCTCTTTCATAATACTCTTTTGCAAGTTTTGTAAATTCACTCATATTTAATTCCTTTATAATTCTTATATTTTAAACACAGAAATTTTATTATTAAGATTTTCTGCAATTTTAGCAAGATTTTCTACACCAATAGATATTTCTGACAAGTTAGCTGTTTGTTCTTCTGTGATACTGGAAATTTCTTCTGCTTGAGCTGCTGTTTCTTCTGTAATTGCAGCAACTCCATCCATAAGATCAACAACCTGTTCCGATTCTTTAACAAGATTGCCTGAAACAGATAAAACCTCTTTAGCTTGTTTATTTACATTTTGAGCAACAGTCAATATTTCTTTTAAACTGTTTCCAACGTTTTCTATTGTAATAACACCTTCATTAATTTCTTGCACGCCTTTATCCATATCATTAACTACTTTATCTGTCATAAATTTAACTTCTTTTACAATTGCAGTAATTTTATCAGTAGCCTCTGATGATTGATTTGCTAATTTTTTTACTTCTGACGCAACCACAGCAAAACCTTTTCCGTGCTCGCCTGCTCTTGCGGCTTCTATAGCTGCATTTAATGCAAGTAAATTAGTTTGACCCGCTATATTTTTTATCAGCTCAACAATTTGTTCAATTTCTTTTCCGAAATTTCCAAGCTTATTAGCCGTTACAGCTGTTTCAACAGTAGTGTTTTTAATTTCATTAATTTTCAAAATGGCATTTTCTGCTTCTTTATAACCGTCAGTTGCCCCCTCTTCAGTAATAATAGCCATTTTTACAACATTATCAGCATTTAGATTTATTTGTTTTACGACTGAGCTGATTTTATTAAGTCCTTCAACACTTATAGATACATTTTCTGCCTGGTTTTGGGCACCAATAGCCAATTGATTTACACTGTTTGCTACTTGTTGAGAACCTTGCGAGCTTTGGTTTGCTGATTTTGACATATCTTCAGATCTAACAGCTATTTCTTTAATTAACTTTGATACTTCTCTTATGAGCTGTTTAAGATTTTCAACTGTTGAGTTTACTGCATTTGTTAGTATTCCGGTTTCATCTTTAGACTCATTATTAATTTTATTAATAGTAAGATTTCCTTTTGAGATTTCATTTAAAACATTAGTAACTGCATTTATAGGATCTGCCAGTATTTTGACAACCCAAATTCCGATAAATATTGCCAGAATACCGGCTACTATAACAATTGTCGCCACAATAACTATAAACAAAGCAGATTCTTTTTTTACCACTTTATTTATTTGTTTTGCCTGATTGGAATTATAAATAACTAAATTTTCTATAACAGCTTCTAAATCATCTATGTTTTTTTGATTATCTGTTAAATAAACTAAGGCTTCTTGATTTCTATTAGCTTTAACTAATTCAATTACTTTTGATTGTATGTTTATATAATTTTCTTTTAGTTTATTAAAATTTTTAAATTTATTTTTTTCATAAGAATTTAAGTTTAAATTGGAAAATTCAGCTGCTATTTCGCTATTAATTACTTTACGGCTGTTAATAGCTTGAATAATTTTTTGTTTTTCAATATTATTTTTTACGTTGCATAATCTAAATAAATCCGATTCAGTTTTAATAGTAGTTTTAGAAGCTTTATTTAAAAGAACAACAGGTAAAAAATTGTCATTATATAAATTTGAGGTGTTATTAGCACCTTTTGCAGTAAAATAAAGTCCTATTGCTCCAATAAATATTATAAAAAGAAACGCTAAAATGAATGAATATAATATTTTTTGAGAAATTTTTAAATCTTTAATCCAACCAATTATAGTCATGAAGTTTCCTTAAATTTTTTATAATTATTAAAATATAATATATTATACACCATTAATCTTTTATTCTTGACTTAAATCCTAGCTTAACAAGCAGGTTTGCCATTATGCAAAAACCCGTAAACGCAAATATAATCAAATTGATTCCGACAAATGCTGTTAATATTAACCAGTATGGACTTACAAAATATGCAAGAGCTGCACTTAAAATCGTAAATATTCCTGCAATAAGCCATACAACTCTTTCTAAATACCAGTTATCAGTTTTTGCCAGATACATAATTCTTCTCCTTTGTGATTAACATTTCTAAATTATTAAGAAAAATTGTTAGGACATTTTCCATTTTATTAATTTTTTCATATTCTTTCATCTCGGCAATTGTCTGGATATACTTACTATTAGTAATATCCTCGTTACAGTTTTTAATTAAATTTTCAATGGAAATTTTTGATGTTTCCAAATGAAACTGTAAACCAATGATTTTTTCATTGTAGATAAATCCCTGATTAGTGCATGCTTCGCTTGAAGCTACTAATTTACTCTTGTCAGGCAGTTCAAAAGTATCGCCATGCCAATGAAACACATTTAAAGTTTCGGGAACTTCTTTGAATAATTCAGTATTTCTTGCTTCCTGTGTTAATTTAATTGGAAACCACCCGATTTCTTTATGATTGTTGGGATATACTTTAGCACCAAGTGCATCTGCCAGTAATTGAGCCCCGAGACATATACCTAAAACATATTTATCCTGTTTTATTAATTCTTTTATAAATTCTTTTTCCTGTTTAAGCCAGCTGTACTTGTCTTCCTCATATATATTCATTGATCCGCCAAGAATAATAAGCAAATCAAAACAATCAAAATTAGGAAATTTTGCATTTTCATACAACAATGTTTTTGAGAGTTTGTTTTGTTTTGAGTTAGCCCAGTTTTCAATATTAGCCGAATTTTCAAAAGGTACATGTTGAAGGTAATGGATTTTCATAAGATTACTCGCCTTTTCCTCTAAAAACTTCGTAGTAAAGAATTGGCACGATAATCAAAGTTAAGATTGTTGCTACAACAGCACCAAACATCATTGCTATAGCTAATCCCTGAAATATCGGGTCTAATATCATTACAAACGACCCTACTACAACAGCTAAAGCCGTTAAAACAATAGGTCTAAACCTTACTGCACCTGCTTTTATTACAGCATCTTTAAGACTCATTCCATTTGCCTGTTCAAGCTGAACAAAATCAACCAGCAAAATTGAGTTTCTGACGATAATGCCTGACAGGGCTATAAATCCAATCATGGAAGTTGCGGTAAAAAACGCTCCAAATATCCAGTGTCCGGGTAAAATTCCTACTAAAGTAAGCGGGATAGGCGCCATGATTATAAGAGGAGTTATGAAATTCTTGAACCATGCGACTACAAGCACATAAATTAGGACTAACACAGCAGCAAAAGCTATTCCCATATCTCTAAAAACTTCAATGGTTATATGCCATTCGCCGTCCCACTTCATTGAATATTTATCTTCCAGCCACGGTTGAACGGAATTATATTGTTTAAGCTTGTAACCTTCGGGGAGCATTATGTTTTCAACTTTTTTCTGCATATCTAAAACTGCATAGACAGGACTTTCATATTCTTTTGCCACATCAGCTATGACATAAGTAACCCGCTTAAGGTTTTTATGATAAATTGTCTTGTCTTCTATGCCCTGTTTTTGTTTAACAAGTTCTGAAAG
>DNRP01000050.1:0-8513 GCA_003499955.1 Cyanobacteria bacterium UBA9971
GGCGTTAGTATCGCGTTCTGCCAGATTGCTGACGAAGAAATCGGCGAACCAAGATTTTCTAAAGGCGACATTGTAATTATGCTCTCTGATAGAGCTATAGATAGATGTTCAACATATGTAGACGAAAATACAACTGTTATTTACGACAGTTCAATTTGTAATACAAAACCGGAAATGAAAGCAAAAGAAATTATTGCTTTACCTGCTAATAAAATAGCTCATGATGAGCTTTCTTCAAGAGTTTTCAATATAATAATTCTCGGTGCTGTAATTAAAGCAACAGATGTTATTGAACTCAAATACGTAAAAGAAGCTATGGAACTGGCTTTAGGTAAAAAATTCGCTGTTAAGCCTGAATTAAGAGAACTTAATCACAAAGCTCTTGAAAAAGGTATGGAGTTAATTCAAGCCAAAGCTGCTGTTTAATTCTTTCCTTGTCATTGCGAGGAGGTGCGAAGCACTGACGTGGCAATCTATTTTAAAGAAAAAAATAATAGGAGATAATATAAAAATGGTAGAAACCACTTATAAAGGTATAAAAGTTGAAGGTTGCGGAAAAGGCAGAGCTACATGGTATTTATACACTGATTTATGTAAAGGGTGCGGACTTTGTATAGTTAAATGCCCTATCAATAATAAAGGTGAAAAATGCCTGAACTGGTCAAATGAAGTTGGAATTTATATGACTCCTGCTGTTCAACCTGATCCAAATTTATGTATTGCGTGCGGAACTTGCGAAATGGTTTGTCCTGACAGCGCAATCAGAGTAGAAAAAAATCAATAAAATTAAGTAATTTAATCAAAAATGGTCGACATTTTAGTCGACTATTTTTGTAATTATCATAAAAATTGATATGCTAAAATAACAGAGTTGATAAGTAGAACAAAGAATTATAATGACATCGCCGTTTAAAAAAAATATTAATAAAGTAGAAGCTACTCACAATCTCGCTAAAAATGAGATTGTGGAACTTCTTACAAATGACGAAATTAACGAAGAACTTTTTCAGGCTGCCGACAGAGTAAGAGAAAAATACGTCGGCAACGAAGTCCATTTAAGAGGACTGATAGAATTTTCCAATATTTGCTCAAAAAACTGTTTTTACTGCGGGCTAAGACGGGATAATAAAAATATTAAACGCTACAAGTTAGAACCTGAAATAATAATCGATTTTGCAACAAAAGCCGCAACTTACGGCTACAAAACTTTTGTATTGCAGTCAGGGGAAGGTAATCTTTACACGCTTGAAGAAATGCTCTACATAATTTCTGAAATAAAAAAACTTGATGTTGCCATTACTCTTAGTATCGGTGAAAAAACAGAAGAAGAATACAGGGCTTATAAGGAAGCAGGGGCGGACAGATTTTTATTAAGGATAGAAACCACTGATAAAGAACTTTATAAAAAACTTCATCCTGATATGAGTCATGAAAACAGGATTAATTGTCTTAAAATTATAAAAAAACTCGGCTATGAAACAGGAACAGGATGTTTAATAGGATTACCCGAGCAAACCATGGAATCTCTAGCCGATGATATTTTGTTTTTCAAAGAACTTGGCGCGGATATGATAGGAGTTGGTCCTTTTATTCCTAACGAAGATACCCCTTTGAAAAATGAAACAGGCGGAAGCTTTGAACTGGCTTTAAAAGTTATGGCGATAACAAGACTTTTGTTGCCTGATATAAATATCCCCGCAACCACGGCAATGGAAACGCTTAACCATCAGGGAAGGCTTATTGCGCTTCAAAGCGGAGCAAATGTGGTTATGCCCAATGTAACCGAGGGAGAATACAGGGATTTGTACAAACTTTACCCCGGAAAAATATGTATAAACGACACCCCTGCTCATTGCAGAAGCTGCATTACCGGAAAAATTCAAAGCATTGGAAGAACTGTTTCAAAAGAATACGGTTTTAGAAAACAATTAAGATAATAATGGTTTTATTTTTTTATGACAAAAATTAACAAATTAAATATAATAATTCCTGTTTTATCGCTTGCAGCCTTTGGGATTATTGCGTATTTAACGAATTATGTCGGCGTATTTAATAATTTTGACCTTAATATTGTTATATTTTTTCATAATATAGCGGTAAACCATTCTTTAATACTGCCGCAATTTATTACTGACTTTGGATATGGGGCTATTGTTTATATGATTTTAATAATTTTAACGATTATCTTGTCATATTACAGGCATTATAAGGATGCAGTACTTTTAAATCTGGCGATAAACAGCGCGCTTTTAGCGAGCGGATTTTTTAAGGAAATGTTCAAAAGACTGCGCCCTGCTCTTGAGTATCATTTGACTCAAGCAGAAGGATATAGCTTCCCTTCAGGACATATGCTGGTTTCTGTTTGTTTTTACGGAACTTTAATCTTTATTATATTCAGGTTGATAAAAAGTAATCGGCTAAAATATATTTTATCTGCCTTATTATTGCTTTTAATTATCTTAATTGGACTTAGCAGGATTTATTTAGGAGTTCATTATCCGTCAGATGTTCTTGGAAGTCTGTTTTTTGGGGTTTTTATAGTTTTTTTCTGGATAAATCTCTATAATTTAATAGAAAATGTAAACTTATAATATTAATGCTGTTTCTATAAAATATAATTTTTTATTAATTGTAAACTATTTTTTACAATTAGTAGTTTTTTATTTTTATTATAAAAAAGCATTGATTAATTTAAGCAAGTTTAATTTAAGTAATAATTTTATTATAAAAATATATTAATTACTCTTTTTTTTATTCTTTTTTAATAAAATGAATAATTTTTATCAGGAAGTTGAATTTATATAATTTGTCTAATTAAATTGTTTTGTAGACTTTGATATTTTAAAAATATATAATTTATCCTTATTAATCATTGAAACGGAAAAAATAAAGGCAGATTTAGAAGAGATTAAAAAATGAGGGGATATTTGTATGCAAAGAACAGGTTTTTTTGTGCTGTTTAATCCGGCAGTTTCACTAATGAAAAAATTAAAGTACCCGCAAAAATTTGCGCTTATCAGTTGTTCAATACTGGCTCTTGTAGCTGGTATAATTTATATTTTTATGTCAAATCTTCAACCGCAGATTGATTTTAACGCAAAAGAAAACCTCGGAGTCCAATATATAACCCCTGTAAAAGATTTTCTTGCAGATGTTCAGCAACACAGATATTTAACAGATATTTATTTAAGAGGGAATAAATCTGTAAATACGGAAATTGTTCAAATTGAAGAGCAAACTCAAAATATTATTACCAAAATTAATGAAGTTGATAAAGAATTAAACAGCACTTTAGTTGTTGAAAATAAATTTGAGAGCTTAAAAGAAAAATGGTCAAATCTCGATAATAATTATGAAAAACTCTCTGTTAAAGAAAATTTTGAACAACATACAGCTTTGATAAACGATACAGTCGCTTTAATCAGTCATTTATGCGACAAATCCAATTTAACTCTTGATCCTGATCTTGATACTTATTATATAATGGATGCTTTTGGATTTAAGCTCCCTAATTTGCTTGAAAAAGTTGCGCTTTCCAAAGTCGAAGGCTTGAAAATTATTTTAACAGGAACTAAAGATAGGATTGAGCTTATTAAGTTGGCTACATTATTAGAGGAAACTAATGAACTTATAAACGGCGGAAAAGATGTGATTTTTAATGCCAATCCTTCTGTAAAAGAAGAAGTTGGCAAATATTTTGATTCAGCTTATGCTTCAAATAAAAAATTATTGAATTTAACAGATAAATTAATAACGGGTTCGGGTGTAGTTTCAAAATCCGAATTTATTTTAGCTAATGACGCATCGTTTAATAACAATAAAAAACTTTATGATGAATATTCAGGGCATTTATATAATTTAATTGCTAAAAGGGTTAAAAAATATTCAGATCAGATTCCTGTGGCAATGTTTTTTACTTTATTAATTTCGTCTATAATAGGATACCTTTTTATCGGTTTTTATTTGTGTTTGACAGATTCTATTAAAAATATAGAAAGTGTTTCTAAACAAGTAGAAAATGGCGATTTAACGGTTAGAATCAAATTGGATTCTAAGGATGAGCTTACAGATTTGGCGGGCATAATAAATCAAATATTTGGGAATCTTAATGAAATAGTGGCGGATTTATTTAATACATCCAAAGAAATAAAAGCCGGTTCGGGAATAACTTATGAAGCAGCAGAAAACACTCTTCAAGGAGCTGAACAGACATCGCAAAGCACAGCACAGCTTGCTCAAGGCGCTCAGGATATTTCAAGAAACGTTGAAGATGGCGCAAGTAATATTAATAAAATGAATAAAGTAATTCAAAGCATCTCAGAAGAAGCAAAAGTAGTTGCGAAATTAGGAAATGATACGGAAACAAACGCAAATATCGGAGCAGAACACGTTAAAAAAGCAGTAGATAAAATAGACAGTATTAAGCAAGTTTCAGGGGATATTTCTGTAAATATTGCCGAACTCGGAAAATTAAGTTCAGAAATAGAACAAATTGTTGATTTAATCAAAAATATTGCGGGTCAAACAAACCTTCTTGCCTTAAACGCGGCTATAGAAGCCGCAAGAGCGGGAGAACACGGAAAAGGCTTTGCTGTAGTCGCTGATGAAGTTAAAAAACTTGCGGATCAATCAGCGGGAGCAACAGAAAAAATAACTTCTATGATAAAAGAAATCCAGAATAAAACACAAGTTGCTGTTTCAACAATGGATAAAGCAACACAAGAAGTTAAAGAAGGCGTGTTTGTAATTAATGATGCGGGAAAAGCTCTAGAAAATATTATTTCTCAGGTAAAAGCAGCCAATGTAAAAATACAGGGAATTACCGGAAAAGTGGATGGAGTTGCAAGAAATTCCGAAGAAGTGGTGCAAATGATAGAAAATATCTCTGCAGTTACAGAAGAAACAGCGGCAGGCGCGGAAGAAATTTCCAGTATAAGCGCACAGCAGAATATAAATATTGGTGAAATAACCGCAAATACTCAAAATCTAGCTCGAATAGCAGAAAATTTAAATAAACAATTTTCAGCTTATAAAGTATAAAAATTATAATTTATAAGCATCTTAATGAATGAAGAAATTGAATATCAAATAGTGTAAAATATATTACACGGGGCGTTGATAATCTAATAATGCTTTTTTTAATTATTAATTTATTATTATAAATTTAAGGATATGGCGTTATTTAGATTAAAATTATTATATATATAAGACGGGTAAAAAACTTATAGCTTGAATTTTTAATTGTTTTTGAAAATTTATTAAAATTTATTAAAATTACGGGGGCAATTTTTGTTATGTCTGAAAATGACGCAAAATTTTATTACAACAAAGGTATAATTTACAACGAAGAAGGCAAATATGGCTTAGCTATTGATAATTTAAAAACGGCATTGTCCATGGAGCCTGATTCTATGGAGATAAATTTTAATTTGGGCGTAGCTTTTATGAATAAAAAAGAATACACCCCGGCTATAGAATGTTTTAAAAAAGTTTTAATATTATCTCCCGATGAAGTTGCAGCTTTGAGCAATCTCGCTCTGGCGTATGCAAAAATTAACGATTTTAATCAAGCTATTGATAATTATAAAAGAGTATTGGAATTGAATCCTGAAGATATTCCCACATTTAAGGATTTGGGAGATGTTTATACCAAAAATAAACAATACGACGAAGCAATTGAGTATTATCAGAAATTTTTAAAAGCTCATCCTACTTCTTTTGTTGTAAAAGATTCTTTAAATACTGCAATAAATTTGAAAAAAAATCAGGTCGGAATTAAAAACGATAATGCGGCAGTTGTTAAAAATGAAACTCCGACGCTTAAAGATGAAGAAATTAAATCCGCCGAAGAATATTTTGAATTGGCAGTAAATTGTGTAAAAGAACAAGAATTTGATACTGCAATAGAAAATGTAAGAAAATGTTTGAAAATTGATTCAGATTATCCAAATGCTTATGATTTGTTGAATAAATTGTTTAAAATTAAAGAAAAATTTGGTAATAATGAACCCGTAAAACAAAATATAAAACCAATTTTACCTGAAAATAATTTAGAGAAAAAAGAAACGCCAAAAGCCCCTATGTTTATTGATTATAGAAAGTTCAACGAGTTTTTTACTCTTGGTGTTGCTTATTATAATGCGCAAAATTATAGTATGGCTCTCGAAAATTTTCAAAAAGGCAGTGACATTAATCCGAATGATAAAGCATGCAATGATTATATTTCTGAAATTACTTTAAAAATTTAATTAATATCTGATAAGCGCGCCTATCCCTTCGTATTTTTCAAGTTCTTCCGCCGCATGATTTTTTACTATTTCAATTTTTCCGCTATTTCGAAAATTTAATCTTATTAATTCTTCAATTAAATCAGTTTCCCTCGAGTTACCGTTGCATTCTTGACAGCCAGGCTGATGCTGGTCTCTTGCAACATAAAGACAGCCGTCGCATTTCCATCCGGGGTATTTTTTATAATTTGGAATTACAAGAATCTCTGAACGCCCGTCCTGCACCAGTTTTATTGTGTCCTGCATGCCGGTTACGGAAGTTCGCGGCGCTTTTTCTATTATGTCTTCAACATAATTATTTTCTTTTTTATCTTCATTATTTTTCAGGTCTTCAATTACGGCTTCCAGAATTCCATTTATGTTTTCTCTCATTTGAAGATTATTAGTGTTTATAAACTTCATTTCGGTTCGTTTTGGCAGCAATTCCTGAAATTTTTTCATTTCATTGTGTTGACCTATTAAAATAACATTTTCAAAATTATATTCATCAATAAGTTTTGTTGCAGCTTTTGCAACATCGCTGTAATGTTTATGAGCCTGATTTTCTATATGCCGCTGATAACGCATTTGTGCCCAGCCGCCTTGATGATGAAACCTGTGGACTTCATGCTCAAAAGTACTTTCTTCCAAAATAAATCCGCCTAATTTTACGATAAAAATTTTGGCATATTTAGAATCAGACATTATCACCAACGCATTTTCGCACTCGTCAGCCTGATAAGCAAGTTGTTTCAGGTGTGGGATTGAATTTGAAATAAATTCGTTTTCAAATGGCATAATTGTCTGAAATGTTTCAAAAATTCCCAGCCTGTCACAGGCGAATATCGCGAGCCCATGAGTTTTTGTTTTCAAATTGTTTTCAATATAATCCTGAATTTTTTCGGCATCATTTTTGAAACACTGTAGTTTATGCCTGTTATCTTCGTCTTTGAGTTGATTTTCGGTTTTATTTATTGAATTTTTAAGAAATATTCTGTTTTTTCTGTTTTGGTCGAATAATTGATTTGAATTTACATCCATATATAAAGTTATAAAAGGATATTCTGTCTCAGGAATATTAGAAAGACTTCTTATTCTTTTCATAAGATTTCCATTTATAGTACCCATATTTACCCCTTTTATTAATAATAAAATAGCCCTCTTCTTGTTTATTAATAATAAACTTGTCGGAGAGCTATTTCATTGTATTTGTTATCAAGTTTTTTTAAGAAATCTTATACTTTTTTATAAGTAAAATTATTTATCGTCTTGTTTTTGTTCGTCAGATTCTTTATTTATCGGGTTAGTAGATTGAAACAGTGCTTTTAATCCTTTGCCAAGATCATCCACTAACTTTGATACTTCGTCGTTTGTCTTTGAATACATTTGTTCTTCATCAACATTATTTTCAATATTATTATTATCCATGCGTTCTCCTTTTTTATTTAAGGATATAAAAGATATACATATAAAATAATTTTATCAGTTTGTTAAAAAAATATATAATCCAAAAAGTGTATTTAGTGTTTATTTTAATAGTTTTCGGTTGTATTTAATTAAAATTTAAAAAACTTAATATTTTATATACAATAAACTATTTAAAAAAATATTTATATTATCATAATAAAATATGAACGGAAATATAAATAATAATATTAATTTTGGCTCACAACAGGATATTTATAGAGTTGTGAAAAAAGATGGCTTGGCATTACCTGTTATTGCAGTTGCGTCATCGGTAGTAGGCGCGGTTGGTTATACACTCGGGAGTGCAGGGCTTTATTATGATACTTATAAAAATAGTAATGGAAAAATAAAAAATATATTTTTGCCGGAAAAATCAAATAAAACTCCTGAAGAAAAAAAATTAACAAGCCATGAAGGTATCAAAACTATTGTTCCTGAATCCCAATTTGCCAAAATGGGTTTAAATGCTGCTAAAGTAGCTATTGCCGGAACAAGTTTGGCAGGTATTACAACAGGTATGACGGCAGGTATCCCGATGATGACAATCGGTGAAGCAATAAACCTGGGAGCAACTCCTTGTATTGAAACCCCTATTGGGACAGGGCTTTTCGGGATTGGAATTGCTTCTATTTTTGCGGGATTGGCTTTAGAAAGTAACCCCGACTTACTTCTTGATAAAAATAAACTTAAATCGGAAAAAACACTTGCAGGAAAAACTAAAATAGTTTTAAGCAATATAAAAGGCAGCGCAAAGGAAGTTGTAAGCTCATGCACAGAGCT
>DNRP01000050.1:8708-9691 GCA_003499955.1 Cyanobacteria bacterium UBA9971
GGAGGAGCAGGTTTTTCTTTAGGTGGAATAGTTTGTGGAATTAGTCAACTTATAGGAATTGATAATAAACAGGGAAGAGCCGCTCAATGGCTAAGTTTTGGACTTGTATTTTTAGGATTTGCTGTTGATAGAGGAAAACATCTGGCAAAAATTATAAAAAATAATAAATCTCGTCCTGAAATAACCAAAGTAGCCAGACAATGGGAAGTTGATTTAACAAAAATATTTGATGTCAAAAATAATAACGAAAAGAACTTATTAAATAAAACTTTGAATGCGATAAAAAAAGAAAAAGAATTGCCAAATTCTAATTATAAAAAGATAGATGAATTTTTCAATACGCTTTCCGGTAAAAAATATATTACTGAAACAACAGAAGTTAAAGAAAAATTAGATAAAACATTAACGAAAAATATTGCATCTAACGTTAATGTTCTTAAAAGAGATGGCAAAAACGTTGAAATTACCAATCCTGCTGAAATTAAAAATATTTTGAGTGATATTGAAACGCAAACAAAAGCAATATTTGGAGAAAAACCAATTAAAGCGGAAGTTTAACAATTAATCAAACAGTTGCAGGTGCAGGAGGCAATTCTTCATTAAGCAATTCTTCGTAATTCGGGATATCCATTACTATCCATTCAACAAGCATTCTTATATCTCCAAAATCAAGACCGCCGGCATCTTCTATTAAAATTGAATATGAAAGATCATAAATCTTTGGTGTTGCCTTTATACCGAGCGCTTTTGCTTTTTCTTCAGAAAATTGTTTTGTTTCTTCATCATAGATGTCAGAATAGTTTAACCCGAGGCTCATACAGTGCGGCGCATTATTTTTATTCGGTTTATCTACGTCTTTGTATATTAATCCGTGAGATCTGCATACCAGAGCTCTGTACCGGTAAACACCGCAATAACCGTTAACCAAAAGCGGACAGGCATATGAATATTCCAGAAGGTTGGGATTTGTTTTTGCAAATATT
>DNRP01000152.1 GCA_003499955.1 Cyanobacteria bacterium UBA9971
CTTCGCAGTTAACAACTGATAACGGTACTTAAAATTTCACCGGGCTTGAAAAGTCTTAAAATGTTAAATGAACTTTGAGTTTTTGCAACTTTGTAATTAAGGAAATTGCAGATTTCGTTGTCGTAGTCGTCTCTTTTGGCGATTAAAGAATTTACGCCCACTAGTTCAGAAATTAAACTTGCATGTTTGATCGCATCATAATTTTTGATTGCGCAATAATTAGCAAATTTTAATAACTGATTTCTGGGAGATTTAATGATGAAGCTTTTATTAAGCTTCTTGTCGATCGCACTATCAATTGCTCGATTTGTTCTGCTACCCATTCAGAACTCCCTTGTTTAAACTACTAACTCATCACAACGGTAAGGCATCTTGATTTAACCAACTTATTCATATTAACCATGTTTTTTACGAGTTTCAACATGGGTTTATTGTTAACTTTTCGATTTAATAAAAAAACGAAGTTTTCTATATATTTAATATATACAGAGTAAATATGAAGTATGTAAAAAGATGCTCTTTTGTTACATTTGTTCATTAAATTTTTGATACAAAAGTACCGCCAAAACCCTTTTGTACAAAGATATATTAAGTGTCGTTTATACTCTTTTTTTGTTAAAAGAAAAACAAGTGCTTTATATACACTTTATATTAAGCGTTTCATGTACACTTAAATTTTATCAATAAATTTGAAGAATTAATATCATTTTGCTCAATAAAAGTTTTAAAGTTCTTTAGAGCTTTAGTTGTATGTGAATCATTTTTATCGTTATTCATGTCGTTCTTAATATTTGCTTTTAAAATTTTATTAAGCACATACGGCGTGCCAAAACCCAGAGCAAGCATAATTGCCAGCATATTTCCCCAATACATTCCGACTGCATATTTTTGCGTCCTTTTTAAAATATTTTCAGGAACTTTTTCCAGTTCTTTAATTTTATCAAACTTATTAACAGGCATTAAGAATTTTTTAAAGAAGCCTGCATTTTTAAAATTATCATCGTTCATTAATTTTGTCCCGCGCCATCTATCAAGCCCTCTACCTACAACATTGTTCAAAAGATAATCGCCGCCAAAAAAGATTGATAATGCCACACCAAATCTTACAGAAGTATCCTTCATCTCATGTTTATCCCTGCTCGCCAGTATCCAATGCGGTATATCAGCAAACACATCTATAAGGAAATAAGGCAATAAGCTGACAAAAATTCCTTTAGTATAGTCAAAAAGATGCGCATTACGTTTAATCACTGACGCAAAAGATCCAGGAGTTTTGGTAGTGAGCGATTTGGCGACAATTGTTGGTATTAACAGCGTATTGCCAAGGGTAATAGCACATGCTGCCAGCATTTTTTTATGTTTTGTTTTTTCATGTTTTTCAGCCATTTTTTCTGTATATTGTTTATCTGCCATTTCAAATTCGGCAGTAAAACCTGATCTTCCTGTTTGCTTTTTTGTGATATCATTTGTCATCCATGGAATACTGCCTGCAATAAAGCCTAAAGGTATAAAATCTGCCATAAATTGAAATTTTTGAGCGGCTATTAACTTTTTACGAAGCTCTTCCTTGTCAGGAAATCTGTTCAGTATTGCTTTAAATTCTTTTTCAATTTTAATTTTCTTTCCAAATAAGTTTTCTATGCCTTTTTTGCCTAATTCTTCAATCCCTTTTACCATTTCTCCAGCATTATTTGCTAGTTTTTTCTTTGATAATTGGATAATATGCGATTCTTTACCAAAAAGATTTTTTGTAACTCCTAATAATTTTAAAGAGCTTCTGTTAGCAAGCGGCATAAAAACAAATGGTGAAAGTACAGCTAATAAAAAATAGCCGCCATGTTTGTTAAGACGCTCTTTCCTTTCATCTTTATTATTTGCCATCAAAACATTTGGTGCTAACCAGCCCCCGATATCAAGTATCCCCCTGTTTGCAACGGTATTGCTTTCAATAGCCGCTGTTGCCTTATAAAAAGTATTATTAATCATCATAAAATCGCTGCTTTTCCTTAATTAACAATTCGAGTTAATTAACAATATAAAATCGAAATATGAAAAAAATTGTCGCCTATACACCGCAAAATTTACATATCTTAATTTTATTCAAGTTTCTAAAAGAAATGTTACGGAATTTTAAATTGATTTTAAAATTCAAAAAACCAAATAAAAAGATTAAAAACACTTAAAATTTTATTTATCTTTGAAAAAACAAATTTTATATTCAAAAAAAACAAACTTTTTAACTATTTTTTAAACAAAAACATCAAAAAGTTAGTCAATTTCTGATATTGCTAAATTACCCCCATGCTTGACGGTTATAATAATGTTATATAAACATGTGTAGTATGTATTTATTGAGGCGGAATTAATAAAAAATTAAATTCATTAACTTTGTAGGTAAGTTAAGTGTTTATATTAAATTTGAAAAATTTTTATGTAAAGAGTAATATGTGCTCAAATGGTTATATTAAATCATTTTAAGGAGAAAAAAATGGTAAGTGCTACATTTGTACCGAGCGGACAAGAGTTATCAAAAGAAGCAATCAAGTCATTGATTACAGAAAACAACGTTAAGTTTATCAGATTACAGTTTGTTGATATTAACGGGCAAGTTAAAAATATGGCTGTTCCTGCTGACAAAATTGACAACATCCTTAACAACGAAATTATGTTAGACGGATCTTCCATTAAAGGTTTCAGAAGTATTGAAACATCTGATATGTATTTCTATCCTGATAGAAAAACCTTCTGTATCCTTCCATGGAGAGGAAAAGAAGGTTCAAATGTCGCAAGATTGATTTGCGATATTTACAATCCTGATGGAACACCTTTTGAAGGCTGCCCTAGAACCAACTTAAAAAAAGTTCTTGAAGAAGCAAAAAAACTTGGTTATACAATTAATTTTGGCCCCGAGTGTGAATTTTTCCTTTTCAAAAAAGATGAAAACGGAAGACCAACCGCTGTAACTCATGATGCTGCGGGATATTATGATGTTGGTCCTGAAGATCTCGGAGAAGATCTTAGAGCTGAAATGGTTGCTACACTTCAAAAAATGGGCTTTGAAATTGAAGCAAGCCATCACGAAGTTGCTGAAGGTCAGCATGAAATCGACTTTAAATATGGTGATGCTTTAACTACGGCTGATAATGTTGTTACTTTCAGAGTTGCAATCAAGTCAAT
>DNRP01000104.1:0-581 GCA_003499955.1 Cyanobacteria bacterium UBA9971
AGAGTATTCAATCGGATTTTAATCTCCTAATACAATAACTCTTTTTCTATTTATAGAATAACATTTATTCATTGATTTGTTAACTATATATTTGGAGGATTTATTCTGAATCTTCAGCTAAACCTTTAATATGCTTATTCATACTCCACGCAAAATAAAGAAAAAATCCGCCTAAAGCTAAAGTAAACACTAGCAGAAGGTATTCCATTATCATTATATTATTTCTCCTTATTATACAATCGTAATAATTTCTTGATTTCTTTATTACAACAAATTACTTCTTGAATAAAAAAAATAATCATTAATATACCGAGTAATATTATAACACTTTTAATAAAAAGTAACATATCAAAATACTGCGGAATCCTTTTTGATGAAAAAATTATTCCTGTTAAAGCGCCGCTTATTGCGATAACACTTATCCACAAATTACGTCTGACATCTCTTTGTTCTTCGACAGACTGTTTTATAAAATCTTTATCCATGTTTTATTCTGCTCGCATAAAGAATTTCTTGAAAAGAGTCACGAGAAAAACAACGCCGCCTAAAATAATTAAACTGCCTATTATTTGAGTTAAATC
>DNRP01000104.1:631-3891 GCA_003499955.1 Cyanobacteria bacterium UBA9971
TGGAAAAAAGCTATCATTTATCCCTCCGCGAAATTTTTAATTTGAATTAAATATTATCATAAAAAATTCAGGCGATAAATTATTAATTTTGTCGCCTGAAAATATGTTTTTATTGCTAATTCGATAAATTTATCTGATTAATTTACTTTTTCTCCTGTTCTTATGTTCTTGCGTTTGATTTTATATGTTGGCTCAATTTTTCTAAATGATTCGGAAGTGGTACAGCCTTATTACCTATAATTTTGCCGTATTTTAATGTTTCAAGATCAAGATGGTTATGAAAAGGAATAATGATTTCTTTCGCTTTATTCAATACAGGGCTTGCCGACTCAAGAAGTTTAATGTTGCCGGCATGGTCGTTATAATTTCCTATAATATCGCCTTTAACAATATAATTCATAATATTTTTATTTAATTTTTCAGGATTTGTTTCGATAGAAGGATTTTCGTTAGACAGTTCTTTCAATTGATTTAACATCCCCGGACCGTTATATGCAATTCCTTCCTGATTATATGTAGCCGCGGCTAATTGAGCTAAAGCACCTCCGAGTGAATGTCCTGAAATAATTATTTTAGGATTTGTCAAGTTCTCACTTTCACAATAATCCATTGCTTTTCCATATAATTTTTTAGCATCTTCATATTGTTCGGGAATTTTTCCCTCCAAAATAGCTTTATCACTTTCTGTAGCATCTTTTAAGTCGTCTGTTCCTTTATAAGTAACAAATATGTATGGAATAACACCTTTGTCTTTTGTTTTTCTGTCAATCCGATAAACTTCTCCGTAAAAACCTGTTTTTTCATTCTCTAATTTTGACACTGTTTTAATGTCCGCAGGCAAACTCTTTTTTAAATTTTTTATAAGCAACGCTGCTGATAAATCTGCACATAATAATCTTAAATCATTTTGAGTATACTCTGCTTCTCCTGATAATTGTGTTTTTTGTACTCCAAGGGCGGAAAAACCAATGCTGTTTCTGGAATTCAATGATGCCTGTTTTGATAAATCGTTATTTCCCCATAAAGAAATGTTGTTACTTAAATTAATATTGGGAGTAGTCGATTTGTTTTTGACAGAGTAAGTGTTTTTCTGGACAGAAGTGTTTGTTTCTAGCTTATTGGAAATTATTTTCATCTTCGACTCCTTAAATTAAATTTTTTAAAATTTTTCTTTCCAATAACTTAAAACTTGTAAAAAATAAAATTAATACTTAACATAAAATATATTAAAAAATCTTTACAATACTATTTGCAAAATATGTTAATCAAAAATCAAATTTTGTAATTTAGAAGTTAACTCTTCCGTATCACCTTTCATAAATAAAATTTTATTTTTTGATGTTTCTCCGCTAACTATAGTTATAGAAGTTTTAGGAACACCCAACAATTTCGACAGAAATTTTATGCATTTTTCGTTTGCTTTTCCATCAACAGGAGGCACATCAAGTTTTATCTTCAAACTATCTTCGATTACTCCGATAATTTCACATTTTGAAGAATTAGGCACAACTTTTACGCTTAATTTTATACCATTTTCGAGTTTTGTTATTTTTAACTTACTATTTATCTTTTGATGATCCAAATAATTTACCTAATTTGTCAAGAAAGCGTTCTGTCAAAGGTTTTTGTGGTTTTGGTTTATAGAATGCAGAATATATTATTTCATGAGCATTTTTATTAAATTGTATTTTTCCCAGTTGTACCGGACTTGCTTTTTTCATAATTCTTAAAGAGGCTGCCAAACTGCCTTTGTAGGATTCCGGCATCATATTCTTTATTAGTTGATGTTTTTTATTAATTAAATTACTTAAGGCTTCTTTTGCATCGTCAGGAGCGAATATACCCAAAACCCTAATGGTTTGCTCTGCTGATTTAATTTCTTTTTTCTTATTTTCAAATGAGTTGGCAGCTTTTATAACAGAATTTTCTTTATGTTTTGCTATTACTTCAACAACTTTTTGTATAATTTTAACAGGTTTCGTTTCCAAAAAGAGTTTAGTCCATGGATGTCTTCCCTGTTTTTTTGTGGAGTTCATCAAGTGATTCAATATTTTACCGGCTTCAGGATTTGATTTAAAAGGGCTGTTTAAAACTCTTTTTAATGTTTCTAACTCTTGTTTCGTTGCGCTAAAAGAAGGATTTTTTTTAGTATTGTAATTTGAATTAAACAAATTTTTAGAATGCTGATTGTAGTTTCCAGTTATTAAATTCATAATAAATTTCCCTTTTTTGGGGTTATAAAGGACATAAAATGGATATTACTTTAAAAAAATTTGTTATGCAATACAAACCTGTATTAACTTGAGTTTAATATTGTGTATATTTCCTATGAAGAGTACAATGTTGTTGATAAATTAAACGAATTGCTAAATATAAAAAATGCATAAACAACTTTTTGACCAGTTAGGTAATATTTTAAAACAACAGCATAGAGCTGAAAAGGATATTGAAAAAATTCATTCGGCGTTTGATTTTGCTGCGAGTTTGCATGAAGGACAGTATAGAGCCAGCGAAGAGCCTTATATTCTCCATCCCCTTGAAGTTGCCTGTATTCTTGCTGATTTGCAGGCTGATACAGATACTATATGTGCTGCTTTGCTACATGACACACTGGAAGACACAGAAACAAGCCCCGAAGCAATAAAATCGCGCTTTGGCGCAGATGTCTTAACTCTGGTAAACGGTGTTACCAAACTTAGCAAATTCAGCTTCAGCTCTAAAGAAGAACGTCAAGCTGAAAATTTCAGAAAAATGTTTCTTGCAATGGCTGATGATATAAGGATAATTTTCCTTAAACTCGCAGACAGGCTTCACAATATGCGAACTTTGAACTACATGAAGCCTGAAAAACAAAAAGAAATTGCAAAAGAAACTATAGAAATTTTTGTTCCTCTGGCTAACAGATTGGGAATGGGCTTAGTAAAGACCGAGTTGGAAGATCTTTCTTTAAGATACAGCAACCCTGAAAAATATTTTGAAATTGCGCAGTTGGTTGCTCAAGCAAAAGCTGAACGGGATAACACAATCCAGACAATTATAGAAAAAATTGACAGCAACTTGAAAGCAATGCATATAAATGCATCAATAACCGGCAGAGCAAAGAGTTATTACAGTATTTTCTCCAAAATGCATCGCAAACAGATGTCATATCAGGATTTGTACGATATAACCGCCGTCAGGGTAATTGTTGACGACGAAAAAGAATGTTACGAAGTTCTTGGACTTATTCATTCTGCATTTAAACCGATTCCGGGAAGATT
>DNRP01000104.1:3934-6832 GCA_003499955.1 Cyanobacteria bacterium UBA9971
GAAAACTTGTTGAGATTCAACAAGATACAAAAGATGCAAAAGAATACGTTGACAGCGTAAAACTTGACCTTTTTTCCGATGAAGTTTTTGTATTTACACCGCAGGGCGATGTGATAGATTTGCCTGCAAATGCCGTCCCGTTAGACTTTGCCTACAGAATCCACACCGAAATTGGACATAGATGCATCGGAGCAATGGTTAACGGAAGAATCGTAACACTTGACACCAAGCTTAAAAACGGCGATATCGTTGAAATTCTAACAGGAAAACAACCAAAGCCCCGCCTTGACTGGATTAATATAGTTGCTACCAATCAGGCAAAAAGCAGNNAAGCAACCTTGAGCATGAAATGACTAAAGCTGCGGTTGAAGAGCTTATCAGAGAAGGCAAGCTGCTTGAAATTGCGAAACAAATGAATTATCAAGCTGAAGACGATCTTTTTGCCGCTATTGGCTACGGAGAAATTACTCTTCAAAAAATCATGAATAAACTTAAAGTNNAAATGCTGTTCTCCTGTACCGGGTGAGCCTATAGTAGGAGTTGTAACAAGAAGCCGCGGAGTAAGCGTTCACAGAGAAGATTGCAAATCACTTCAAATTGTTGACGGCGAACGAGTTATTCCAATAGGTTGGAATCAAAAAGATTTAAATAAAACTTATGTTACCAAGCTTTATATCGAAACAATAGACAGGATAGGCATATTTAAAGATGTTCTCGGCAAAATTGCAGACAGCAGAACCAATATCACACAGGCAACAATCAAAAGAAAAAGTAAAGATTTTTCCACAATAGAAATCGGGCTTGAAATTACAAATATTGACCATCTTAATAAACTTATCAGCAGTATAAACACCGTAAGCGATGTTGTCAGCGTAAAACGGCAGCAGTCAGGCGTTTTGCACAAAAATAATATTAATTAAATAAAATATAATTATTCTACTTAAAGAGAATAAAACCGCCCTCAAATACTGATAAAATATAGTAACAATTCATAATTAACGTTAAATTGTCATTGCGAGGAGAGCTGAAAGCTCGACGCGGCAATCTAAAAAAATAAAATTTTGGATTGCTTCGCTATGCTCGCAATGACAGAAATATATCAGGGGGAATATAATATGGCACATAATTTTTGGGATAAAGTAAGAGAAAGAGCTTATTTTAAATATAGAGCAAGAAAATCTATGAATATTCCTGATGACGCGCTGGAAGACTGGAATCAGGCCTTCAGAGAACAGGTTATCGATGAAAGAATTAACGAAGAAGCTTATTTCCATTATTTAAACGGTTGCCCCGATCCTGATGCAAATTGGCAGGCAGCTTATATGGAAATAAACGATAGAATCGGATTTCTTGCTTTTCATCAGCATGTATCCAACATGAACAAATCCCCAATGGAAAANNGCAAAAAGTTCATAATATGCTTTGGGATGAGTACAAACAGGGCAGATTTCCGGAGCTTTTGTCGCGGAGTGGACATAGCCACAATTATTGCACTTCCATTCAACTTTGACATCTCTTTCAAAAACTCTGTTATTTTCTACATTGTATAAAAGTTTTTTATATCTGGCTTCATGGTGTATTTCAACTAAAGAAACTCTTCTGAAAGCGCTTGCGGCTAGAGGAAATCCTTCTTCGTCAGCAATTTTAGCAAACCCCGGATACATAGTTTCCCATTCATAATGTTCTCCGGCAGCAGCAGCTCTTAAATTGTCCATAGTATTTCCTATTACAGAAGGATAATTTTCCGTGAATTCAACGTGATCACTTTCTATATGCTGAAAATATATTTCGGCATGTTCTTTTTCATTTCCTGCTGTTTCCAGAAAAATATCGGCAATTTGGTTATATCCTTCTTTTTTAGCAATACTTGCGTAAAAGGTATAACGGTTTCTTGCCATTGACTCTCCTGCAAAAGCAGCCATCAAATTATGTTCTGTTTTGCTTCCTTTTATTGATTTTTTGTCTTTAACTTCCATATAATTTCTCCTTTTTTATTTGTTTGCTAATTTTAAAACAAATAATTAAATAAAGTTCTACCTAATCGGGTAAAACTATCTTGCAAAAAAAATCTACTTAAAAAACGATTCTAAATCGTTAAGCTGTTCGGCATCTTGCTTAAGTTCATTAAAAATTTCAGCCAGATCATCTTCGTTTAAACCTAGATGACTAAGAATTTCATCATCAAAAGAATTTATACTGAAAAATCCGTAATCGAGTATAAGATGCGCAAGAAGATTCCCTAAATAAACAACAGTAGTAAGGTTATGCTGATTTTTTGATTCCAGAGGCGAATGGTGATAAAGAATAACATCAGAAATCATTTCAGGCAAATTCCAGCTTTCCGCCACAAAATGCCCGATATATTGGTGTGTAACATCACAATGTTTTTGTTCCGCAGCTAAAACATCATTGCCAAAATGTGGAGCAGGAACCTCTGCAAGAACTTTGGCATAATTATCATGGTCATACTGATCCAGTATAATTTTTCCTATATTATGAAGAATCGCCGCACTGAAAATATGTTCATCAGGCTGAAAGAAAAGTTTCTGATAAATATTTCTTGAAGCAATTGCAGTAAGCAAAGAATGTTTCCAGAATTTTTTATAATCAAGACTGGTGCTTATACCTGACTTTGGGGCAAAAATTCTGAAAATGCTCGAAGAAAGCACAAGACTTTTTATCGTGTTAAAACCCATAATTGTAATCGCGTGCTGAATAGAACTTATTTGCTTGGGAAATCCGTAATAAGCCGAATTTACCATTCTTAAAACCCTTGAAGTTAAGCCGGAATCATGCGAAATAATTTTACCAAGCTGGGCTGCAGAAGATTTTGGATCCTGAACAAGCTCGGTAACTCTTGTAACAACCTCAGGTAAAGAAGGTAAATCTCTTAATTTT
>DNRP01000045.1:0-15672 GCA_003499955.1 Cyanobacteria bacterium UBA9971
CTGATCCGTGGCGTAAGAAAGCTGTGCATAAGCTTTTTTCAAGCCTGCTACGTATTGGTTGTTCTGGGAAGGGCTACCTGTCATATAAGTTGAAATAGTCAAAGTCGCCAGCGTACCTATTATGGCAACAGCTATAATAACTTCCGCAAGAGTATAGCCTTTTCTGTTATTGCGAGAAGTGAAGCGACGCGGCAATCTAAAAATTTTGTTTTGTTTTTTCATTTTTTATAAATCCCTGTAAACTTCTTTACGGTGTTTAACATCCAGAAAAAGAATAAGTAATTTATTGTCATATTGCCTAAAGATGATTCTGTAACTGCCGCTTCTTATTCTGTAAGAATCTTTGTGACCTTTTAATTTTATTACATCAGAAGCATTAGCGTTGTTTAAAAAATTAGCTATAGTTGTTTTAACTTGTTTTTGAGTTTCTTTTTCAAGTTTTGATAAAGACTTATTAAAAGTTTTAGCAAATTCTATTCTATATTTACTCATCTTTTCCGAACACTTCTTCGTAACTTAAAGTTCTGCCTGTCTTAACATCTTCATCGGCTTCTTTAAGAGCCTGTAATTCTTCTTCTGTTAAAGTCTCATCGATCTCAGGGGCATTTTTAAGAGCTTCGCTTATTTCTTTAAATCGTTTTTGTTCAAGATATTCAATAAAATCCAACGCTTCCACAGCTTCAAATTCATCGATTAATTGGATTTTTTGTTGTAATTTTTCTTTTGCTGTACTCATAGTAAGCATCCTTTTATTTTCTAATTATTATTTTAATCATAACATGTTGGTTAAACATACTAAAGTTTTAATAATCCATAGCCTGTTCGTTGAGGACTTTCTGGGTACAACCAATACCATCTCTGGCATTTCCGGAAGTCGGATCGCAATATGTATCATCATCTATATAGGTTCCTATTTGTCCATCAGGAATAAGCCCATCTTTATTTAAATAAAGTGTAAATATATCTCTGCCTACAGTATTTGGACCTTTAAACCCGTTTACATCAATTATAACCCACCCGCATATAAAAGTTCTTCCTGCATCAGTATAAGAACAGTTTTGACCTGTTGCTACTTGTATAACATTTATAAGAGATCCGTCTGCCAAAACAAAACCGGCATGTTCATTAGGATTATCCCAAAAATTTTGACCATTAAGTGTTTTAATATCAGCCTGAGCTTTAAAACAGCCATTATCAACTGCGTCAACAAGACAGATTTTGTTACATTCTAATATGTTGCAATATTTATTTACCATGGTAGCTGTATTTGCAATTTGATCATTGGCAGTACCAAAAGCATAAATCAAGGTATTTGAATTATTCATCATAATCTGGTTTGTAGCTGTGTCCAGAAGTCCGTAAGTCTTTTTTAAGCCGGCAACATAAGTATTTTTGTTGGCTTTCTGCGTTAATGTGGGAATTGTTATAGCCATTACTGTTCCCATTATAGCTAAAGTTATCAGGATTTCAGACAGGGTAAATCCCTGACTTCTGTCATTGCGAGGGGGCAATCTTAAAGTTTTATTTTGTTTCGGCATTTTTTATAAATCCTTTTAATTATTAATTTAATAATTCATAGAGCTTTCAGTAAGGATTTTTTGATTTTTAAGCAATGTCTTTTTCTAAGACTTCATCAATGTATTTATTAATACTTTTTCCCTTTGCAGAAGCTTTCTTTGCTATTTTATAATGTTTTTCGGGAGTAGTTCTATAGGTAATATTGCCTTTGTAGTTTGATAATTTAACAGGTTCGGGAATTTCAAGACCTGTTTTTAGTGAAGTTAAAATATATGATTTTAAAGCATCTTTAAGATTTGCAAGAACTTCCTCAGGGGTTTCTCCGCAGGTCATATTTTCTTCAAGTTCTTCAATTGAACCCAAAAAGCAATTATCAATATCGCTCCATTCAATACGGTAAGACCATGGCAATTTAAAATAATAATCTGAGTTTTTTTTCATATTAATAACCTGCCTTTCTCAATGCTTCCTGCAATTTTCAATCCTTCCCCTAATAATTCATAGTGCCTTCTGTGAGGACTTTCCCTCCACAGCCAAGTCCATTTAAATATTCAGCCCAATTACCGGATGCCATTGCAGGGTTACAAGTAGTACTCCAAATCCAATTAGCTGTCTGATATTGTGTTCCAGGTAATCCAGCTGCTGTTATGCCGTTAGCATGAACTATAAAGCTAAAAACATCCCTCCCTAATACATTAGGCGGCTTTAAGCCGTTGACATCTATATACAAGCCAGCCCCATTAGAACAACCTGTTTGACCAGAAACTTGATATGTGGCAGTATTACAAGCACTAGTGTACCAATCAAAAGTAATCGTCATACCATTATTCAAAACAGCTCCGTTTTTATTATTAAAATTCCAACCGGTATCAATGCCGGATAAACTTTTAGGATTTGCAAAACAACCATTATCTACAGAATTCCCATCACATTTTTTTATGCAGTTTAATTTTGTACAATATTTGTCTCTAAGTTCAGGACCACAATCAAAAGAAATCAGTTTAATCATTGTTCCGCTGTTTTCNNAAATTGTGTTTGTTCGTTATTGATATAAGAGACGGCACTGTTACAGCAGCTATTATTGCCAGAACTGCCAGCGCAACAAGTATTTCTGTAAGAGTAAAACCTTTTTTTGTTTTCATCATTTGGATAAACTCCTCGACTGAAATTTCAATTTCTCTTAATATTGCTCTGACAAGGGGAACTGCCAAATCTCTGCCCTTATGATTTGGGACTGTTGTTGTTTTTCCGTCAGAATGCCTGAAAAATACATGACTGCCTTTTTGTCTTACTTCAAAAAAACCAAGTTTTAAAAGGATATTTCTAATTATTTTGTAATTTATTACAGGAATAGGAGGCATTTTTAAGCAACCTCTATCTGTTGAACACCTATAAATTTGGGGGTATCTTTTAATAAATCAGGATTTTCCTCAATACAAAGTTCAAGTACTTCTTTAAGGTTTTTATTGAGTTCATCAAGTGTTTCACCCTGTGTATGCGCCCCGACAATTCCGGGAATTAAACCGACATACAGCTTTGTCTGTTCATCATATTCTATATAAGCAGTAAGAGTTTTCATTTTTTATAGCCTTTATAAAATCTTAATTTAACTATAATTTAAGTTTACCAAATTATTCAGGCTTTTGCACAAAAAAATAACTGAAACACATTTGTCATTGCGAGGAGCCTAAAAGAGGCGACGTGGCAATCTACCCGTTATTCTATGGATAGATTGCCACGCTCACTTTATTCGCTCGCAATGACAGCTTTAATTTTGAAAAAATAATAAAAACAGTCGCTTTAATTATCTTCCAAGGTTTACAATGGTATCCATTATCTGGTTTTGAACAGAAAACGCCCTGCTGTTTGCCTCAACGGCTTTTTGAGCGAGAATCATAGCGGCAAATTCGTTTGGGAGATCTACGTTAGAGGCTTCAAGACTTCCTGCGTCAATAGAACCAAGACCGCCCTCACTTCCTATTGCAAAAGTCGGAGTTCCCGCCGCGGCGTTAATAGAAAATAAGTTTCCGCCTATGGACTCAAGTCCTTTAGGGTTAATTACCTGTGCAAGCTGAATTTGCAATTGCGCGGGATCAACAACTTCTCCTGCTGTTTGACTTATATCAGTGCCGGTAATTTCTTCACTGCCTGATGAAGTATATTTTAAGCTTCTTGTCTCTTCGCCCGGTAAAGTTGTTACAGTAAGTCTTGCTCCGTTTGAATATGTAACTTCAAGAGAACCGTTATTGCTTATGGAAAAAGAAGTCGCCTTATAAGTATTAGGCAATTCAGTACCTGTAGTACTGGCTGCGGCTATATCAACTTTTGGAGTATCGGTTAATGCAAGTGTTGTATAAGGACCGCCGCTTTGCGCAAAATTGGCATCAGTAGTGAAAGTGCTTGTATCATCAGCAAAAGTTAAAGTATCAGATCCTGATATTGTTATTATATTTGATGTTGCGTCATAAGATGCTGTACTGGTTCCACCTTCTGCTTCTATAGCGGTATTGATTGAAGCAACTACATCATCATAGCTATCCCCAACGCCTATTGTGATTGATACTGCAGCTCCTCCATTAACTGTTATGTCGAAATCTCCATCATCAGGAAGCGGAGCAACAAATGCATCACTTGTATAGGAAGCATTTAAGCCTACAACCGATGCAAAATCACTTGTGTCATCAGCAAAAGCTACTGTATCAGTTCCTGATATTACTATCTGGTTTGATGAATTTAATGATGCAACGTTAGTTGAGCTAAATGGAGCCCCACTCATTGTTGAATTAATTTTGCCAACAATATCTTGAATTGTATCGGTATCTTCAACTTCAATTGTCTCAGGACCTATACCTGCAACATCAATTGTGAAATTTCCCGGCGTTATAGCTGTAGCTCCGCTAATAGTATTTGTTTCCGTAAGAACTAAAGAAGTAGGCATTTTTACGGTGGTAGTTCCGCCTGTTGAACTTGTTATATCAGAAGTTCCTACAACTTTTAAACCTTTAGGGTTAACAAGATTTCCTTCGGAGTCGGCGGAAAAGTTGCCGGCTCTTGATAACAGTGTTCTGTTAGTGGAATCCATAAGAGTGAAGAACCCTTCTCCCTGAATATTCAAGTCGGTGTTTCTTCCTGTAGTTTGAATAGAGCCTCTTCCGAAATTTTTGCTTATTTCGCTGATTGTAACACCTAAACCGACTTGTTTAGGGTTAGTTCCTCCGGTTGTTGATGTAGGAACGCTTCCGGAAGAAAGTGTGTTTGAAAAAATTGTTTCAAAACTGATTTTGCTTGATTTAAATCCAACAGTGTTAATGTTTGCAATGTTATCTCCGATTACGTCCAACATCGCCTGATTGTTAGTAATACCGGAAATTGTTGTAAATAATGACATTGAAGCCTCCCCTTTATTATATTATTTTTTATAATTTTGTTTTTTCTTTTGTTTTTTTATCATTCTGAGCTTTTCCTGTCATCTTGAGCAAAGCGAAAGATCTGTCTGTCGTTGTTATCTGGACAGATTCTTCGGGCTAAAGCCCTCAGAATGACATGCTGTTATGAACCCGTATCCGCCTCTTTGACGCTTAAAATACTGTTTATTGAGTATTCATTTCCGTTTACTACAACACTTGCTCCGGTAGAGTTAATTTTTGCTTCGCTTACCGTACCAGAAATTGTGTTTTCAGAATCATTCGGATTAATTAAACTTACGTTTTTGCCTATAAGAGAACTTGCCTGCATAATTTGGTTAGAAGAAGCCAGAGATTTGTTAAGCTTTTGAAGTTCGCTGATTTGAGTAAATTGAGCTTGTTGAGACATAAATTGGCTGCTGTCTGTAGGATTTAGCGGATCCTGATTTTTCATTTGAGCCATTAATAATTGCAAAAACGCATCCTGACCGAGTTCACTACTGCCTGTTGTTTTAGATGCTTTTTCAGCTTGTACTTTAGTTGTGTTGTTTGTTATGTCTACTAAAGCGCTGGATGTATTGATATAACTCATTAAAACCTACCCCGTTATACTTTGTAATCAACTCTACCTGTACTCATAACCGAAGATTGTCCGGCTGAAATATTTGATTCATTTGTTTCATTTTCGTTTTCTATTTCTTCGTCAAATTCATATAATTTATCATTTAAAGAAGCTGAAGAGCTGTCTTTTGAATGATTTTGCTTATCAGATTGATAGTTCATGTTTGATGTATTTGCATTTTCTTGTTCTAAATTCTTATAATTTTGCTCTGAATTCATATTTTGATTTGATAAATTGGGTTCTTGAACATTAACAACCATCTTGCCTACATTAATTCCTTGATCAGCCATATTTTGTTTTAATATTTCAAGACCTTTATTTAAAATATCTTTAACTTGATGATTTTCAGCCGTAATTTGAGCTGTTAAAACACCATTTTGAGAAACAAGATTAATATTTACTTTGCCAAGATTTTCCGGTCTTAAAATAATATTAATTTGGGATTTGCCTGACGCATCCAACGAAATTTTATCTTTAAGCTGGTTAAGAACAGAATTTTCAAGAGTTTGCGGTTGTTTTGCGTTTAAAATTTTGTCAAATTGAGAAGTTTTTTGAAGGTCAATTTTTTGTAAGTTGTCTTCATTCGGCAATGCAGCCTGATTTTGATTAATATTTGTTTTTAGTTCCTGTTGAGTTTGTTTTTGATTTTGGTTTTTTTCATCGGAAGTCATTTTTGAGGAAGAATTATTGACTTCAATATTTGTGATAACGGGTTTTGCATCCTGATTATTAATAGTTTCAGCCAATTTCTCGGATACGGGTTTTAAAGTTTCAGTCTGCGGCTGTTTAATTGTATTGTTCAGTTTGTTTAAAACCTCTTCTGAGGCTAAAATTTCGGGTTTTTGAACTTGTTTTATCGCTTGATCTGTAATTTTCGTTTCAGTTTTTTTAAGTTCTTCAGGATTTATTTTAGCTATTTCAGGTTGATCTTCGGAATTTTCTTCAGCTTCAATATCAACAGGCTGTTGTTGTAAAAGGTTTTCCGCTTGTTTATTAATTATTTTTTCGTTTGCGATTTGTTTTTGAATGTCTGTTAATTCTTCAGGGAGATTATTTCCCGAAGAATCTGTTGTAAGTTTATTTTGTAATGAAACATTTGTTGTTATTTGTTGTTGTTCAGCATTTGGAATTACATTGGTATTTAGAATGTTATTTTGCGCGGCAATATTAGGATTATTTGAATTAATATTTTCGGCATTTTCAGTTTTGACATCATTTACTTCGGAAATTGCGTCTTTTTTGTCTTCTTTAGTTTCGGAAACAAGTTCTTTAGCTTCGGAAATCGCGTCTTTTCTGTCTTCTTTAGTTTCGGAAACAAGTTCTTTGTTTTTGGAAATTGCGTTTTTTCTGTCTTCTTTAGCACTGGAAACTGTTTCTTTAGTTTCGGAAATAATTTCTTTTTTATCTTCTTTAGCTTCAGAAACGATTTTTTTCGTTTCTGATTGCACTCTTTTTTTAATTGGAGTGTCAATATTTTTGTTAGAATCCAATTTATTATAAAAACCTTCGTACTCGGATTTAAATTCCTTTGACTTAAAGTTTTTATTTTCGTTACGTTGTTCTAAATTTTTGTATGAGAATTTTTCTGTTTTATCAAAAGAAAAGTTATAGCTTTTGTTGGCTGATTCAAAAACATTTAAAAACCCGGAACCATTGTCTTTTGAACAATTTTTTTGAGCATAATCATTATCTTTGATATTAAAATCAAATTTAACAGTATCAATTAAATTTTTAATAGTCATTTTTTACCCTCAACAAAATAAATCCCCGAATTTTTTTATCCCCGCTTTGCATATCTGCATGTTGCTATTTCATCAATTATTAACATTTCATGTTTGTTTATGTTTTCTTTAAATTCTTCTAGAGCTTTCTCCTTTAGTTTTTCCATAACTTTTAGTGCTTTTAGTGCTTCCAGCATCAGCTTATTTTTTTCTTCAAGCTCTTTTTCCGCTATTTCTATTACTACTTTTTGTTTTTTTATGCTTTCTTTAATTGTGATTATGTAATTTTGATGAATAAATATGATTGTATTATCTATCCCTCCGCTGTCTAAAGTTTCTTTAAGGCTTAAGACAGTTTCATCGAGAATCTTAATAAAATTTGCCAGAACAAGATTTTCGCGGTGAAGTCTGTTTTTGGCTTTAGCAAAATTAAGCTGACAATCTTCAAGTTTTTTTTGCCGAGCATCAAGAACACTTTGCAGTCTGAATTTAAAACCTTTCACCCATTAACCTCGAACCCACCAATTTACACATAAAAACATGTATGTATATAGAGATTAACGCATGCACAGGGTCTGTTCATCCCCTAAAAAAAGTATTTGAATTTTTGATATAATTTGAAGCTGTAATGCAAAAAACATGATTTTTTACAAAAAAATCTATAAATAGTATTGAAAAACAATATAAAATAATAATTTATATTAAATTTTTGTTATATTGTCGATATTTTATAGGATGAATAGTATATTTTTAGTATAATATATTAAACTAAAAACCTATTTTATAAGCATGCAGATGATTACAAGGTGTAATTTTGAATAAATCAATTTTTATAGTTGAAGATGAATCGGATATGCTGGATTTATTGGCTTTTATCCTTACAAAAGAAGGATTTAAAGTTTTTAAGTTCAATAGAGCAGACTTTGCTTTGACAAAAATGGAAGCTATAAGACCGGATCTGGTTCTTCTTGATGTTATGCTGCCTGATATGAGCGGACTCGAAATGTGCAAGAAAATAAAAGACAATCCGAAAACTTCGGATATCCCTGTAATTTTGCTCACTTCAAGAAATGATGATTATGATGTTATTATGGGATTTAATTTTGGTTGTTCTGATTATATAACAAAACCGTTTAACGAAAAAATTCTTATAGCAAGGATAAAAGCCGCAATAGTTAAATCATGTAAAGATTGTAATTGCAGTTCGAAAAATAATGGAGTTGTTGAAATTGGTAAATTGATAATTGATTTTTCAAGATTTGAAGTATCAATTAAAAATAAACTTATTGATTTAACACCTCTTGAATTTAAACTTTTGCATTTTTTAACAAAAAACCAGAATAAAGTTTTTACCAGACAACAATTATTTAGAGAACTTTATGAAAATAATGATAACCGAAGTGATAGAGCTATAGATATTTTGATTAACAGGATAAGAAAAAAAATAGGCTCATATGGAAATAATGTAGAATCTATTTATGGTGTAGGATATAGTTTTAAAATTTCCAAAGAACAGGAAATAGGAAATTGCAAAGCAATTTAGATAAAGAAATAAAAATATCTGACAGAGAAAAACTTCTAAGAAAAATAATTACAACTGTAAGAAGTACTATAGATATTGATGAAATGCTTACAATAATATGTGATGAGGTGGGAAAGACTTTTAATGCAGATAGAGCTTCGATTATTCAATGTAATGACAAGAAAGATTATACAAATTGGTCTTTAAAAAGAGAATATACAGCTTTTGAAACTGTAAAAACACATAAACAAGTTAATATAGATAAGGGTATCAGCTTGTTTTGGGTAGAGATGCTTTATAAACGCGGCAATAAAAGCCATTATATTGAAAATGTTCCTGAAACAACCCTTCCTGAACCTATAAACTCCAATTATCGGAAGCTTGAAGTAAAAACCATGCTTGGAATTTCTATTGAAAAAGATGATGATAAATGGGGCGGGCTATTTTTATCAAATACAAGAAGTTATGATAAGTGGACTAAAGAAGAAATAAAACTTCTGGAAGATATATCAGATCAGATATTCACTGCAATTAAACAGGCAGAGTTATATAAAAAAGTTCAGGAAACCGCTAAAAGAGAAAAATTAATCAGAGAAACAATATTATCTTTGTTTTCTTCAATTAGTTCATTGAATATAAAAGATGTTTTTAAAGCAATTGTTACAGAAATAGGAAAACTTTTTGAAGCAGACAGATGCTTTTTTGCAGAATATGATGCTGATAATAACACTATGTTTCCTCAGGATGATTATAAGGAATATAATTCAGATAAAACTATAAAACCCGCGTATTCAAGAAAAAATAAAAAAGAAGAATTAGCGGAATTAATAGAAATTGTGATTCATCAAAAACAAATCATAAAGGTAGAAAATACCGCTGAAGTAAATTTCCCTGAAGAAACAAAAAAACTGTTAGATGATCTTTCTATTAAATCTTTTGTAGGACTTCCTATATTTTTAGGTGAAACACCTTTAGGAACACTGGTTTTGCATTATGTTAAAGATTATAAACAATTTAACCGGAATGAAATTGACACATTGCATACTATAGCTACTCAATCAGGGATTATTATTAATCAGGCAAAACTTTATAAAAAAGTTCATGAAACCGCTAAAGAAGAAAAAATGCTGGCGGAAATAATGGCAGTTATTAAAAGTAATCTTAAAATTGATGAAATTTTTATGATAATTTGTGGGCTTTTGTCAAATTTTTATGATGTTAACAGGATAATAATTTCAAAACTTGATACAGAAGAAAACAAATTAAATATTTTAAAAGAATGCAGTAAAAAAAATGATAGTAATGATTGTAAATTAACTGCAAAAAGTAAAGAATATTTTTACGAAAAAATAATTAAAAATAAAAATTTAATAATTAATGACACTGAAAATGCAGATAATCCGAAATATTTTCTGAAAGATCTTAAATTAATGAAGATAAAAGCATTTATGATGGCTTCGATGTATATTAACGAAAATGAAACAGGTGTAATTATTATTCAGGATACTAAAAAAAATAGCTGGCAACAGGAGGATGTTAATTTTTTATTAAGGATTGCTGATTATATTTTAATAGCAATAAAAGAATCCAATCTTTATAATCAATCAGAATTTATATCAAATGCAGCTCATGAGCTAAAAACCCCCCTTTCTGTTATAAACGGATATGCCGGCGCATTATTAAATCTTGAAAAACCTGATTGTGAAACGACAAATAGGTTTTTGCATATCATAAAAAATAACTCGGAAAGATTAAATAAGCTTATAGATAATTTATTGTTTATTTCAACTATAGAAAAAAAACTTAATGATGAAAAATTGGCTTTTGAAGAATTAAAAGTTGTAGATTTAATTGAAAATTCAATTCAATTTTGTGATGAAAAAATTAAATTGAAAAATATTAAAATTGAAAAAAATATAGAAAATATTGTTATAAAAAAAGCAAACACCATACTTTTACAACAGTTAATGATTAATTTGATTACAAATGCGGTAAATTATAGTAAGACACATTCAATAATCAGATTAAATACAATAAAAAATGATAAAGAAATATTAATAAGTGTAGAAGATAATGGTTGTGGAATAAAAAAAGAACATATATCAAATATTTTTGAACGGTTTTATCGTGTAGATAAGTCAAGAAGCAGGGAAACAGGCGGAATTGGACTCGGGCTTAGTATTTCAAAACTTATCAGCAAAATACATGGCGGGTACATAACTGTAGAAAGTGTTTTTGGTAAGGGAAGCATTTTCATCTTGCATTTGCCGGAATAGAAATTTGTCGACAAGGTAGTCAAGAAAGACATGATAACAAATTTAGTCCGTTAAATTTTGTCATTTCAACTGTTTTCGGAATAGTTAAAAGTTTTACATTTGAGAAATATTTTAGAAAATTTTTAGAAAATATAAAATGTTATATTCATTTTATGAGTAAAAAGTCGAGTATATATTTTGGAAATACGATTTCTAAATAAATTATTATTGAAAGGAAAAAAATGGTAACTGAAGTACTTTTATCAAGGACAGAAAAAGGGTTTGATGCTGACAAACCGATGTTTCCCATTAGTGTAATAGCTGATCTTCTTCAAGTTCATCAAAGAACATTGAGAATCTACAATGAAGAAAAAATCCTTGTTCCTGAAAGATCACCTAAAAACCGCAGACTCTATTCATTTAATGACATTGAAAGAGGTAAATTTATTCAGTATATGTCAAGAGAATTGGGCATAAATATAATTGGAATCAAAATTATTTTTGAACTTTTAAAGCAGCAAAATATTAAAGCTGAAGATCAAAAAGCATTTATTGATGAAATTGCTAAAAATATTAATATAACTTATGAAATACAGCAACAAAATAAAGAAAAACTTTCAAGAAGAGGAAGAAAACCCGCGCCTATCGCTTAATTTCCTTGAATAATGTGTGCTAAAGCTTCTATGGATGGCTTTCTAAGACAATAACTTTTGATTAGAGAGTCAGTCTTTTTTGAGTTATCTAAAGTACATGGAACACCCGTATTTATTAGAATTACGGGTGTTTTTATTTTTTTTATCAATTCAAGCTGATTTTTGAAAAAAATAGAATTATATTCAACAAAAATTACTGCATCAAAATTTTTTGTCAGGTTTAAAATATTTTCGATTTCTTCTTTTTCGGGATTAAGTGAATAAATAAGTTCTTTGTGCTTGATTTCTTTAAGAAAATCAGAAATTTTTGAGGAATCTTTCGAGAGATTAAATATTTTTGATTTGTCAGGAGATAAAATCAAGAAGTTTTTATCTTTTTTCAAGGGAATTAAATTTCCTTTTTGCGCTATTTTTATTGATTTTATAGCTATTTTGTTAATTTGTTCATTGCTGTGTACTGTCAAATGATTAGATTGCTTCGCCGCTTTGTTCGCAATGACAGTTGTGTCTATAATTCCGTATTTTTCTTTGATAAAAAGTATTTTTTCGACGGATTCATTTATTCTTTCAATAGAAATCAAACTATTTTCAACAGCATTTACAAGTTCATTAATAAGTTTAAGGATTTCATCATCGGAATTTCTGAATATAAATAAATCTATACCTGCGTTAATTCCTTTTATGCAGGCATCAAGATAATTATAATGCTTGCTTATTCCGCCCATTACCATATCGTCGGAAATTATAAGCCCTTTGTAATTTAATTTTTCTTTTAAATAATTCGTAATTATTTCAGATGACAAAGAAGCAGGAATGTTTTTTGGTTTCACCCACCCCCTACCCCCTCCCTTAAGGGAGGGGGTGGTTAGTTTTTTTGACCTCGCTACGTAGTCTTTGGCTGTTAGCTCGGTCATGTTTTTTATATAAGGAAAATTTTTATAAAAAACATGCGCTATCATCAGGGCATCTAATCCATTATTAATAGCCCTTTTAAAGGGCTTTATATGAATATTTTCAAGCTCTTCAAAAGATAAATCCGCAACAGGCATGTCAAGATGAGAATCCACAGAAGTTTCGCCATGCCCGGGGAAATGTTTTCCGACAGGAATAATATTATTTTCAATAAAAGTTTTATAAACCGGCTCTGAATATTTAATAACAGCTTCGGCATTGCAGCCAAAGCTTCTTACGCCAATAATAGGGTTGTCTTTATTTGTATTAACATCAAGAACAGGCGCAAAATTCATATTTACACCCATAAATTTTAATTCTTCCGCCATAATTTGTGTATGGCTTTTAATAAGCCCGGGATTTTGAGTTGACGCAAGCGCCATAGCTGTAAGATAATCAATTTTGTTTTTTATATTGATAGTTCTTTCAACAAGCCCGCCTTCCTGATCAATACTTATAAAAAGTGGCATTTTAGATATATCTTGTAATTCTTTTGATAAATCCCGAATTTGATTATAGGAAGCAATGTTTTCCGCAAATAATATAACTCCTCCAAGCCCGTTTTTTGCTAAATTTTGAATATTTTTATTTTTGGAATTTAAACAAGTTCCTGAAAACCCCAAAATAAACATCTGTGAGAGCTTTTCTTTTAAGGATAAATTGTTTATTTCAATAGAGGATAATTTCAAATCAATATTGTTTAAGGTGTCGAGGTGAGGGGGCGAAGCCCCCTCACCGAACTGTCTCCCCCCTCCTCTAGGAGGGGGGCAGGGGGGTGGAGATATAAAATCATTCATTTTTTTATTATTATCAATATTTTTCATAAATCATATTTTTAAGTGAAGAAAAAACCTTTCATTTTGGTGTAATCTGATTATACATTATAGAGTACAAAATTTTTTATCTTGGGGAAAATATTTTGAGATCATTTGTAAAATCTACAATTTTAATTCTTATAATTCTTGTGGTATCTGTTATTTTTATTTCACCGCAAGCGGTTGCCGTAAAAAAATCAAAGAAAAACGCCATGACTCCGGAAGATCTTGATAAACTTACAGTTTCTGTAAACAGACTGGTAAAAAAAGTTTATTCGGTTTCTTTATTTGCTCCGTCAGATAACGATGAACTTTTTGAATCAAAAATGAAAGTGGATATAGAAATTCAGGGAGAATCTCCCGATCCTGCATTTGCGGATCTTGTCTATAAAATTGCTTTTATTCTTAAAGAAAGAGAATTTAAAGAGGATTCGATTGAATATTATAGAACTGTAATGGATAAATTTCCTGATTCGCCTTATGTAGCAAAAGCAGCAGAAGAACTTCGCAAGCTTGGTGTAAAACTTGATACCGGTTCTGAAGAAGATACAGGCGAAGAATAAATATAATCTTAAATGAAAATCCCGATTCCTTTAATCGCACATTCGGCTTTCAAAGTTGGAATCGGGATTTTCTATATAATATACCTTTTTAAGGTTAGATTCTTTTTCTTATATATTCAATATATCATTAGTTTAAATAAACATCATCCCCCGCAAGTGCTAAATTTAAAATCACTCTTGCTTAGTGAATTGACAAAAGACTTATTGCGGCAAGCAAATTGTTGAATAAATGGGCAAAAATTCCGGGCATTACAGAGCCTGTATAATATTTTGTTATTCCCAGAATTAAACCTATTGTTGTAACTGCAACCAGAGCTGCATTATAGTCAAGATATTGAGAATGAGAAACTCCAAAAATTAATGCGGTTATTAGAATGCCGGGAAATGCGCCCAAAGTTTTTACAAGTGCAGGCTGCATAAACCCCCTGAAAAAGATTTCTTCAATTATTGGTGCAATAAAAATAGCAAGGAAAATTATTGCCATGATTTTGTCTTCCGGCATTAATGTGTACGGATTTTGTTTAGAAACTTCGCCTAAATGAGAAAAAATAAAACTTATTAGAGTTGTACACAAAACAATTGCTATAGCTGCCAGAATGCCCTGTTTGAAAAAATAAGGAGTCTTGTGAAAATATATCCCGAAAGCCTCTTTAAACGGAATTTGATATTTTATTGTAACGACAGCATAGACAATTCCCAGCGTAGCAAGTGAAACAGCAATCTGTAAAAGAGCAGTAAAAAGACCAATATTCATATCAAGACTTGCATATAGAAAAATCCCTATAAAGATTAAGGAAACGACAAAAACAAGAACATAAGCGAAAATTACGTCAGAAATTTTCCATGGCACATGTTCATCAAGTCTTGAATTAAGTATAGTAAGTCCCAATTTGTTTTTTCCACTCATAATATAAAATCTTCTCTATTATTAATATTTTTTTTATTCTGAAGAAACCTGCAAAGCTGACTTAAGGATGAGAATCTATAACAATGACAATCGGACAATAAACTGATATTATTATCTTATGAGAAAATTGATGCTTTTACTATTGGAAATTACTATAGGTATCTTGCTGTTTAGTTTATTACTCTTTGTGGGGATAAATAAATTTAAAGAGCATATTTATACACAGCCTACTTATACTGTAACTTTTAAAGATGTTGACGGGCTAAGTGTAGGCTCACCTGTTAGATTGATGGGAAAACAGGTTGGAAATATTATTAAACTTGAACTTTATGAATCTGAAATTTATGTAACATTTAGAATTGCAGAAAAAAATATAGTGATTCCTGACGAATCAATTGCCAGTATTCAGTTTACAGGTCTTGCAGGCTCAAGATCTCTCGAAATTATGCCTCAAAAAAGAAAATTTTCAATAAATAAAAATATAATTTATGCTCAAGAACCTGTGAGAATAAATTCTATTTTGCAGGTACAAACAACTATTTTTGAAAATGTGCTTGAGTTTTGCAGGGGAATGTTAGCCTTTTTAAGTAAAAACAGTATTGATTCGACTAAAAAGAATCTAAAAAACACTTCTGAATATATGCAAGAGACAAATCAATCCTTGGATGAAACATTTAAAAATATTAAAAATTCGAGTTCGGATTTATCCAAAAACACTAAAGAAATTCAACAATTTATGAA
>DNRP01000045.1:15779-16818 GCA_003499955.1 Cyanobacteria bacterium UBA9971
AATATGCAGGGATTTATTGATGGTCTCAACAAAAATATAAATAAAAAACCTGTTGAGGAAAAGGCTAAAAATTAATTCTTGTCATCCTGAACTTGTTTCAGGATCTGTCTAACATTTCAAAAAACACGCATGTTCATTTTCTTTCTTTTTGAACGCAAAAAGAAGAGAAAACGAACCAAAAGAAAGAAAAACTAAAACCCTGCGAGGGGGGAGAAAATCAGGGGTTACCACCCCTGAAACCCGATAACGAACAACACTAGGCTGTCATCCTGAGCAAAGCGAAAGATCTTTACAATATGGAGTTGTGGGAGATACTTGAACAATCATTTTTTGTTTATTTAAAGCTCAAGGATTTTATTTGTTTAAAAAACTTTTTTTCTATTTCTATTTTATGTTTTGTTCCATCTAGGGTATAAATATCTATATGAAATAATCCAAAATAAAAAATTATGTTTCTAAAAAGTTTTTGAAAAATGTTAATATCTTTTTTGTTTATAAAATCCTTAAAATTTTTCAAAAATTCTTGTTCTTCATTAAAAATAATTAATTGATTTTTATTAACCGTAATTTCTAATTCATTTTGACCAGAAGTAATTAAATTAGGAATTAGAGGAAGCATTAATAGTCCTGTTTTAATCCCATACATGTTACAAGAAAAACTAAAACCATTAATAAAAGCGGTTGCCGTACCTGTGTTCCTTATATTTAAGGCTACATATGTTTTATGTGAATCAAGGTTGAATAAGTTTTTTATTGAATCATCAACTCCATTTGAAATAATATCATATAAAGATACAGAAGCCTTTAATCTCGGTCTATGCTGATTATAAGCAAGCCAAATTGCTGCAAAGACAGCTCCTAGTGTTCCAATAACAGTTAATATGTTAATTGTAAAATCAACTAAATGAGGATAAAAGCCAAGCCCTTTGTCTATTGTAGAAAAAACTAAATTAATTTTAATTAATAAATTATTTAATAATATTGACATAAAATTAAAAGCTTTCTAAATATTTAAAACCTTAACAATATCTTCGATTTT
>DNRP01000079.1:0-12314 GCA_003499955.1 Cyanobacteria bacterium UBA9971
CCCTGATCAATACAATCAGTACTTAATATTGGACATGCCGTCGGAATAATTGTTGCCAGAGTTGATCCGGCCCAGGTAAGGTTATAAGTTCCATCCGGAGCTTGAGGCCAGGATGAAAAAATCGTACTGCAAGTATTGTTATAATTATTATATCTTCCATAATAACAGTCATTATAATTAGTCATTGCCCATTGAGGTGCTGTCATTGCCTGACATCCCATAATCGCCGCACTGGCAAGGCTGCTCATGTTGCAATACTTGGATTCTGATGCACCTGCTGTATTGTAAGCTATTTTATAAACCTGAGAAGGTGCTGTTGACCAGTTGTTTTTTATCTGATAACAACTTTTGCTATAATTACTACTGTAGGCTCTCTGGCATCCTGTTGTAAGACCGTTATTACAAGCCTGTATATATACCCAGGGTTGAGCTATATCGTATGCAAGGTTATTATTGGCATTAGGGTTTACTGTTTTGGCATAAAAAGCCTCATTCACGAGTTTTGTCGGCATTTGGGGGAGCAATTCCGTTAGCTGATCAATAATATATGTTGCACCCTGATTTGTAGTAGTGTTTCTGATTAAATGAAGATAATAAGATATATCAGTATAATCAGTTGTATCATCACAATACGGAGCAGAAGTGCTTCCGTTTAAACGACATGTGTCTATAAAATAGTCGCATGCCTTCGTTCCGCCCTGATCGCAAGCTGCTCTGAGAATTCTTTTTGCCATTATTTTTTGCGCTGAAGTTCCGTTTATCGCTGCCCAATATGCTGTGTTAAAGGCTTTTTCCCTGTTGTATGTAACGTCAATAACCGCGCCATAACAAGAAGTTCCTGTTGCGGGTAATGTTGTCGCACCTGCCGCATCAATATCATACCAGTCTGTGGAAGTATTATTATTAATGCAATCAATAACATTTTTATCCATACCTGTTTTAATCTTGGACATTTGTGTTATAAGCGGTATAGATGCCACCATAAGAACACTTATGACTGTCATGGAAATAAGCATCTCCATTAAAGTAAAAGCTTTATTTTTTAAATGCATATATTCTTAATAACTCCTTATTTTGAAAAAACACATCCTATTTTATAATATCATAAATCGCTTAATTATTTAAGTTAATTATTTAAGTATTATATGTTTTTATGCCCTTAAAATCCTCCTTTTAAACTAATGACAAAAAAAAACAACAAAAGATAAGTTTGCCCTCTTATTCTTATAATTATAAAATTATATTCAACCATAATTTGTTTTTGGATTTATTTTAAATAACGTAAAATAATTGAAAAATAATACTACTCAAAAAACAGGAATTATAAATTTAAACGGGTACTAATATAAAAAATGGAAATTTTGAACAACATAAAATCCAAAATTCTTGAATATTTTGAGCTTATAAAATTTGAACATACAATATTTGCTATGCCGTTTGCTCTTTCGGGTATGCTTTTGGCTTCTCCAACCAATTTTCCTGCCATAAGTACTTTTATATGGGTAATACTTGCAATGGCAGGAGGAAGAACAGCAGCTATGGCTTTAAACAGAATTATAGATGCTGATATTGATAAAAAAAACCCAAGAACTTCAAACAGAGCCATTCCTTCTGGAAAAATAAAAAAATTATCAGCTTTTATATTGGCGATGCTTTCTTTTGCCTTAATGATTTTTGCGGTATGGCAGCTTCCACTTATATGCAAACAACTTTTGCCTTTAGCAATACTCCTTTTGGTTATATATTCATTTACTAAAAGATTTACCCATCTTTCTCATTTTATATTAGGAGGTGCTTTAGGTGCTGCAGCCGGAGGAGGATGGCTTGCTGTCAGCGGTGTATTCTCGCTACCAGTCGTTTTATGGGGAATTTCCGTGGTTTTCTGGGTGGCAGGATTTGATGTAATTTATGCCATTCAAGACATAGATTTTGACAGGGAAAACAAACTTTTCAGCATACCGGCATGGCTCGGAATTAAAAAAAGCCTGTTTGCTTCCAAAATTTTCCATTTATTCACAATTGTTTTGCTTATAACTTTAGGTCTGGTTTATACTGTAGGAATATTTTACTGGTTTGGAATTGCTTTTGTTGCCTGTATGCTTTTTTGGGAACATTCTCTTCTTAAAGAAAACGACCTCTCAAAAATTAATGCGGCTTTTTTTAATATTAACGGTTATGTAAGCATAGGAATTTTTATATTTATACTGCTGGATAAGGTTTTTTAAAAAAATGAACAAATTAACTGAAATACTAAATAAAACACTATCATATAAGCTTGCCAAATCTCTTTTTGCCGAAATGAAAGACTGGATTGAAATAATCGGCAATATGGGAATGAATCTTTTCTTTTCTGTAAAATGCTTATTTACGGGTCAATTAAAATCAAAACTTTTTTTTGAACAGGCATCAAGGTTTGGTGTGGATTCTTTACCAATAAGTCTTTTAATGGTAGGACTCGCCGGCATGATTATCGCGCTTCAGGTAGCAAATGAAATGGTAAAGCAGGGTGCCGGCGACTATGTAGGAATGCTTGTTTCTGTAGCGATAGTAAGAGAATTGGGACCTGTAATCGGCGGATTTGCAGTTATTTCTATGGTAGGTTCTTCTATGGCGGCAGAAATATCGACAATGAAAGTTACTCAACAAGTTGACGCCATAAAAGTTCTTGGCGTAAATCCAATCTATTATCTTATCACCCCAAGAGTCATTGCCGGAATATTCATCATGCCTTTTGTTGTTATTATTGCAAATGCTGTCGGAATTGTTGGAGGAATGATTATGAGCAAACTTGTTACCGAACTTAATGCCGAAAATTATATAAATTCAGTCTGGGTGGGACTAACTGTAAAAGATTTTTTTGTAAGTATATTTAAAGGAAGTGTTTTTGGCGGAATTATTGCTTTAAGCTGTTCTTCTATAGGATACAGGACAGAAGGCGGTGCTATAGATGTAGGAAAAGCAACAACTTCCGCGGTTGTATGGTCTTTTATTCTTATGCTTATAGCAGATTATTTCATTTCTTTTGTTTGTTATTAACAAAAATTTATAAAGAAATGATTTTTAGCAATTTATTTTTTTAGCTTCCTTTATAAATTGTAACCGTTTTTACAATTTATAAGGTTTTTTATTATTAATGTTTGTTAGTTTTTTTAATAACCAATTTCAAAACAACTCTAAACTGTCCTTTCAAGGAAAAGACGGTTCTATAAAATATATTGGAAACACAGTTGTAAAAAGCTTTCATTCCGAAAGACAACAAGAATTTACAACAGAACGGGATTTTCTTACGTTTTTAACTAACGCAAAATTCCCAAATTCTCCTAAATTTATAAAAACTGAAGGTAATTCAATCACTATGGAAAAAATATCCGGTCAAAATTTATTGGATTTTCTTCCGGCAGCAACTAAAGAACAAATTTTATGGACTAAAGAACAAATTTTAAAAGTTGCCAAGAACCTTGCAAAACTTGGAGTATTCCATAACGACTTAAACAGGGCTAACATTATCATTGTAAAAGATACAAACAATATCCCCTACAAAGTTGTTTTTCTGGACTTTGCAGATGCAAAGAAAGTTAAAAGTTTAGATACCACTCAACTTGCAGATGATATGATGTATAAAAAACATTTAACACCTATTTTAGATGTCTTTTTATCAAAAGCTAAATAGTTATTTTTAGAATAAATGTGCTATTTTAGTCACTATTATGTACGAAAGAGCTGACATAAACATACATGCCGGAATTGTAACAATCCATGCGGTAACAATATTGCCTACAATTCCCCATCTTACCGCGGAAGCTCGCATTGTACTTCCTACGCCCATAATTGATGTGGAAATTATATGTGTGGTGCTTACAGGAATCCCGAAATGAGAAGCCGTTAATATTATGGAGGCTGATGAAACTTCTGCAGAAAAACCGTGAATCGGTTTTACTTTAATAATTTTGCTGCCCATTGTTCTGATGATTTTCCAGCCGCCTGCCATTGTACCAAATGCCATTGTCAAGGCACACAAAAGTATTACCCATAAAGGAACTTCCATTTTATCAATATAACCGCTACTTAAAAGTAAAAGAGTAATTATACCCATTGTTTTTTGAGCATCGTTAGAACCGTGGCTGAGAGCCAAAAAACCCGATGAAATTAGCTGAAGTTTTTTAAAATTCCTGTTTACAATTTCAGGATTGGATTTCAAGAATATCCACAAAAACAAAAGCATTATTGTAAATCCGACAAAAATACCAAGCACCGGCGAAGTTACCATAGGGATAAGAACTTTTTCTACCAATCCTGTTATTTTTACAACTTTATAACCTGAATGCATCATAGCAGCTCCCATTAACCCACCGATAAGGGCATGGGAAGAACTTGACGGAATTCCAAAATACCATGTAAATAAATTCCAGATAATTGCTCCTATAAGAGCGCATGCAATGACTGTCTGCGTAACAGAAGAAGCATCTACTATTCCGCCTCCAATGGTTTTTGCTACGTGAGTGCCAAGTAAAGCACCTCCCAAGTTAAGAACTGCCGCATATATAATTGCCTGTCTTGGAGTTAATGCTTTTGTAGAAACTACTGTTGCTATTGCATTTGCTGAATCATGAAACCCGTTAATGTACTCAAACGCAACTGCAAGTAAAATTATTATTATTAAAACTATTATAGTTAAGTCCATATTTCCTTCTCACTCTGTTTGTTTTTTATACTTTTATCATCCTAAATTTCTCCTGTCATCCTGAGCGAAGCAGGGAACCCACTTTGGGGATTAAGTATCCCCGAAGAAGGGGGTGATCTGCATACTATGAATAAAGTCTACAAGTATTATTGGACAGATTCTTCGGGCTAAAGCCCTCAGAATGACAATTCATCACAATTCTTATTAACCGTGTTTCAAAGAAATGTTTAAAACCAGATCCGACACATCAAAACAAGTATCCATAGCACTTTCAATATTTTTATACAGTTCCTTCAACTTAATTACAGTTAAAGCATCATATTTACCCGAAAAAATTTCATCCAGAGCGGTGTGAAGAATTTCATCTCCTCTGGATTCAATTTCTTTAAGTTTATTATTACTATTTGTAACTTCTTTTACTTCTGCAACATTTCTTAACAAAGAAATGTTATGTTTTAATTCTTCTGTAGCCAAAAGAAGTGTTTCTGCTTGATCTTTCATACAATCTGTATGTGATTCAAGTCTGTAAACAGCAAGGTTTAAACTGGCTTTAACTATTTTTCTGGTGATTTTATTAAGAAGATTTGATACCTGCTGAATTTCTTCCCTGTCTATGGGGGTTACAAATGTAGTGTTTAAAAGGTTCAAAGTTTTCTTAGCAACCGCACTGCTCTTATGTTTTAAATCTTTTGCCTGTTTACTTCTTTCTTCAGTTGATCCCTGATTTACAATTTCGTGAAAAAGTTTGGAAATTTCATAACAAACTTGAGCATTATCTTCAAAAAGAGTATAAAAAGTTCCTTCTTCAGGCGGTAATAATTTTTTTAAAAAATTTAACGTCATACATTCTCTCCTCTTTTATACAGTTCCCTGTTTTTTATTTTTATTTAACTAATAAACAAAAAACACTACGAAAGATTGTAGTGTTTTTATAAGTTTTATACAGCTTTTTGAACCTTATTGGCTTTAATACACGAAGTGCAAACCTTAATTTTCTTAACTGTGCCGTTAATATTCGCCTTCATTGGCTGTAAATTCGGCTCTTGTTTATATGCGTAATGTTTATTTGAAAAGCTTACTTTATTAGCTTTCAATGGCTTTTTCTGGCATATATCACATTGTTTTGACATTTGTTTTTTCCTCTTATTTTTAATTTTACATTTAATGCCGGTTACTATACATAAATTATATTATAAAAACCATGATTTATTAGCAAGTATTTGCTTTTGGAAAAAGTTTTTATTTGTTATTTCCCCTCTAAAAAGGTGATAAAACATCTTCCTTATTCATGTTAAATTTAAATATGTATTTTTTCACGATTTAAGGCGTAAAACAGACTTTTTATGAAAAAATTTTCTCTTTTTAAAAAACCACTTTGCGGAACGAGTATTTTATTACTGCTTCTGGTTGTTTTTGCCGTATCATTTTTTAAAATTAATTCCCTTGATAATACAGCATCTGCTTTTCCTTACATTGCCCCGTCAAAATATAATGAAGATTACAGATATGCAAAAGTGTATGTAATGCTTGCAGAAACTTATATTTCTCATGGAGATTATAATAAAGCAAAGGAATTTTTATCAACCGCAATTAAATATGACCCGTCAAATAAACAAGCCCGTATCGATTTGGGACTTATTTACGAGGTTTTGAATGATTATAAATCAGCTGCATATCAATATGAAGAAATTTTAAAACTTGATCCCGACAATAGAGATGTAAATTATTATCTGGGTTTGCTTTATGACAAAACAGGCCACGCGGACAAAGCAATACAATACCTTGAAAAAGCAATAAAATTAATGCCTTATAATGCTTCTATTTATTATGATATCGGTGTTATTTTTGCAAGAGAAACGGATTATACAAAAGCTTTATACTATAATCAAAAAGCCGTAAACCTTAAACCTGATTTTGCGGAAGCCTATAATAATTTGTGTTATGCGCAAACAAATACAGGACTGTATACAGAAGCCCTTAATAACTGCAAAAAATCTCTGGACTTGAATCCTAACAGTGCGCCTTCTCTGGATAGTATGGGATTTGTTTATTTTGGAATGAAAAACTATCAAAAAGCTATTGAATTCTATCAAAAAGCTATCGCAATAAATTCCGAAATAGGTGAAATTTATTTGCACCTTGCTCAAGCTTGTGAAAAAGCCGGTCAAAAGAATGAAGCAATAAAATATTACAAAAAATACATCGAAATGGATCCTAAAGCTTCTAATATTAAAGAAATCAAAACTGTTTTAAATACACTTAAAAAATAGATAAGTTTTGTTAATTTGCTTTACCAAAACTAAAGTGTTAATATATTTTCACTTTCTTATATATTTAACTTTAAATGGATTTTATAGAAATTAGCAAAGAAGAGAACAGGGAATGAACACAAAGAATAAATGCGCGCGCGATAGACTAATACTGGCTCTTGATGTAAACACAATGGAAGAAGCCAGAGAATTAGTTACAGAATTAAAGGATTATGTCGGGGTATTCAAAGTAGGTCTTCAATTATTCACAAGCGTGGGTCCTGATATCATAAAAATGATTCGGGACGAAGGCAGAGAAATCTTTTTTGACGGAAAATTCCACGATATCCCTAATACAGTTGCTAAAGCAAGTGCAAACCTCATAAAACACGGGGTTACTTTCTTTAATATACATACTATCGGCGGTTCAAAAATGATTTCCACTACTGTCAAACTGGCAAAAGAAACCGCAAAAAGTTTGGGGCTTCCAAAACCTACTATTCTCGGCGTAACTATTTTAACAAGTTTCGGACAAAGAACACTTACTGAAGAGCTTTTAATTAGTCAAAACATAGACGATTATGTGGGAAAACTTGCAAAACTCGGAAGAGATTCAGGATTGGACGGCATTATTGCCAGTGCTACAGATATTCCTAAAATCAGGAAAGAATGCGGCGAAGATTTTATTATTTTATGTCCTGCAATAAGACCGACCTGGTCTGTTGTTAATGACCAGATAAGAGTTGTAACTCCTTCTGATGCAATAAAATCCGGTGTTGATTATCTTGTAGTCGGAAGACCCATTACATCCGCGACAGATAGAGTTTCCGCGGCAAAACTGGTTCTCGATGAAGTTGAAGAAGCCATAGCAGAAATGGCTTGCGCCCCAACAGAATAAATACTATTTTATTTTAGGAATAACTCCTCGACTCTTGTGTCGCTTTGTCACCCTGAACTTGATTCAGGGTTTATCCAGATAACAAATTAAAGCTATAATTCCAAAATGGTAAGATGCTGAATCAAATTCAGCATGACTTTTTTCACTAATAGGTAACCCAGGTTAATTAATATTTCTGGCGTTGCAAAACACCTATCCTCGTAATGGGCCAGAATCTAAAACATGCTCGACCGACAACTCTTTCTTCCGGCATAAATCCCCAGTATCTGCTGTCAGTACTGTCATTTCTGTTATCGCCCATCATATAATATTTATTCTTTGGAATTACCAAAGGTCCGCAATACATATCAGGAGCGCAATACCCATTAAAAACTTCCTTTATATATGGTTCTTTTAAAAGTTTATTGTTTACATAAACACCAACATCAGGCACAACAAGAATTTCATCTCCGGGAAGACCTATAACTCTTTTTATATAAGCTTCGTCACTACTAAAAAAACCTATAGCCCTAGTGAATTTACCCCATAATGAAGGATTTAGCTTTTCCTGCGGGGGGAAAAATACAAGAATATCTCCTCTATGCGGTTTTGTGAAATACCTGCTTACTTTTTCAACGATTAAATTATCTTTTATTTGAAGAGTCGGCTCCATTGAACTTGAAGGAATCCAGCGCGGCTCGCCTATAAATGCCCTTATAATAACAACCAAAACAAGTACTATTACTATTGTTTCTACAGTTTCTTTAATAAAATATTTTATTTTTTCCTGTTTTGAAAGCTCTTTTTTCTCTTTGGGGTCATTATTCTTTGTTTTATCTATATTTTCGTCGCTCATAATTTTTCCCTTAAAAACTCGTTTATATTGATTATAGTATCAATATAAAAACTTAAAAGTACTAAATTAAAAAACCAACAGGATTAAAATTCTCTTTTTAAAGTATAAACTGCAAGATTAATAAGAGATTTTTTATAAATACTATCTTCCATTACCTCGAGGGCGTTTATAGCTTCTTCGATGTAATATTGTGTTAAATCTCTGGATTTTTGAATTCCATTAGACTTTAAAATAAGATTCATAGCCTGATTAAAATCTTTTTTACCTTTAAGCTTATTATTTATAAGTTTTTTAAGAGTTGAATCTTTATTTTTCTCAAATTCTTCCAACGCAAACAAAACAGGTGCTGTTAAAATTCCATTCTTAAGGTCATTCCCTGCAGGTTTTCCAACTTTTTTACGATTTCCCGTAAAATTTAAAATATCATCCATTATCTGAAAAGCTATGCCAAAGTTGAGTGAATAATCTCTTACTGCTTTAATTATCAGGTTATTTGCGTCAGGCGTAATTGTAGCCGCACATTCAGCCCCTGCTACAAATAATTTTGCAGTTTTTCTCTCTGATTTTTTAATATAATCTTCAAATGATATTATCTTAAATTTCTGGTCACCCTGCTGAATTTCACCTATACAAAGTTCATTAAGCATATTCGCAAATAATTCTGTAGCAACCCCGCCAACAGAAACAAGTTTTGTCAGTGATCTCGCCAGAATAAAATCGCCTACAATTACAGCTGTTCTGTAATTCCATTTTTTTCCGACAGTTAAAAAACCTCTTCGTGTTTCTGCTTCATCAATAACATCATCATGGATTAAAGAAGCAGTGTGAACCATTTCAACGGCTTCGCCGAGATAAAAATGGTTAGACGACAAAAATCCGTTGTTTAAAGCTTTTGCAAAAAGAAAAACTAATGCCGGTCTAAGTCTTTTGCCACCGGTTTTTATTATATATCCTGTTATTTCATCCAAACGGGTATTTCCGCTGGTTAAACTTTCTGACAGTTTCATTTCCAGCCGGTTTAAATCTTCTTCTACGGGCTTTAATATATCATTTAATTTGTTTTCAGCCCTGTTTGTAATTTTTGAGAGAAAGTTTATCATTTCTGTCACTGGTGATCTCAAATTGCCAATTAATTTTTAGTTGTTATTGAGAAAATTGCTTCGTGAATACAATTTTAGCCTAAAATTAATATTTTGTGCCTCGCAATGATAATCTTGGCAAATCATTTTTAATTAAATATACAATATAAAAATGAGCGAGGAGAGACTCGAACTCTCACAGGGGTAACCTACTAGTTCCTAAGACTAGCGCGTCTGCCATTCCGCCACTCGCCCAAATATTTTATATTGTAATTAAAATTTATCATTTATATAACACCATAGTCAAGAAAATTAAATTTATAAAATTATTCAGGTATAATATAAGTTATGTTGAAGTGAGGGTAATGATTAAATAAATACTGATGACTTTTAATGTCATGCTGAACTTGTTTCAGCATCTATCCACTTTAGGATTAAAGCTTTAAGTTATTTGTTGGACAGATCCCGAATCAAGTTCGGGATGACAATTTAGAAAAATAATAAAATTTATCATATGTAATTATTCACTACCGAAATTAGAAGAACAGGGAAAAAATTATGGATTCTAAAAATGATCAGACCAAATTTCCAAGAATTACACTAAGATGCAAATGCGAAAACGAATTTAACGTAAATGTCATGAGATTTCGTGACAAAGAGCCTGTAATGTGTCAGGTTTGCGGAGAAGTTTTTCCGCAGGAAGTCGGTTCAAACTTCACAAAAGCTCTGGAAGATCTTTATTTAATTAAACATAACCTTGAAAAAGACGATTATCCTTTCCATTTTTCTTTTATTTATAAATCTTCCTTCAAACAGCCTCCTGCTCCTTATCCTTTTGACGACAAAAATGATAAAGTTAAAGAAAAGAAAGATTAATAAAAAAACTCTCCATAAAATTCTGGACAGTTTTGAATAAAAGTATAAAATAAAAGATAAGTTGTCATAATGACAGTATGACAAAAAGAGGTTTAAGTGTGTCTGATTTTCAAACATATCTGGCTAAAGCCGATGAATTAAAAGAAAATAAAGATTTTGAAAGAGCTATTGAACAATATTTAAAAGCTCTTGAGTTTAAGCCGGCTGATTATGAAACATTGGAAAAAATTGCTGATGCTTATTTTTGTCTAAGCAATTTTGAAAAAGCTATAGCTTTTTACCAAAAATCCCTTGCTTTTGAGCCAAATTATATCTTATCGCTGCTTGGAATCTCTAAAGCTTACGAGCTTATTCATAAAATTGATAAAGCTATTGAATATCTTGAAAAAGTCCTTGAATTAAGTTCTTATGATTCTGATATTGCAGCACAACTCGCGCTTTTATACATAGAAAATCAAGAATATACTATCTCTCATAAGCTTATAGAAAAACTTTTATCCCAAAACCCAAATTCTGACGCGTATCATTATATGCTGGGCTTAAATTATGAGCAGATGGGCGAAAAAGAACTTGCTTTAAAAAACTACAATAAAGTTCTTGAAATAAATCCCGAGAATTTCGATGCCAGACTCGCCCTGGGAATTATATATTACAATAATAACGATTATAAATCAGCTAAAATCGAACTTTTAAAAGCGGAAAATGTGAATTTTAACAACACAAAAGTTCACTATTACCTCGGTTTGATTTATGTTGCGGAAGAAAAATTTGAAAAAGCCATTCCCGAGTTTAAGTATGTCGTAACTTTTGATCCCAAAAATATTGATGCGTATAACCATTTAGGAGTTACCTACGGTTTTTTAGGTTGGATTGAAGAAGCTATTCAGGAATTTAAATCTGCTATAAACTTAAATCCGAATAATTCCGAAATCAGATATGCCCTTGGCTATATCTATTATAAAAATGAAGCTTATATTGAAGCCGAATCAGAGCTTAAAAAAGCAATAGATCTCAATCCCATACATTATCAGGCGCATTCGGCACTTGGTTCGGTATGTGTAAAGCTTGAAAAATACAAAGAAGCTATAGAATCCTTTTCTAAATCGCTTGAACTCAACCCTGATGACGCCATTACTAATTTCAACATGGCTTCTATCTTTAAAGTAATGGGTTTAACAGAAAGAGCTATTTCTGCTTATGAAAAAGCTATAAATCTCAATTCCGACCTTCTTGACGCATATTTTGAAGCGGGAATGCTTCTTTTAAACAGACAAAGACCTGATGAAGCAAGAAAATATTTTGACCTTGCAATAAAACAAAACGACAAATTTGCTGAAGCATATTATGGAGTAGGACTTTGCTTTATTAAATCCCATAATAACGAAGACGCGATTAAATATTTTAACAAAGCGCTTGAGTTTAATCCCAATATTCCTGATGCTTATTATCAAATAGGGCTTATTAACAGGGAAGAAGGAAATATTGAAACCGCTATAAAAAACATTGAAGAATCTATAAATCTTGATTCGGAAAACGCCTCACACGCGAATGATCTGGGGCTTACCTATCAAATCAAGGGTGATCTTGAGAATGCAATAAAATATTTCAAAAAAGCCGGCAATATAGATACTTACAACCCCGAATACAAGCATAACCTCGGTCTTGCTTTATTTGAAATGAAAAGATATCAGGAAGC
>DNRP01000079.1:12348-18558 GCA_003499955.1 Cyanobacteria bacterium UBA9971
TATCTTCAGGATTCTTTAAAAATTAAAAAAGCTAAATTTACAGAAGTTTCTGATGAACAAAAATTGAAGAATAAACTTAAAAAAATATTTAAATAGTCCTACCTTATTGTCATTGCGAGGAGGCTCGAAGAGACGACGTGGCAATCTAAAACCCCAATAAACTGTATTTATTGTATTGCTTCAGGCTAAAGCCTTCGCAATGACGGGTTAAAACAACTAGATTTCGTCGTTTAAAAATCTGTCTATCCAGTTAAATAAAGTCATAAGTTCATACGGTTTGGGAATATAAAGATCCGCGCCAGAATCAAGAATTTTTTCCTTGTTTCTGTTTACCGTAGAAACAATAACTTTTATATTCGGATATTCTCCTTTTATAAAACTGCTGACAGCAAGTTCGTCAAGCGAATTTTCTTCTGTAATATCAATCAAAACAAGATTTGGTTTGTTTTTTTCTATAATATCAAGTATTTCGTCAATATTATTTACTGTTTCTACTTTATAACCCTGCATTTCCAGAGTTGTAGAAAGAAGATAAGCAAGAGCCGCATCTTTTTCTGCTATTAAAATTTTGTTTTGGATTTGTTTAATTACTTTTTCTCCTGAAAGTTTAGGTATATCATTTACCCAATATGAACCGGGTTTGGATTTGGCAAGCCTTTGAACACTCCTGCTTAAGTTTAAAGCTTCCTGATAATTGCTAAAACTATTATAACGATTTGAAGCTATTCCTATACTCACCGAAACGAACGGCATTCTTCTTCCAATTTTGTCGTCCCCCGTTAAAAGCAAATAGCCTCTTTCCGCATCTTCATTTGAATAAAATTTTGGTGCTACGCTGTCAAAAGAATAACTTAAAAACATGGCTATTTTTTCAGCTTTTTCAGGTGTGGTAAGAATTATAAAGCTGTTTTCACTTATCTGCCCTAAAAAATCATTTTCGTTAATCGAAGTTTTAACAATTGCGATAAATGTCTGGATAAGCTTTTCGGCTGCTATATAACCATAAATCTCTTTATACGAAATATAATTATCCACATCAATGTACATTATTGTCATAAATTTAGTGGTTTTTAACTCAAGATTTCTTTTTATTATTTTATAGACTGTATTTGCAACAGGTAATTTTGTTACAGTATCTGATAATGCTTCTATATTCCGTCTTAAATGAGCAAAAAGCCTTAATGAAAGTTCTTCATTGTTTACATTTATGCCATGAAAATCATCTGCGCCCGCTTTTATTACCTCAAGTTTTTTCTCTAAAGATGATTCGTTTGATAAGACAACAAGAATAGGTCTGTATAAACTTTTTCTGTTTCTTATTTCAGTACAAATTTCCGTTATATTTTTATTGAAATTATCATAAGCAAGAATCAAATCCGGTTCATATTTTTCAATTATTTCTACGGCTTTTTCCGTGTCATCCGAGGTGATAACCTGAATATTAGAATCCTGCTCAACTATATTACGGTAGTGAGAAAATTCTAACTTTCGTGAATCAAGTATTAATATAATTTGCTCAGACAACATTTTTTTATTTATATCCTTAAAATTTTCTTTGAGTCGGTTTTTCATAAGTTGCGACAGGGAGCATTAAACTAAAAGTTGAACCTTCTTTGTTGCTTATTACGTTTATTTTTCCTCCCATATTTTCCACAAGAGATTTCGTAATATATAATCCCAGCCCTGTTCCTTCTACCTGTCTTGTAAGAGGATTATCAATTCTTGAAAATTTCGTAAAAATCTTTGAAATATATTCCTCAGGAATACCTACGCCCTGGTCTTTTATATTTATTTCCATAAAATCAGGATTTTCGCCGACAAATTTAGCTTCTATTAAAACTTTTGTGCCTGCATTTGAATATTTTATCGCATTATCAACAAGGTTTGTTATTATTTGTTCAAATTTGTCCGAATCTGCCCACACAGGCGGAAGATTCGACATAATCCGAACTTCAATTTGATGTTCCTGTGCTTTTGGTTGAATGCTATAAACTATATTTTCAAAAAATTTAGGAAGGTCAATTGCTTTATAAATCAGTTTATCTTTTTTTGATTCAAGCTTTGAAACGGTAAGAAGATCTTCTACAAGGCGTGTAAGTCTGTCAACCTGACTTTTTATTATGCCTAAAAACCTTTTTTGTTGATCAGCGCTTAATCTGTTTCCAGAGCTAAGAAGTGTATCGGCAAAGCCCTTTATGCTTGTAAGCGGTGTCCTTAATTCATGACTTACAGTACTTACAAAATCAATATGCGCCCTGTTTAAAAACGCTACATCCGCAAGCGGAATTATTAAATAAATAATTTTATCGTCTTTTGTTATTGAAAAAGTTATTCTTACACAGATTGATCTGTTGTCTCTATCTATTAATTCACCGATATAATATGATTTAGATTTATTTTCTTCCTGTGAACAATTGTCACAATTTGTTCCCGTATTTTTTATAAGAACAGAAATATTTTTACCCGTTAAATCTTTCTTAAAAAAACCCGTTAACCTTTCAAAATTTTTATTAACATCAATAATATTTCGATCGGCATCACAAACCGCCATGCCTTCAGGAAGGTTATTCATTATATTTTTATAAAATTCTTTATCTAAACTCATATGCTATAAAAAATCTCCCATTACAACATTATAATCCTTGTGTTGAAATTAACGGAAAAATAAACAATTAATTAATAATGTTGATTAGTTATAGTAATTAATTATTTCGTTAATATTTTCTTTTTCTTTTTTAATTTCTCCACCTTTTTTTGTTTTTTTACTTACAGGAAGATTTTTATCTTCAAGTTTCTCTTTTAATTTTTTATCTTCTTCATTCTTTTGTTCTAAAAACTCAGGATATTCCGTAACAATTTTTTGATGAATATTTGCAACTCTGATACTGCCTTTAGGATGAGTTCTGAAAAAATTCATATAAGACCCGTCTGACATTATTCTTTGAAAAATTGATTCCATATAAAGCGGGTTATATCCTGCTTTTACCATTAAATCAACTGCTGTTTTATCTGCATCAAGCTCATATTTTTGATTAGCATTATCAGTCAAACCCCCTGTCAAAAATTTTCCAAAATGTGTAAAAAAAGGATAAGGCACACCTACGCATGCCATTGCAAGATCCCCAACAACACATGGGGGAAGTATAACCATCTTTATAAGAATGTTTTTAGCAGTATGTTTTGTTATATGCCTGTTAATTATATGAACAATCTCATGGGATAAAATTGCAGCAAGTTCATCATCGTTTTCTATAACACGTAAAAGAGGTCTCTCAACAACTACGATTCCGTCAAATTCACTTGCACTTGCATTTACCCGCGATTTACTTGTAGTTTTTACAGGAACCCTAAAAGTTATCATTTCATTAATTTCATTTGCACGCAAAATTCTTTGACCAACAGTATTTACTTTTCTCTCATAAGAGTTTATTCTCCAGAGAGAATCATTTTCTCCTTCCGCAAAGGATTTTAAAGGAACAAATAAAAGAAAAACAACTATTGTATAAATTAAAAACAGATTTTTGATTTTCATACACATTCCACATCTAAACATAAAATATACTTATTATTATATTTTATAAAGTGCAAATGTAAAATTTTTATATAAATCAGCAATTTATTTACATAAACAAAAAGATACAGGCATGGAGGTGCCTGTATCTTTTTTCATACCGAAGTTGTAGCTGGTCGGTTTTTTTGAACTCAAAAAGAACAAATATATTAAAAATTTTTCTCTATATACATAATATATATTATTTAAAAATAAAAAGAATCACGAATATTGGTTATTTTTTAATCACCCTACAAATATCATGAGGGTTAGTACTTTTTTATAGAATGAGTTTTACAAAACCGAAACGAAAACGATAAAGCTTTATTCAAACCCCTTTTTCGTATTTTAAAACTTATTTTCTACAATCTCGCAAATTATATGCAAGATTGAAATATGGGCATTTTGAATTATTGGAGTATTGTTACTCGGAATTTTTATAGTTATATCAGAAACTTCTGCAAGTTTACCGCCTCCTTCTCCCGTAAAAGAAATTACTTTCATGCCTTTTTCTTTTGCTAATTTGGCTGCTTCAAAAGCATTTACTGAACTTCCGCTGGTAGAAATTGCTATAAAAACATCTCCTTTTTGCCCTAATCCTTCTACCTGTCTTGAAAAAGTCATTTCATAACCAAAATCATTTCCGATAGCTGTAATAATTGAAGTATTTGTATTTAAAGCTATTGCAGGAAGAGCAGGACGATCAATTTTATAAAATTTCCCTATAAACTCTGCTGCTATATGCTGGGCATCGGCAGCACTTCCGCCATTTCCGCAGATTAACAGTTTATTTCCCGATTTAAAGGTTTCTGTAAGGGTTTTTGCGACTTCGTTTATTAGTTCTATCTGTTCTTTTTTTATTTTTGTCAAAACTTCCAGAGTTTCATCCAGACGGTTATTTATAGTGTTTATATCCATGCTCATTATTTTTCTCCTCAATATGCAAGTTCAGTGCGATAATTCACTATTGGGCAGATCTCCCCCTTCTTCGGGGATACTTAATCCCCAAAAGCGGGTTCCCTGCTTCGCTCAGAATGACAATCCTATTACTTATGCTAATCGCCAGAATTATTTATATTTTATAATAATTAAGAATATTAAAACACTTAAATCTGATTTTTGGTACAATTAATTATGCAAAGTGGGAGCGTTAATAAATAACAGAGGTTTAATATAAATGCATAAAAAGATTGCTATTGGCTTATTGGGGCTTGGAACTGTCGGCAGCGGTGTTGTTAAGGTTTTAAGCAAATTTGACAATATTGAAATAAAAAAAATCGCAGTAAAAAACCTTACTAAAACAAGAAATATTAAAAATTTAAACCCCGAAATTCTCACAGACAACCCTGACATCATTATAAACGACCCTGAAATTAAAATTGTTGTAGAAGTTATGGGTGGAATCAATCCTGCATTAGGACTTATTACAAAGTCTATTGAAAACGGGAAACACATAATTACAGCAAACAAAGAACTTATTGCAAAACATGGAAAAGTTCTTTTTGAACTTGCAAAAAAACATAACGTTGTAATTCTTTATGAAGCAGCGGTTGCCGGAGGAATTCCTATTGTAATGCCTATTGTACAATCTCTTGCAGGCAACAAAATCTCAAAAATCGCAGGAATTTTAAACGGTACGACAAATTATATCCTTACAAAAATGGAAGAAGAAGGCAGTGAGTTTGAGCATGTTTTAAAAGAAGCCCAGGATTTAGGCTATGCCGAAGCTGACCCTACAGGCGATGTTCAAGGATATGATGCGGCTTATAAAATAGCTATACTTTCTTCTATTGCTTTTAACAAACGTATTAACATCAACGAAATCTACAAAGAAGGCATAAGTAATATAAGCCCTGAAGATATAAAACATGCGAACGAGTTCGGATATAAAATAAAGCTTATTGCTATGGCTCAAGACTGCGGTGAAACTCTCGATGTAAGAGTTCATCCTATGCTTGTCCCTAAAAAACACCCGCTTGCAAGTATTAATGATGTTCTTAATGCTGTTGTTGTTGAAGGTGACGCGGTTGGCAGGGTTATGTTTTCGGGGCCGGGTGCTGGAGAATTCCCGACAGCAAGTTCTGTTGCCGGAGATGTGCTTTCTATAGCAGGAGAAATCGAAAAAACAGGTTTCCCTCTCCCGATAATGCGCTGCAAGCATGATGATACCAATGCTAAAATACTTGATATTAATGAAACAAAAAACAAATATTACATAAACGTGCAGACTGAAAACCTCCCGGGAGTTATAGGAGATCTTGGAACAATTTGCGGAAAACATGGGATTAATCTTTACAGCATTATTCAGCAAGGAATTGTTAAAAACAAAACGGCAAGAATAGTGCTTCTTACCGAAGCTGCCTGCGAAAAAGACATTCAGGCTGCCGTAAAAGAAATTTCTGAAAGACCTACAGTAAAAGCTATCAAGAACTTAATCAGGGTTATGTAAGAGTTGTCATTGCGAGGAGGCACAATGTGCCGACGTGGCAATCTCATAAATAAAGAGGTAAAACAATAATGAACACAAAAAGCACACCATACACAGGATTAATAAACAAATACAGAAATTTTTTACCGGCAAGCGAAAAAACACCTGTTGTAACAATAAACGAAGGCAACACACCGCTTATAAAAGCAGACAATCTGGCGAAAAAAATAGG
>DNRP01000098.1 GCA_003499955.1 Cyanobacteria bacterium UBA9971
CAGTTATTGCTTGTGGGGTTTTCGGGAGGGATTGATTCTGCCTGTCTTCTTGATGTTTTGTTTAAATTATCCCAAGAATACGGATTTAAGCTTGTGGCGGGGCATTTGAACCATAACTGGAGGGGTGAAGAATCTCTAAAAGAAGAATTGAACGCAAAACAATTTTGTTTAGAAAGAAATATTGAGTTTTACAGCGAAACTTTGCCGGAAGATTTACCTCATACCGAAGAAGAAGCTCGAAATCAGCGTTATAAATTTTTTAATAAAATTGCTGCTACGACAAAAGCAACAGCAATAATCACGGGACACACGCTTTCTGATCAGGTAGAAACGGTTCTTTACAGAATAATTAAAGGTACGGGAATTTCAGGCTTAAAAGGTATTCCCGAAGTCAGATATCAGGATGATTTTATTGCTATCTACAGACCATTGCTGGAAATTTCTCGTGAAGAAACAATAGAATACTGCAAATATAATAATATTACGCCTAATATTGACTCCAGTAATNNATTTCAAAAGACACCGAGGAACTAACAGAAGAATATTTGCGTTTGATAACTCCTGAAATTTACATAGAAGATAATGCTATTTCAACTCAAAAGTTTGTAAATCTATCCACTGCCTTACAAAAAAAGATTTTGGTTGATTTTTTTATAAAAAATAATATCGAGCATAATTACGAAAAAATTGAAGAAAACCTGAATTTTATCAAGGAAAGTTCGGATTTAAAATCGGGAAACACTTTATCTTTAACAAAAAACACGTGGCTGTTTGTTTCTTCATCAGAAATACGAATCATAAACAGGATTATAGCTGACAAAATTTCAGAAATCATCACGGTTAATCTTGAAGGAGAAACTTTTTTTGCTCCGCTGAATTTGACGCTTAAAATTCAGACATATCAGGAAGAAATTCATATAAAATTCCCGAAAGAAACAGACACAAAAGCTTATGTGGATTTGAGCAGGATAGAATCGCCTTTGTACTTAAGAACAAGAAAAGACGGTGATAAAATCCAGCCTTTCGGGATGAAAGACAAAACTAAGCTTAAAAAATATTTGATAAACAAAGGCATCCCCGAATTTGAAAGGGATAAACTGTTGCTGCTTGTCAACGAAGAGGAAGTTCTCTGGGTTTTGGGAGTCGGAATAAGTGAATTATTAAGAGTTAATAAAATTCCTACTCATGAAATGCGAGTTTTTTAGAATTTTTAGTATAATTTTAAGTAAATACAGCTAAAAAAGGATGGAATAATGCAGGTGATTTTAGATAAAAACGAGTCAGAATTACTGGAATTGTTTTCGGAAGAGGCTATTCAGAACAGAATAAGAGAACTGGCAAAGGAAATTAACAATACTTTCCCTAAAAATGAGGAATTGGTCGTAATTGCTGTTCTTGCAGGTTCAATTTTATTTGCCTCAGATTTAATTAAGCGTCTTCATATGCCGATTCAGTTTGAATTTGTGCGGCTTTCAAGTTACGGACATGATCAGAAATCCAGCGGAAACGTAAAACCTGTAGATTTAACTCTTCCGAGCCTCGAAGGGAAAAACGTTTTAATAGTTGAAGATATTGTAGATACAGGTCATACCGCTAATTTTATGATTGATTACATAAAATTACAGCATAAGCCTGAAAATATCAAATTTGCGACGCTTTTAGATAAAGTCTGCGCAAGACAAAAGCATGTTGATATCAATTATCGCGGATTTGAAGTGGATGACAAGTTTGTTGTGGGCTATGGACTTGATTATCTGGGCTATTATAGAAATCTGCCTTATATCGGATATTTTCCACAATAGGTTTTTATGAAAAACAATGATTTTACGGCAACTTGCATAATTCCAACAGGAATAGGAGCTTTTATAGGCGGGTATGCCGGTGACGCTTCTCCATATATAAACCTCCTGTCAAAGGTTTGCCCTATAATTACGAACCCTAATTCAGTTAATGCGGCAATTTTCTCGGGAATTAACGATAATATCCTTTACATGGAAGGATATGCGATTGATATGTTTTTCAAGGAGGAAATCGCGCTTAGACCTTCCAAATTCAATAAAATCGGGGTGATTTTTGATAAGGCTATTCCTGAAAAGGTTTTAAATGTCCATATAAATACTATAAATGCCGTAAAATCCACTTACGGTATAAATATTTTAGGTTATGAAATAACAGAAGAAAATGCCGGAGTTGATTTTAGTGTTTCTGAATCGGGAATTTCTACAGGTGAGCTGAAAAATCCGGATACTCTCATAAATTCCGCCCGCAAATTAATGGACAAAGGGGCAGAAGCACTTGCCGCCGTCTGTTATTTTAAAAATTCCGAAGACACAGATTATGCTAACGGCTCTGGAATTGACCCTGTAGGCGGAGTAGAAGCCGTAATTTCTCATATTTTAACAAGGGAATTTAAAGTTCCTGTCGCGCATGCGCCTGCTTTTGACGAGGATTCTCTTATAATAAACTCTGAAATAGTTAATAAAAAAGCCGCCGCGGAATATATCACGCCAACTTTTCTTCCCTGCATATTATTAGGGCTTTATAACGCGCCTAAACTTGTTGAAAATTCGTCATTGCGAGAAACTGATATAACTTTAAACAACATAAAAGCATTGATTATGCCTTATGATTGTATGGGAAGCTTGCCTGTATTAAAGGCTATAGAGAAAAATATCCCTGTTATTGTTGTGGAAGAGAATAAAACCGTTTTAAATATAACTCCGGAAGTTCTTGGAATTGAGGATAAAGTTATCAAAGTCAGAAATTATCAGGAAGCGGCAGGGTATTTGCTTGCCATGAAGCATGGGATATATTTTTAGTTTTCATCAATTTCAAAAAATTCTTCTAATTTTTCAGGCTTGTAAAAGAGCCTTTTTTCACCCGAAAAGCCCCTATGTTTCTCATATTCGGTCTTTTGTTCCTGCATTTCAATAAATTTCTGATATTTTTTAGTTTCAAATTTCATTTTATATGCCCTCTACT
>DNRP01000184.1 GCA_003499955.1 Cyanobacteria bacterium UBA9971
GTTCCGTATTGAATTGACATTTAATTTTTTCCTTTCTTGTATGTGCAGATGTGTAAAAATAAAATATTTAATCGCTATGTAAATGATATTTTGTAAATACTTTATATATGTCTAATTAAATAAAGAAATTTTTAATGAAGAGATTGCTAGTTCCAGAGAGTCATCTTTTTTTATTTAAAACAAATTTATTTTGAATTACCCGGTATTTCATGCAAATTAATTGCAATAATTATGAAATCAGAAGAAGAAAAAGCAAATTTGTTAAATATACTGTGTTAAAACTTTTTATTGACAAACGAAAACATAAGCTATATCACGGTTTAGCTGTCTAAAGCCAGCGCCTTACTTTTATTTTTTGAAGATGAAGGTTTAAGGGACAGGAAGTCCCTTTTAAAAACAAAATTCCCTAAAACTCATTCGCGCTGAATAGATTGCCACGTAGCTTTACTACTTGGTTGCTCGCCATAAACGGCATTAAGAAGGGGCTTGCTACCCCCTTTATAAAATCAACTTTCTTTTAACTTCTAAAAGTGCCTCATCAAGCTTAGAAACATCTTTTGCTCCAGCTTGAGCGAAATTCGGTTTTCCTCCGCCTTTCCCGTCGCACTTGGAAGCAATTTCATTAACCAATTGCCCTGCATTCACGCCTTTAGCGATGAAATTCTGTGAAACTTTGCTTGTAATAGAAATCTTTTCATCCTCAACACAGGCAAGCACTACAATACTATTGCCTAATTTATCACCGATTTTTTCAGTAAGTCCCCTTAAAGCTTTAGAAGGAATCCCATCAACTTTCGCCACAAGAAGTTTTCCGTCTTGAATTTCTACAGCCAACCCTAAAAGTGTACCAATTTTATTTTCCGCAATCTCTGTTTCAAGAACTTCAATGCGTTTTTGGCTTAAATTTAACTCATCCTGAAGTTTCTCAAGTCTTTCAGTGACTTCTGTCGGAGGAGTTTTCAATTTTTTAGAGATTTTAGCAAGCTCTTTATAATAACTGTTTAAATAATCAAAAGCTTTTTGTCCGCATATAAGCTCAATTCTTCTTGTTCCCGCCGCAATTGCGCTTTCGGAAACAACTTTACAAAGCCTGATTTCGCCTGTGGTATCAGCGTGAGTTCCTCCGCAAAGCTCTTTGCTTACTCCTTCGATTGATACAACTCTTACTTTATCACCGTATTTCTCACCGAACAAAGCAATTGCCCCTGAAGCCCTAGCTTCATCTATTGATAATTCTTGGGTTTGTGATTTATGATTTTCATTTATCCATTTATTAATAAGATTTTCGACTTTTTCTACTTCCTGCTCGCTGACAGCTCTGTCAAAAGAAAAGTCAAATCTCGTCCTGTCAGGCTCCACCTGAGAACCCGCCTGAGCAACGGAATCCCCGAGGACTTCCCTCAAAGCCGACTGCAAAAGATGCGCGCTTGTATGATGAATTTTAATATCTTTTCTTCTTGCTTCATCTACCACAGCGGAAACTTTTTCTCCTATTTTCGCTTCACCGTGTTTAATTTGGACTTTATGAATAAATAAATCATTAAACTTAGTGGTATTTAATACTTCCGCTTCAAAATTTTCGCTTTTAATTAAGCCAGTATCTCCGACCTGACCGCCGGATTCCGCATAAAACGGCGTTTTATCAAGAATTATTTCGGCAACATCTCCTTCTTCCAGAGAATCAGAAACTATTCCGTCTTTTATCAGAGTTTTTATAACGCTGTCATCCGATTCAACTTCGGAATACCCGACAAAATTCGTTGCTCCAAGCTTTTCGTATATTTCAATATAAATAGTATCGTCAGTAAGCCTTACAGCAGCTCTTGCGCCTCTTGCCCTAACTTTTTGCTCTTCCATAGCCTTTTTAAATCCATCTTCATCTACAGAAAATCCTTCTTCTTCAGCCATTTCCTTAGTTAATTCAAAGGGAAATCCGTATGTATCGTATAGTTTAAATGCATCCTTGCCTGAAATTATAGTTGGGGGCAGTTTTGCATCTGGAGAATGGGAAAATGGAGATTCTCCTTCAACAGATACTAAACCATTCACATCATCAATTTTAGTTATAAGTCCTTCTCCAGCTTGTTTTATCAAGTTATCTAATAACCATTCACCTCTGTCTATTGTACGGCTAAATCTTTCTTCTTCTTTTTTGATAACAGAAATCACTTTTTCCTTGTTTTTTTCCAGCTCGGGATAAGTGTCTTTGTAATTTTCCACAACTGTATCCACGATTTTGTATAAGAAAGGAAGCTCAACACCAAGAATTTTCCCGTGCCTTAAAGCCCTTCTCAAAATCATCCGAAGGACATAATTTCTGCCCTCATTGCCTGGAATAAGCCCGTCGGAAATCAAGAAACTCACGCAACGCGCGTGGTCTGTGATTATTCTTATGCTTACATCGTCTTTTTTGTTGTCTTTATATTTTTTACCGGATAATTCGCAAACTTTTTTCACTATAGGCTGCAATAAATCAGTATCAAAAGTTGAAGTAAGCCCGTTTACAACCATAGTAATTCTTTCAAGCCCCATTCCGGTGTCTACGTTTTTCTTTTCAAGCGGCGTAAAGTTTTCTTCCTCGTCTTTGTTGAGTTCCATGAAAACCAGATTCCAAATTTCCACGTATCTGTCGCATTCGCAGGTATCAATTCCGCATTGAGGATGTTCGCATTTATATTCCTCGCCTAAATCATAATGAATCTCTGTGCAAGGTCCGCAAGGTCCTGTCGGGCCGGGAGGTCCCCAGAAATTATCTTTCTTTCCTTTTCGCAAAATTCTTTCTACAGGAACACCTACGTCATTTTTCCATATTTCAAAAGACTCATCATCTGTTTCAAATACGGTAACCCAGAGTCTGCTTTTATCAAGACCTATTTCGTTTGTCACAAAATCCCAAGCCCACGGAATAATTTCTTTTTTAAAATAATCCCCGAAACTGAAATTTCCGAGCATTTCAAAGAAAGTATGATGGCGGGGAGTCCTTCCCACGTTTTCTATATCGGAATCTTTGCCGCCTGCGCGGGCGCATTTTTGTACTGTTACTGCTCTAGGAGGATTTGGAGGGGCTTCATACCCTAAAAATATCGGCACAAACTGAAGCATTCCTGCTGTTGTAAGCAATACCGTCGGATTATCAGGAATTAAACTTGAGCTTTGTATATGAACAGAATCATGTTTTTCTTTGAAAAAATTAATGAATTTTTGTCTTATTTCTTTTCCTGAGATTTTTTGTATATTTGTCATGATGTGTAATTATCCTCTCACTGTCATGCTGAAGTGCCAGAGGCACATGATTAAGTACCCGATTCATTTGTTGTGTACACTATGTTTGTGCGTTAGCACTTCAGCATCTGTCCAACGTTTAATTTAAATATCTACCAAGAATTAAACCAAATTATCATTATATTATATAAGAAAATAAATTTTATAATAATATAATGGGGCTTTCTACCCCAAGCCCCGAGTTTATTTTCTTTCTTGTACACTAGAAATAATGAGAAAATAAAAATGATTTAACGGGTAAAGATTGTTTTCTTTCAAGTTTTTAAAAACGTCCAAAATATAAATCACCGTTAATCAATTTGAATTGCTAATTAATTTTCTGTAAAAAACTAAAAATCGTCATGCTGAACTGGCTGCAAAATAAGACGAAACTGAAAGCCGTAGTTTTATACCCCTACCTGGTGTTTCAGCCTCTTACCATTTTGAAATTAAAACATTAATCGTAAACTGTCACCCTGAATCAAGTTCAGGGTGACAGTTTACACTAACTAGCGATTCCGGTTATTTAGCAATTCGGGTTAATCAATCTTTTATGCCGCTAAATAAATAAAACTATTGCAGCAGCTTTAAGGCTTCTTCAAGAAGCTGTTTGTTGGTGCTTATAAGCTTATTTGCCATATCAAGCTGAACTTTAGCCTGTTGGAAATAACTTATATCAGCTTTCATATCAACGTTTGAAGATTCGAGAAGCCATCCCCTGACTTCTCCTCGACCGATAACAGGTTTTCCCGAAGCTTCATTCTCAATATAATAGCCTTCTTTAACCTGTGTCATTTCCGCAGGGTTATGAAAATTCATAATCGACATTTTGTATAGAGGAACTTTTATTTTGCCTTTGTCGGCTTTACCGTAGATAACACCGTCGCCTTTTATTTCAAATTCCTCGTATTTTCCGAGGTATTTGCCGTTGCTGGGATCAATCCAGAGTTTTATGTCTGTAGTGGGAATTTGGGCAAGGTTGTCATCTGCTCTCGCGGCGTTAGGATCGTTTACTCCCGCCTGAACTTCGCCTTTATCGTTTAAAATATACCCCTGAACGTTATAGCCTTCTCTTGTTTTATAAACGCCTTCTCCGTCAAAAGTAAATTCGCCGAGACGCGTGTATAAAATCTTTCCGTCGGGTCTTTTGGTTACAAAAAATCCCTGCCCTTCCAGATAAACGTTTTCCGGCGAAGTTCCCGGCATGGATTTGCCCTGAAATGTTTTTACCCTGATTTCATCCAAAGTAGAACCATTCATGAAAGACTTAAAGGTTCCTTGAACTTCTCTATATCCCGGAGTATAAACGTTACTCAGATTTACTGCAATTTGATCCATCCAGTCTTTGGTTATTCGCTGGGTATTAATGGCTGTTACAAAGGAATCGTTCATTGATTGCCTCCTTTTTATCTTGGTTATTGTTTTTGGCTAATAAGCTTTCGTATCGTTCTCTTTGCGTTGTCTTTTATCATTATTTCTCGAATTATCTTTGTAAGAAATCTCTTCATAAGCTATGCCTTCTGAATCAAGCTTGTCTTTAAGACCGGGAATACTGCTTTTAAGAATATATTCCATAGCTTTATCATTGGAAATAAACTCTGCTATAAGCTTTCCGTCATTATGCATTTTTAGTATAACGGAAGAATTCCCATTAAAATCAAGCCTAACAGGCTTTTGCGCTTTGAATGAGTATTCAATTAAGTTAAACAAACCTTTTGAAACATCAAAACTTTTGTAAGAAACCTGATTGTTTTGATTTTGAACTGCAAAAACCGCCTGAAAGTTTTGATTATTCAAATTAGTTAAAGTCATGGTAGGATTTTCAAGGCAGGCTCTCAAAAAAGTAATATCTTCTTTTTTAAAATTATCTAAATTTATGTTTATATCGTTATCAAGAGGTCTTAGCCCTTCTTTTTTACGCATAAAAAGCTTGATATCATGGAGATTATTTATTTTTACGGGAATATTTTCTTTTTCGGCAAGTTTTTTAAGGGCTTTTGAGGCTTCTGTGTTTTTTTCCTGCGGAATTAAAACCTGAATATTATTTTGTTCTTCGGCAATAGTTTTTTTATCTTCGCCAAGTTCTTGAAGATATGCTTCAAAATCAGGCAGGTCGGTATTAAAGGAAAAAGATTTTATGTTATTAGATCTGTTATTTTCCGAAATAGAGAGATTCTTTCCCTGAATTGGAATATTTTCTTCAATTTTGGATTTAATTTCCATCCTGCATTATTCCTTCTGCTTCATCTTCTTCAAGTTGATCCTTAATTTTTTCCTGCATTTTTGCGTAGTGTTTTTGCCCTGCAACCTCGTTGAGTATTTTCATTTCAGCCTTTTTTTCTTCTTCTTTGTATTGCTCGAGCATTTTTTCCTTATGTTTTTCAAGAACTTTTACTGCTTTTTCCAATTCTGCGAGTTTTTCTTTTTCTTCGTTAAGTCTGTCTATGGCTTCCTGTTTTTTGATTTCCAGTTGGGCGATTATATCGTCAAGATGTTTTATGTAGTTGTCATAATTCTCCATAAGCGTGTGGTGTGCGGAATAAATGGATTTTCTAAGGAGCGCGACGCTGTTTTTGTTTTTGTCTATCTCCGCCTGAATCCTCTGAACTTCCTTTTGCGCGGCTATTACGACATTAAGTTGTTCGTCCCTTTTTTGTATTCTGTATTTAATGACTTTTTCAAGTCTGTATTTAAAAGGCACTTTAAGTTCCCGATTTTATAATACTATTTCTATTGTGTGGAAAATTTTGTATTTCTATAACCTCTATTAAGAGGAATTACAGTATATTTTTATAATTTAATGATTTTTTTTATGAAGTCAAGAAAAGGAGAGAGCGGAACGGNNCCGTTCCGCTCTCTCCTTTTCTTGTAGGGAGGTGCGGGTTTGAGTCCCCTTGATTGTTTTCTGATGCATTATAACATTCTAGAAAAATCAGTTTATTTATCAGCAGGAGGTTAAATAGTTATTTAGTTAGTGATTAAAAACCCTGTGGATTTAAAAGAATATAGCGTTTTGGTGCGGAGATACGCCAGATTTTTTACGGGATAGTCCAGACTTTATACAAGGATAAGCCAGATTGAGAAAATTATTTAAAAAGTTTTCTTGTTGGTTGATCGAAATAATTAGAACCCATCTGGTTAAAACTTGTGATTGTAACTACGATCAGCTATTTGGACAGGAAGACGCTCTAAATTTTTGTTATTAATTATATCATCAGCCCTTTCCTCGATGGCTTGAACTAAGCCTCTCATTAAAAATCCTGTTATTAAAGCGAGTTCTTGGGTTGTAATATCATCTTTCGGCATAAAAACATTGCAGGCATAATTCTCTCCTTTTAAATTTGTATTTATTTTATCTATTATAGATCAAATCAGTGTAAGGTTAAACGATATGAATTATAAAAGCAAAATTAAGATGATTTTTTGATATACTTTGAGAATGGAGTTTTTAAAGGAATCTAAAAATGTTTGAAGTAAAAGTAGAAGCGCATTTTTCCGCGGCGCATCACCTGCTTAATTATGACGGAAAATGCGAAAATCTCCACGGTCACAACTGGAAAGTCGAAGTTTACGCGCAGGGAGAAGAACTTGATCAATCAGGAATGTTAATTGATTTTACAATCTTGAAGAAAGAGTTGAACTGTATTCTCGACATACTGGATCATCATGACTTGAATACTCTCGAAGAGCTTAAAGGAGTAAGTCCCAGCAGCGAAAATATAGCAAAATTTATTTATACTGAGTTAAAAAAGAAAATTCCTAAACTTACAAAAGTTTGTGTGTGGGAAACTGAAAGAGCCAGAGCGACTTATTGGGAAAATTAAAATCTTTTCATTGCTCTTTCTATATCTCTTTTGACGGATTTTTGGGCAATATCATCGCGTTTATCGTGAAGTTTTTTGCCTTTTGCGATTCCGATTTCAACTTTTGCCCATCCTCCGGAAATATACATCTTTAGAGGAACTAAAGTTTCCCCCGTCCCTTTCATTTTGTCGGTCAGTTTTCTTATTTCAGCTTTTTTAAGAAGAAGTTTTCTTTTTCTTTCAGGGTCATGATTATAGATATTACCCATTTCATACGGGCTGATATGCATTTTATAAAGCCAAACCTCGCCTTTTTCAATTTTCGCGAAGCTGTCTTTTAAGTTTACTCTGCCCGCGCGGACTGATTTTATTTCTGTGCCTGTTAAAACAATTCCAGCTTCATATTTTTCCAGAATATTATATTCATGGAAAGCTTTTTTGTTCGATGCGGCAACTTTTTCCTGTTTGTTTTTAGTCAATATATTTCACCTGAGGGTTTAAGTTAATGTGAATTGCTAATTAACCCGAGTCGATAAATAAGCGAAATACTTATTTATATTGTTTTGTCATTCTGAGGGCTTTAGCCCGAAGAATCTGTCCAAAAGGGACAGATGTTTCGCTTTGCTCAACATGACAATTCAAAAATTAATTAGCAATTCACGTTAGTTAAGCACTATCTTAGCAAGCTAGTAGTTCTTTATCAAATCAATTTACATAAAGAAATATTTAGTTTAATGAAGTTTTGTTAACATGAATTTTTCATAAAAAAGCATGTCAAATTCAGGCATGGCATGATATTCAACCTTTTGTTTAGTAATGTAATAATTGTACAAACATTTGTTGAGTTTTTATTCTTTGTGTATATAATTTTAATACGGGAAGATTAATTAAGGCTTATTAACTATAAATTCATCTCATAAAGGATTAATCCCCGAAAAAAACAGCGACGCAGAATCTTAAAGCCGGAAGAGCAACAGGCAATAAAAGCCGGGGCTTTAAGAATTAAGCTTATACACAAACAAAATAAATAGTATGGTTGGTAATTGTGGTTTTGGGAGATAGTTTAGTGCATAGATGTAGGGATTTAGGAAGGGTTGCGTCTGTCAGAAGATGGACAAAAGCAGCTATTGATTGTTATCAGAGAGGATGTGTCTGTACTAACTGTTATTACAGCGAATTTTTCAATGGAAGTCCTCAAAGATGCCAGATGAAAGCAACGGTTCTCGAGCTTGTGAGAGTTCTCGGAAAGCCTACCAGCATTGAAGACAAAGAATCTGTAATTCAGTAAAATTTGTTATTTTGTCATTCTGAGGAAGCCGGTATGGCTGACGTGAGAATCTAAAGTTATTAGATTGCCACTTAGTGGTGCAGCGATGCTGCCGCAATGACAGATTCTTTTTAAACCACCAGGCTTTCAAGATAATCTACGACTCTTTTTTCAAGATTTACATTAAACATGGCGTTTATTTCTTTTATGAAGAAACAAGGGCTTGTGACGTTTATTTCTATTAGTTTTTCGTCCATAACATCGAGTCCTACAAGATATAAGCCGTCTTCTTTGAGCTTTGAAGAAAGTCTGTTGCCGATTTCTCTTTCTTTGGCAGTTAACTCGGTCTTTTTAAAGAATTCATCGTTGTGAGTATTGAATTTAAAATCTTCTTTGCCGGAAAGTTTTGTTATACACTCGTCATAAACTTCTCCGCCTATCATGATAATTCGTTTATCCTGATTCATGGCGTTTTTTAGATATTCCTGAACTATTACGGGCGTTCCTCCGCTGTTTGTTTCGGAATCAATTATTGTATTAAGGTTTTTGTCGCCTTTTTTAAGGTAATAAACACCTTTTCCAAAGCATTTATTAAGCGGTTTCAGTACTGCTTCTTCGTGTTCATTTACAAAATCCCTGATTAAATTTATATTGGAAGTTGTAATACTCTTTGGTGTCAGGTCAGGAAAGTTGTTTATATAAAGTTTTTCGTTTGCTGATCTTATTCCCTGCGGGTTATTTACGACTCTTGTCTTTGATTTATCGACAAAATCCAGAATATAAGTCGCAAAAATGTACTCCATAGTTACAGGAGGGTCTGGTCTGAACAAAATTAAGTCAAAATTATTTAAACAAGCGGTAAAATTTTCTTTATCATAAACCATGTCCTGTTTTTCGTTTTTATTTATCAGCGAAGTCTTATATAGATAGGCTTTTGGTTTATTGTCATCAAGAAAAAGTTTATCCATTGTAGTGATACAAACTTCAAAATCTCTTTCAAGGCATTCTTTAATGAGCCAGAAAGATGTTACCAGCTCATTAATCTCGAAATATTTGAATTCTATTTTATCAATTACAAAAACTATTCTCATTTTTGAATTTTACCAAGCAGGAACTTGTTTATCAAATTATTTTTAAAATTAACTTCTTAAAAATTTCAACATTTTTTGAATATCATCATCAGGTTCAAGTTCAATCACCATTTGTTTCTGGTCAGACGGTCTGAAAAAAGTTAATTTATAAGCCTGAAGTGCCTGTCCATTAAGTTTAATTTTTAAATTATCGCCCCCGTAAAGAGGATCGCCCGCTACAGGATGATTTTTGCTCGAAAAATG
>DNRP01000038.1 GCA_003499955.1 Cyanobacteria bacterium UBA9971
CATTACCTTACAATAAATGCAATTGATGCAATGACCGAATTTAAACAGTTTGCTAAGATTGCTCCACCTTTAAGAACTAAAGAAGATAACGAAGTTCTCTGGAAAGGGCTTGCTAACGGTTCAGTTGACTTTGTTGCAACCGATCATGCACCTTATGAAATCGCAACAGAAAAATCTGCACCAGGTATGGATATCTGGACATCGTTCCCCGGCATTACAGGTGTTGAAACAATGGTGCCTGTTATAGTCAGCGAAGGCTACAACAAAGGAAAACTAACACTTTCAAGGCTTGTAGAAGTTCTTTGTAAAAATCCTGCAATTCATTACGGACTTTATCCTAAAAAAGGCGCGCTTGAATTAGGATGTGATGCTGATTTTACTATTATTGACCTTAATAAAGAATGGACAATCGACCAGAATAAACTTCAAAGCAAAGCAAAATTCACCCCTCTTCACGGCATGAAGCTTAAAGGAAAAGTTACAAAAACCATTGTCAGAGGAAAAGTTGTATTTGATGAAACAAAAGGTATAACTGCTGATAAAGGTTATGGCGAATACACAAAACGCCAGACAATAAGCAAATTGCCTAAAGTTATAAATTATTAATCAATTTTAGGTACTGGAGGCAATGTGTATAATTGTGGATTAGAGGGCAAAGTATAGACCGAATCAGGTTTTTTGTCAGTCTTAACAACGGGCTTGGCTTTTGAAGAAGGTTTAAANNAATAAGCTGCTTTTCCGGTATAGTTTATGGATTTGTCAACAACTTTAGATGCGGTTCCTGCATCCGCTTTTTGCGAAAACAAAAAAGCTATGCAAATAAAAATTAAAACAAACGATTTTTTAAAATTACTCATAAATTCTCTACTCTTTTAATAAAATAAGAATATACTATTTTATAGATTTTTGCGCAATAAATTTTTAACGAATTTTACGTTTAAAAATAAACAGCTATCAATTTTTATTAATAATTTGTTTTTTAATATAATAAGAAATAATACAAGAGGAAAATTAAATGGATGTAACAAATAAATTATTTATAAATAAAACTCCTGAAATAACATTTGCTCGTTCTAAACAAAATGAGTCAGTAAATAACGATTCAAAAGCTATTGAACCGCAACAAGAAGTTTCTAAACCCCAACCCGGCGGCATAAGTCTTGCAGAATTAATTAACAGAACAACAGTATCCATGCAACAAACAAAAAAAATTCAAAATCATGAACCAACTAAAACATTTACCAAAATGACAGCCCAGCATATTCTTGTTAAAGAAGAACAAGAAATAATTAAATTAAAACAAGAAATAGATGCTTGTAAAAATTCAGAAGAAAAAGCAACAAAATTTTCCAAACTGGCGAAAAAATATTCAGAATGCCCGTCAGGAAAAAAAGGCGGAGATCTTGGAGAATTTAGCAAAGGACAAATGGTTCCCGAATTTGAGAATGCAGCAGCCAATTTAGAAATAGGCGAGATCTCTGAACCTGTAAAAACTCAATTCGGTTGGCATTTAATAAAAGTTAGCGAGAGAAAATAATTTTATTAAATTTAAGTTAGAATATTAGAAAAGCAAAAACATGAAAAATAAATCTTTTTCATATCTTTAACAATGTTTTTGACTTAATATTATATGAATAAAATAGCTTTATAGTGAATTTAGATGGATAAGCGCATGAAAATATTAATGGTATATCCTGAATGCCCCGAATCATTCTGGAGTTTTAAACATATAATAACGTTATTCGGGAAAAAGGCTTATTTGCCGCCTCTTGGCTTAATGACAGTTTCAGCGCTTTTGCCCGATGAGTTTGAAAAAAAACTAATCGACATGAATACAACAGAATTAACGGATCAAGATCTATTATGGGCTGATTTTGTTTTTATAAGCGGGATGATTGTACAAAAAGAATCTTCTGTTTCTGTTATAAAAAGGTGTAAAGACTTAGGCGTGAAAACTATAGCAGGCGGACCGTTATTTACTTCGCTTCATGAACAATTTGAAGAAGTTGATTATTTTATTTTAAACGAAGGTGAAATAACCATTCCTATGTTTTTAGATGACCTTAAAAAAGGTGAACTGAAAAGAATTTATACTTCTGAGATCAAGCCTGATCTTATAAATACTCCCATACCTCACTATAATTTAATTAATCACGATGATTATTATATATTTCCGCTTCAATTTTCCAGAGGTTGTCCGTTTGATTGTGAATTTTGTGATATTGTCAACCTCAACGGCAGAATACCAAGAACAAAAAGCCCTGAACAAGTAATAAAAGAGCTTGCCGCAATACATGATCTCGGATGGAGAGGAAGTATATTCTTCGTTGACGATAATTTCCTCGGTGATAAAAATAAAACAAAAGAATTACTTAGAGCAATAATTGACTGGAAAACCAGAGTTGACTTCAAATCACAATTTTTTACAGAAATTTCTATAAATGCTTCTGATGATGATGAATTGCTGGAATTAATGAGAAAAGCCGGTTTCTTCCTTGTATTTGTGGGGATAGAAACTATCTCCACAGAAGGTTTAAAAGAATGCAACAAGCTTCAAAATCAAAACCGCGACTTAATTAATTCAATAAGAAAATTTTATAAATACGGAATGGAAGTTACGGGCGGCTTNNATAAAAGGCTGGATGCTGAAAACAGATTGCTTAAAACATCATCGGGCATTAATCAGGACTCGACAATTAATTTTATTCCCAAAATGGAAAAAGAAACCTTGATTAACGGATATAATAATTTAATTAAAAAAGCATACTCTCCTAAGTATTATTTTGAAAGACTTAACAACTTTTTAAAATACTATGAACCCAGTAAAGTGTATACTTTAAGAAAATCTATTATTCCTTGTTTAATTAAAACATTTTTTGTTATTAAACACATACCTAAGGGTAAAATATATTTTTGGAAATTAGTTATAGAAACATTGCTAAAACGTCCAAAATGTTTACCTGTGGCTTTAAATAATTCGATTTTATACATTCACTTCGGCAAAGTATTTAGTTAAATCAAAAACGGGCAATTTTAAATAGATAAATCTTTATTATGCAATTGTAGCCAAAGAACCATAAAATCGGTGGCCAAATCCTGATTTATAACCAGTACATCTTTGGGTACATCGATATTTGCGGGAGCGAAATTCCAAATCGCTTTTGCTCCAGCCTTTACTGCAATATCTGCCATTTTTTGAGCTTCTTCTCTTGGTACAGCGAGAATAATTATTTTTACCCGCATTCTTTGCGCCAAATCGGGAAACTTTGAAACATGAAAAATTTCTTTTTCACCGACTTTTAAACCTATTTTATGAGGGTCAGTATCAAATAACGCCGTGATATTCAAGCCGTATTTTTCAAAACCGTTATACTTTGCAATAGCCAACCCTAAGTTTCCTGTTCCTATCAAAAAAGAATCTTTCATATTGTTTATATCAAGAAATTCTTCCAGATATCTTTTAAGCTCGTTAATATTAAAACCGACTTTAGGCTTGCCTGCACAATTTAACAAAGCAATATCTTTTCTTACCTGTGTTTCATCAATATCAAGTTTTTTGGATATTTCTGAACTTTTTATGTATTCTTTTCCTTCTTTGTAATATTCACAAACTATACTGTAATACTTTGGAAGTCTTTTTAAAGAAGGAAGTGGAATTTTTTTAGTCATTTAAGTTATTAAACCTGTTTCTATATACTTAGAAAAATTATATTTGTTGAAAATATAATCCACATTATTACAATTTTCCACGAAGAAAGTTGTTTTTATGCTTACTTTATTTTGAAGATTATGTTCTTTTATCAATTTTGTCAAGCCATCTATTATATTATACGCGCCTTTTTCATAACAAAATGTTATCCTTTGTAAGTAGTTTAAAACTGTTGTATTATTAAATTGATACAAGATAATATTTAAAATTCAGGAGAATTTCATTATGGCTAAAGATAAGGGTGGAAAAAGAGAAATTAAAAAGCCAAAGCAAAATAAAATCCCAAAATCGCCTAATTCAACTACATCTAACTACATTAAACCAACAGAAAATAAATGATTTTTTTACACAGTAAACCTATTTTAAAGTAGTCTAAAAAGGGAAATATAATTTTCCCCTTCAACTTTTTTTAATTTAGGCACACTTTATGTATAAATTTTTAAAAAAATTCACTTACTAATTTTCAATTTGTAGTAATTTTGTAGTAAAAACATACTATACAAATGTTTGTTTAATCTAAAATGCCTCTGATTCACTAACAATAAGCAAAAAGATATGCCGAGACACAGAA
>DNRP01000032.1 GCA_003499955.1 Cyanobacteria bacterium UBA9971
CTAAAAATATCGGCGGTTTAAACAATGATTGGGATTTAACAGAGTATTTACTGAAAAATTCCAGAATTATGATTCCAAAAAACGAGATTATAGACAAGTTTCAGGAATTATATTTTGGAAATAACGGCGACGGGTTTATTTTAAACGAAGAACTTTTGATTTCGCCTGAAATTATAAAAAATCTGGCGAAAGATTATGACTTGGCGATATTTACGGGAAGACCCAGACAGGAAGCGGAATTTGTGCTTAAAAGATGGGGCTTAGAGAAATATTTTTGTCCTTTAATCGCAATGGAAGACTTACCCGATGGCAAACACAAGCCTGAACCTGACGGGTTATTGAAAATTTTAAGTATAGCATCGCCCATAAATGCNNCGGCGCGGAAGAAGTGCTTCTAAATACAGAAGATATTGTAAAATTGTTAAATAAATCTGTAATTAAATAACTGAAAGATATTTAAAATGACAAAAAAGCAATTGAAAATAAATGTATTCAGCATAATTATATTTTTAACAATAATTTTAATAATTTATGTTGTTTTTTATATTATTCAATACAAATTAACGATACATTATGAAGAATTGATTAAACTCTTACCTTTAATAATAGCCATTCCTGCTACATATTTAGGGTATTGTTTTCAACAAAGAATTAGTTATTTAAAAGATCTACGAAATTTAGCATATAATATGGTAAATTCGGTTAGGGAAGCAATTAAATACACATATATAGAAAATCCCGAAAAAACGTTTAAATTAGATGCTTTGTGTTATCTAAGTAAAGTTATAGAAGAAGTTAGAATGTTTTATAAAAATGTTGGACAAAATAAAGATTATGTAGGTTTATATCCTTTTGAACCAATTAAGGAAATTTTTAAAATATTAGAAAGACTTGAAACTACTTCATCCGAAAAAGAACGTAAAGATGCAAGAAATAAAATAATAACTAAGTGGAAAGAGCTTTGGAAGGAAGAATTTCTACATGAATTTGATAGACTTGAACCTTCAAAACCAGTAAGCAAATATTTAAATTAATATTTTTTATAAACGGAGAAAATAATTATGAGAACAGCAACAGTTGAGAGAAAAACACTCGAAACAGAAATAAAAACAAACCTCAATATTGACGGTACAGGCGTTAAAAATATTAAAACAGGCATAAAATTCTTTGATCATATGCTTGAACAGCTTGCTTCTCACGGGTATTTTGATCTTGATATTCAGGCGAATTCACTGGACAAAGACCCTCATCACATAGTTGAAGATGTTGCTCTTTCTCTGGGGGAAGCTTTCAGGAAGGCTCTCGGAGATAAAAAAGGTATTAATCGCTACGGATTTATGCTTATTCCTATGGATGAAGCTTTAACGCAGGTTTCCATAGACTTGAGCGGAAGACCTTTCTGTGGTTTTACCGCAAATATTGGAGAAGAGTTAGTAAGTGATTTGGAAACAGCTCTTGTTAAGCATTTCTTTGTAAGCTTTTCCACTACCGGCATGTTAACTCTGCATATAAGACTTCTTGATGGAGAAGACCCTCATCATAAGATTGAATCTATATTTAAGTGCTTTGCAAGGGCGTTAAAACAGGCTTGCAGCATAAACAAAGAACACTCTGAATCATTGCCTTCAACAAAAGGGGTAATATAAAACATGAGCGGATTAATAGTCTTAGATTACGGCGGCGGAAACCTTAAAAGCGTCACCAATATCCTTGATAAACTTGGATATGCATATAATTTAACCGATAAAAAAGAAGATATTCTTGAATCGGATAGAATTATTCTCCCGGGACAGGGACATTTCGCGCAATTTATGGAATCTTTAAATTCAAAAGGCTTAACAGAAGCTTTAATCCATAAAATAAATTTCGGTACGCCTTTTCTGGGAATTTGTCTTGGAATACAGGTTCTTTTTGAAGAAAGCGAAGAAGCGCCAGGCGTGAAAGGATTGGGCATATTTCCCGGCAAAGTGGTTAAATTTACTGAAGGAAAAGTTCCGCAAATAGGCTGGAATGAACTGAAAATTACAACAAATAATACTGTTTTAACAAATGATTATGTTTATTTTGTAAATTCTTATCACGTTATTCCAGAAAATAAACAAATAATATCCGCTTTTTCAAATTATTATATAGATTTTGTGGCTTCAATAGAGTATAAAAACATATTTGCGTTCCAGTTCCACCCTGAAAAAAGCGGAGAAGTGGGATTTGAATTCTTTAGACGATGGATAGAAAAAAATTAAAGAAAAAATTTATTCTGAGAACAAGTGCGTTCTAATTTATAAATTAAGTATTTAAACTTCATCATAGCTTTTATATTATGACTTTTAGTTGATAATTTATTTAAAGCAGTACTATATTCAACATCTTTTAACTGCTCTTTTTCATCATTAATATGTAATTTTTTATTCATAATTCCTACCTTATTAAATTTTGGTTTGGAAATTAGTTAAATAAATGTTAAATACTTCTTTATATAATTTTTATATTTTTGCATAAAAATTTTAAATTTTATATATACTTTACGAGATTTCTTAATAAAATTTTACAAGCTTCAAAGCCCTTTCCTGTATGTATTTTGCGTTGTAAATTGCCAACAAGAGTATATTTTACTGTAAAGTAAACTGTATAATATTATAAATTAATCTATTTATAAGCATGTTAGCGTTTTTATCAAAAGTAATCTCTTTTGAAAATTATAATAATATTTTAAAAGAAAACAATTTTTTATAATATTTTTTTAATATTTGTTTTTGAATGAAGTGATTTGGGATTCTTGGCTTTGGGTTATAATAAAAGAAGTTTAAAATTTGTTAATTTATTTGGATATAAAAAATGCTGGCAAAAAGAATAATTCCCTGTCTTGACGTAAAAGACGGACAAACAGTAAAAGGAGTAAACTTTCTTAACCTCAGACATGCCGGAGATCCGGTAAGTCTTTCCGCCAGATATTCGGAAGAAGGCGCGGATGAGATAGTATTTCTTGATATAACCGCAACTAATGAAGGTCGCGATACAATGCGAAACGTAGTTGAAAAAGTTGCAAAGCAGGTTTTTATACCATTAACAGTCGGTGGCGGGATTAGAACGATAGATGATATCAGAAAAATACTTCTTTCAGGCGCGGATAAGGCTTCTTTGAACACAGCGGCAGTCAAAAACCCTGAAATTATCCAAAAAGCCTCGCAGATATATGGCTCTCAATGCATAGTTATTGCTATTGACGCTAAAAAAGAAAACAATGAATGGTTTGTTTATATTAATGCAGGCACTAAAAAAACAGAATGGAAAGTTCTTGACTGGGTGAAAGAAGTTGAAAAACTTGGAGCGGGAGAAATTTTGCTCACTTCAATGGACGCAGACGGAACACAGAACGGCTTTGACATAGAATTGACACGAGCTGTTTCTTTAAATACAAATCTTCCTGTTATTGCCTCAGGTGGAGCAGGGGCTGATATGGAACATTTTAGCGATATTTTTGAACAAGGAGCAGCCGATGCAGCGCTTGCGGCTTCTATTTTCCATTTTGACACCGTTAAAATTAATGATTTAAAGAATTTTTTGTATAATAAAGGGGTTCCTACCAGATTAAAATAAATAATGAGTGAAAGGACTATAAATGATTATTCCAAGTATAGACATAATGGACGGAAAAGCAGTCCAGCTAAAGCAAGGAAAAGAAAAAATTCTTGAAAGAGAAAATGTTTTTGAGCTTGCGGAATATTTTGGACGTTTTGGCGAGATTGCGGTTATTGATCTTGATGCCGCGATGGGCAAAGGAAACAACACAGAGCTTATAAAAGAGCTTTGCAAGGTTGCTGATTGTCGAGTCGGCGGTGGAATCAGAACTATTGAAAAAGCTAGAGAAATCCTTTCTTATGGAGCAAAAAAAATTATTATAGGAACAGCGGCGTCAGAATTGTTTTTAAGCCAGCTTCCGCGAGAAAAAGTGCTTCTGGCGATTGATACAAACAAAGGAAAAGTTGTAACACAGGGTTGGCAAACAGTAACTTCCAATACCGCAGAAGAGCTTGTAAGACGTTTTGACAATCTTTGTTCCGGCTATTTATACACTATCGTTGAAAGAGAAGGTATGATGGGCGGAACTGACATTGATGCAATTAAACACATTCGCTCAATTACCGACAAGGAGCTTATTGCGGCGGGAGGAATAAGCTCTGTCGAAGAAATAATCGAGCTTGACAAAATCGGCGCAGGATGTCAGCTCGGAATGGGCATTTATACAGGAAAAATAAATCTGGAAGAAGCTTTTGTTTCTCTTCTTGATTTTGACAAAGGAAAAGGTTTGATACCTACCGTTGTTCAGGATATTTCTTCAAAAGAAGTTTTGATGCTTGCATACAGCAACAAAGAAGCGGTTACACACTCTCTTAAAACAGGAAAAGCAACTTATTTTTCCCGTTCAAGAAAATCTCTCTGGGTAAAAGGTGAAACTTCCGGCAATACCCAAAAAATAATAAGAGTAAAATATGACTGCGACAGGGATACCTTATTATATATTGTCGAGCAAACAGGGTTTGCTTGTCATACAGGAAGCGCAACCTGTTTTGGCGACAGAAATTTTGATATTGATGAACTGTATAAAGTTCTTCAAAGCAGGTTTAAAGAACTTCCTGTTGATTCCTTCACCACAAAACTCTTTAATGATGAGCTTTTTCTCAAACGCAAAATAAACGAGGAAGCTTTTGAAGTAATTACAGCGGCAAACAAAGATGAATTAATCTGGGAAGTGTCTGATTTGACGTATTTTGTGATGACGTTAATGGTGAAACACGGCGTAACTCTTGAAGATGTCAAAAATCACCTTTCTTCCAGAAGAAAATAAAGCTTCTCCTCCCTGTCATTCTGAGGAAGCCCGAAGTGCTGACGTGAGAATCTATCCAATATTAGACAGATGCTGAAACAAGTTCAGCATGACAATGCGTTAAAATTATCGTAATATTAAAATAGTTAATAATTTGAAGGATATTAAAATGTCTGTTCCCGCAGAACAATTAGATATATTATTTAAAGATTTACTTGAAAAAACAAATCAATCTTCTGAAGAGATGAATGTTATAGATTTAGAAGAGTATAAAAAAGCAAACAAAAATAAAATTGCTTTATTAAATCTTTTAAAAAATATTGTAATTTCTTTTAATGGACTATTTAAAACTTTAAATGATATTTTATCTAGCATTGAACTACTTTATTTATTATGTGTTGTTTTAAAATATTATAATAAGTTTAATGTTGATAATGAAGAAATTTCTATTTTTAAAAATATTATAGAAAAAGAGCAAAATGATTTTATAAATAAAACAATTGCGATAATAAATGAAATAAAAAATTATCCAAATAAAAAACTTAAAGCAACTTCTTTAAAATTAGATAATAAAACTTATACATTTTTCAAATATTTTAAGAATAGGATAGAAAAAATAAAATTTGAAATAGAAGAGTATGCTTTTTCGCCACCGCCATATATGGATAATGCTTTAGAAAATCTTGAACATATATTAAAAAAGGCGAATGAATACGAAGACTCTCCGGAATCCTTTCTTAAAATTTTATCTTATTATTATGCAGACCCGGAAGATTTAGAATGGACAGACGCAGACAGAGAATATGTAAGAAAACATTATGCTTCTAAAGAAAGGTGATATTTTATTTCTTGATATTGAGTTTTCAGACAAATCGGGCTATAAAGAACGTCCGGTAGTTTTAATATCAAAACATAATAATGAATTAAATTATCTCGAAAATGATGAATTTGCGCTAAACCTTTTAAAAAGCAATTATTTTTTGCCGAAAGATTCTTTTGTAAAACTATGGAAAATAGGTACAATCGATGAAAGTATTTTACCAGATAATATTGCTGTTCTTGATAAGCTAAAACTTGATGATTTAAATAAAATTATTGAAAAATTAAACAACTATTTCAGTCAGGATTGGTAAAAGAAATGAAACTCGTCAAATATAGCGAAATTACAGAAGATTTTTATAAATATCAGGAATTTGAAGGGATTGAATCGGTTTCTTCAATAATTTCCGATGTAAAAAATCGCGGCGATGTCGCCATAAAAGAATATAGCAAAAAATTTGGCGATGGAGATTTGAGTCAGCTTGAAGTTTCACAAGAAGAACTCGAAAAAGCTTATGAAGAAACCTCCGAAGAAATAAAAAATTCTTTGAAACAGTCTATAGAAAACGTAAGAAACTTTGCAGAAGCGCAATTATCTGTAATTAAAGACATAGAAACAAACGCGAACGGAATAAAACTCGGTCATAAAGTTATCCCGCTTGAAAAAATCGGAGCTTATGTCCCCGGCGGAAATTATCCGCTTCCTTCTTCTGTGATAATGTCGGTGATTCCCGCAAAAGTTGCGGGTGTAAAAGAAGTTATAGTTTGCAGCCCCAAAATTCAGCCTGCTACAATTACGGCTTGCAAGCTTGCGGGGGCTGACAGGATTTTCAGGATAGGCGGAGTTCAG
>DNRP01000143.1 GCA_003499955.1 Cyanobacteria bacterium UBA9971
GCTTCTACTGTTTGAAAAATTGTTCTGGCTACAAATCCGAGAAGAGAACCAAAAGTAACATTTAAAATTATACAAACAGTATAAGAAGTACCTTTAGGCATTATAGTTTCGTCTACTAAACCAATAAAACAAAAGGTTAACAGTAACGCAAAACTGACTTTGAGTATCATTGGAATATCTTTGCGGCTAAACCCCGGTGCAAGAGCCATAAAAGCTAAAATTCTGGCAAAAACAAGCGCTCCCGATCCGCAATATTTGTTGAAATCAGGTATTTGGCTTAAAAGTGAAAAAAAACTATCCATATGTTTATTCTCTTAATTCGTTTAATGTCATTGCGAGGAAGGGCTTTAGCCCTGACGTGGCAATCTCATAATTTTACAAAACCTTGAGATCCCTTCGTGCCCCTTTCTTTTTTGATTTTCGGCGGGTTGTCAAGTTCAAAATCTGTTATACCTGATGTTTCTTCCGATAAAACAGGTGATTTGTTAATAAGTGATTCTTTTTCATCTATTTCGCGAATTTTTAATTCCGGATTTTGCTCAAATTCAAAGTTGATATTATAAATTTTGGATTCAGTCCATACGGTTAATTTATTATTTGAGTTATTAAGCGGTTTGATAAGCAATTCTTGTCTGGTATTGAAGAGATTAGACAGGATTTCTGCTTTAAAATCCTTTTCATTTACAAATTTATAACGAATTATTTTCTCGTCAAATGTTAAAAGATGAGAAGAATTAACTGAAAGATTTATGTTTTTATCTATTTGCAAAGCTGGAGCGGCAAAACTTTTTGCTGAAAGCAAAAGAATAATAATTGTTGAAGATAATAGAATGTTTTTTATAAACCCACCCCCATACCCCCTCCCTATAAGGGAGGGGGTTAGAGTATTTTCTTTGGCTCGCTTTCCGTCCGCTACGCGGACTCGCTCGCCTTTATATTTTTTAATTATAATATTTTGAAACATATTCAACCTTTTTATTGTTTAATTTTCTGAATGGATTTTTTTGTTTTCTATGAAATTAGGCGGATTTGAACTATCCTTAGGCATTTTTGTGTAAGATTGTTTGAATTTTGGGTCAGAGTAAGGAACTTTTCCGGGATTTTTCATAATTTCTTTAATTTCAGGCTTTTTCTCACCATAAAATTCTTCTTCATATATTTTTGCGCCACGGCTATAAGTATTTGACGGAGGCAGAACCATTTCTTCATCACGCGGAATAATATTAAACGCTATATTTGTTGATTCTCTGAAATAATTCTCCATCATGTTCATGGAAAAATTGCCTAAAAGAAGAATTATAAGGAAAACACCCAGAATTTTCGGAGCTGCTGCTATTGTTTGCTCCTGTACCTGTGTTACAGCCTGAAGAATACCTACTACAAGACCGATTCCGGCTGCTACTAACACGGAAGGCATTGAAAGCATCAGCATTACAATGATTCCTTTTCCTAAATGTTCCATCATGAGTTCCATGAAGTTTGTTCCTTTCGGTTGAATTTGAGGGAGGGCAATTTTTTGGACACGCTCGCCCTTATTTTTTTATTTAAAAAATTTTTTCATATTTGGATTTCTTTCTATTTTTTGTTTTATCAGTTGAAACTCTGGACGAGTCCGTGTACTACCATTCCCCAGCCGTCAACAGCAATAAAAATAAGCAGTTTGAACGGCAAAGATATAATCGTAGGCGATAACATCATCATACCAAGAGCCAGAAGAACGTTTGCGACAATTAAATCAATTACAACAAACGGTATAAATATAATAAAACCTATTTCAAACGAGGTTTTTAATTCGCTCATAATAAAAGCCGGAGCGACTTCCCAAATACCTATGTCATCAGGCGTGGCAGGAGGCTTTCCTCTTAGCGTCTGTATAAAGAATGTGATATCGCTTTGTCTTGTCTGCCTCATCATAAAGTTTTTAAGCGGTTTCGCTCCTTCTTTCATCGCAAGTACAATCGAACCTGTTTTTTCATAAGGTACAGAGCCTTTTTGGTACATCTCGGCAAACACAGGCGACATTGAATAAAACGTCAAAATCATCGCAAGCCCTATTATAACCATGCCGGGAGGAACTTGTTGGGTGCCAAGAGCTGTTTTTAATATGGAAAAAACGATAACAAACCTCAAAAAGCTTGTCATGCACATAAAGACAAATGGCAGAACAGTAACTGCCACCATTAATATCATTAACTGCATTGCAGGATTTAAGTCTTTTAATAAAGCATCGACATCCATTATTAAAACCTTTCTTCTCTTAAAATCTCTTTAAGTCCAATATAATCAGGACTTAAAGCAGGCATTTCCAGTTTGGGAATCATCATTTTACCGATNNCCGATTTTTGTCATAAACTGACATCCTTCAATACCGGTAGAAACAAGGAATCTTTCGTTTCCGGCTTTTATGACATAAAGATTTTTTCTCGGTTCAATATTTAAGCGGCTTTCTATTTTCAAAAAACTGTTTTTTTGTTTCACAGAGCTGAAAGTCATACTTTTTTTAACAACAACAAGAGCAATAAAAATAATTCCCAGCATTGCCAGCATGTAAACTAAAAAACCGGTTAAGTATCCTGTCATAATCTCTGTACTCCTTATCCTTTCCTAAACATCTTCTTCTATTTCATAATCGCTGAAATCAAAGTCGGAATCGTCTATTTCGTTTTGTTCATGATT
>DNRP01000072.1:0-8465 GCA_003499955.1 Cyanobacteria bacterium UBA9971
TAAAAAATGGAAAATATTACAGTATTTTGTGATTTTGACGGGACTATAACAAAAAAGGATACTGTAGACCATTTTTTAAGTGTTTTTGCCGATAATAAGTGGTTAGAGTCTGAAAAACTCTGGAAAAACGGAAAAATCGGCTCAAAAGAATGCTTAATCAGGCAGTTTGCATGTATAAATTATATTTCGGAAAATCAATTGGACAATTTTACTGAAAACATTGAAATTGATGATTATTTTATAAATTTTATTGAAATTTTAAATATTTTTGAGAATTTAAATCAGAAAAAAATAAAGAATGAGTTTAAACCCTCCAAGCCGGCGAAGCCGTCTTTCGGGTTTTTCACTCCCGCTTCGCAAACAAATTTTTATATAGTAAGTGACGGTTTTGATTTTTTTATCAACAGTACTTTGAAAAAATACGGCATTAAAAAATTTGTTAAAGTTTTTTCAAATAAATTAAATTTTAATAAAGGCAAATTAACTCTCGATTTTCCTTTTTATAACTCGAATTGCAAAAAAAAATCCGGGTTATGCAAATGTGAAATTATAAAGAAACTAAAAAAAGAAAGGCGGGTTTTATACATAGGCGACGGGGCTTCGGATATTTGCGCGTCAGGTCTTGCGGATATATTGTTTGCAAAGGATTCGCTTGCGGAATATTGCGATGAAAACAACATTAATCATATAAAATTTGAAACATTTAAAGATATCTGTGAGTATTTATATTTGAATTTAGGAGAAAAATTGGATGTTAAAAACGAAATGCTTGTCTGATACAGAAATCAGGGAAATTGACAATAAATATTCTTCGTTTGGGGATACTGTGCATTATTCACCGCAGCCAAAGATTTTTAAGGAATGTGAAGGTTCTTTTGTCTATGATACAAATGATATTCCTTATCTTGATATTCAAATGTGGTATTCTGCCTCAAATTTTGGATATAAAAACAAGAGAATATCAACGGCTTTAAAAGACCAGATTGATACAATGCCGCAAATTGCGCCGCAGTTTCTGTATGATTATAAGGTTTTGCTGGCTCAAAAAATTTGTGAGGCAAATTATAACAGGTTTGGGGTTGAAGGACGCACGCATTTTAATGTAGGCGGCTCTCAGGCAGTCGAAGATGCATTGAAGCTTGTCAGAAATTCCGCGAAAAAAAATCTTATGTTTGCTTTTATGGGCGGTTATCATGGCAGAACTTTAGGCGCGTCAGCTATAACATCAAGTTACAGATACAGAAGACGCTTTGGACACTTCTCCGATCGCGCTCATTTTATACCTTATCCTTATTGTTTCAGATGTTTTTACGGTAAAAATTGCGAAGATTGTAATTTCTATTGTCTTAGCCAGTTTGAAAAAATGTTCGAGACAGAATATAACTCTTTCTGGGATAACAAAACCAATGAAACAGAGTTTATAGCTTTCTTTGCAGAAGCAATACAGGGAACAGGCGGATACGTAATACCTCCTAAAGGATATTTTGAAAGATTTAAGGCTATTCTTGACAGATATAATATTTTGCTTGTAGATGACGAAGTCCAAATGGGTTTCTACAGAACAGGAAAGCTTTGGGCGATGGAGCATTTCAATGTAAAACCCGATGTTGTGGTCTTTGGAAAGTCATTAACAAATGGAATGAATCCTTTATCGGGTTTGTGGGCAAAGGAAGAGCTTATTAATCCGGAGATATTCCCACCCGGTTCTACTCATTCAACTTTTTCATCAAATCCTCTTGGTACCAGAGCAGGTTATGAAGTAATGAGCATACTTGAAGAGATTGACCATGAAAAGCTGGTAGCTGAGCAGGGAAGAAAATTTCTTGACGGATTGGAGCATTTAAAGCAACGACATAAAAATATCGGCAATGTAGGCGGAATTGGTCTTGCTTTAAGGCTTGAAATTTGTGAAAATGACGGCTATACGCCAAGCAAGGAGTTGACAGACAATATAGTTGAGGAAGGCTTAAAAGGAAACCTTGAATATAACGGTAAAAAATGCGGCTTAGTGCTTGATGTTGGCGGTTATTACAAAAACGTGCTTACTATTGCGCCTTCTTTGTATATTACTGACGTCGAAATCAACATGGCCATTGATTTGTTAGACCAATTGTTTACGAGATTTGAAGAATGATGATTATTTGTATTCGATTTTGTTATTTCAAAATTTTTCTGTCATCCTGAGGCAAAGCCGAAGGATCTATCCCTTTTGGAATTATAACCATATTTATAATCTGGACAGATTCTTCGCTTCACTTCGTTTTGCTCAGAATGACATTTTTACTTCCTTAACCATGAAACAGAATGAGGATTAAAATTTTAACTTTAATATGGATTTTGAATTTAAAAATGAGAATAATCAAAGGGCTGTCTTATTACTGCATGGAATGACAGGCAGTCCTTTTGAGATGAAACAATACGGAAAAAACTTACACAGAGCAGGTTTTGATGTATATTGTCCCTGTCTTCCCGGCCATGGAAAAGATCTTTTGAATGTAAAAAAAATAAAATGGCAGGACTGGTTTAATTTTGCTGAGAAAAAATATAACGAGTTAAAACAGTCTTATTCAGAAGTTTATCTTGGCGGTATTTGCATGGGGGCAGTTCTTGCGCTGGCTATCTCCGAAAAACATAAAGATGTTTCAGGTATTATCGCTATTTCAACAACGCTTTTTCTTGACGGATGGACGATACCCTGGTACAGTTTTTTGTTTCCCTTAGGTTTGCATACTATTTTGAGATTTTATTATTCGTTTCCCGAGCAGGAGCCTTACGGAATTAAAAACGAAACTGTTCGCAGGAAAATTAGCGCGCTCTTGAAAGAAAATACTGTCGCCCTGAATTATATCCCGATGACCTGTGTTTATGAGCTTTTGGAGATGTCCAAGCAGGTAAGAAAATATATTAAAGACATTAATCAGCCTATTTTAATCATGCATTCAAACAGAGACGATTTAACCAGTTTAAAAAGCGCTGATTTCGTTTATAAACATATTTCTTCCTCGATTAAAGATTATATTATTTTAAAAAACAGTTATCATTTAATCACAATGGACAATGATAAAGACTTTGCGGTACAAAAATCCGTCGAATTTCTGAATAGTATTTCGATTTTAAACAATTCTCGAATTGAACAGGTGTGCTAAAACAATGAAATCAGTTATTTATTCCTTAATTTCTTTTTTAATCTTAAACTTAAGCCTAATTACGGCTTTTATTGCGGGAAAATCAATTTTCAAAAAAGAAAATATAAATTTAAGCTCTAATTATTCTATTTTTCTCTCTGTTTTGCTTATTTTTTATTTTGTATCAATTTTAGTTTTCAATTTATTTTCTTTTAATACAAAATTTTTTTGGCAAGGCTTAATTTTATTGCCGTTTTTATTTATACCGTTTTTTATCGGACGGATTTCAAAATACGAAAAAATAAATTTTTACACGAACATGCAGATTTTAACTCTGGTTATAAGCTTTTTAGCCGGAGTTTTAATGATTTTTGGAATTAATTAGAAATGGCTCTCAAATTCTGTTCTTACCTGTCTAAACACTTTTGCATAGAGTGAAAAATAAACAATTATCGCATATACAATAAAAAATCCGTAAACGAAATTGCTATAAGCCTGTCCGAAAAATATAATACAAGCCCAACCAACCATCCCAATTATAAAAACATATCCAATCATATAAAAAGCCGCTATTAAATAATTAAGCCAACAATTTGTTGCTATTTCCGCTATACTGGGGAATTTCAAAGCTTCTATCGGATTGAAGTTTTCTGAAAATATTCCCATTGACACTGCATGAAACATTAGAAGCCAGTAAAAAAACCATATAATAGCTATTATTGAGGCAATATTTCGAGAATCAGGCACATTTTGAACAATAAGCCATAAAACAAACAATACCGCAGTAAGTAAAGCTATACATGCAAGAGAAAAAATCATTCCTTTTATTCCGATAAAAAAATTATTTATAAAATTCCATTTCGGAAAATCATTATCGTCTTCCTCAACTTCATGCTGAAAAATTGCCCATAAATAACCGTTGGAAATAATAAATGCAAGCCCGAGCGCGATTTTGAAAATTATGCTTTCTATACCAAGAAAGTTTGCTGATAAAATTGCGGGTAAAAACAGCAAAAATAAATTAAAAGTAAGTATTAAAATAATTTTAAGCTTTAAAGGCTTGGTTAAAACTCCGATAAAACTAATATTCATAAACTCACACCCATCTTTTGTAAACCAAAGTATACAATATAAACTTAAACCTATATATAAAATTCATTTTAAATTATTATTTAAGAAATGAATAGTCCTTTTTCTGAAAATACGAAATAATAATGAGAAATAATAACAAAATAGCAGCGTTTTTACCTGTTAAAGCTAAAAGCGAAAGAATAAAAAATAAAAATTTAAGACTGCTCGCAGGAAAACCTCTTTTTCTTCACACTCTTGAAAAGCTTGTCGGCTGTGATTTTATAGACGAAGTTTTTCTGGATTCAGAGAGTGAAGAAGTTTTTGATATGGCTTCAAATACCAATTTTATAAGATTTAAGCGTGATGAAAAACTTGCAAATAATTCAACAGACGGAAATAAGCTTTTTTTAAACGAAATAAAAGCCACGGATGCTGATATATGTATTCAAATTCTTTGCACAAGTCCTTTTATAGAACCGGAAACAATTAAAAAAGGTGTGGAAATCCTTGCAAACAGTGAAGAATATGATTCTGTCGTACTTGTAAAAAAAGAAAAACTTTATACATGGGATTCTATAGATATAAAGCCGAATTATGACATTGAAAACATCCCGAACAGTTTTAATCTTGAGGATACGGTCATAGAAACAATGGGACTTTATATAATAAGGAGAGATGCGGCGCTTAAAACAGGCAGAAGAATAGGAAAAAAGCCGTATTTGCTTGAAGCTGCATCCTTAGAAGCGATAGATATTAATTATATTCAAGACTTTGAGTTGGCAGAGCTTGTCATGAAAGGCAAAAAAGAAAAAGAAATCTTGTTTTTCAGGCAGTTGTCATCAAAAATAAACAGTTCAATGATTTCTGATACTTTAGAGGAATTAAATATTAAAAATAAAGTTATAATCGGTCTTGATTTGAATTTGAAGGACAAAAAGCTTTTGGGCAGGGCGAAAACACTTAAGATAAAAGAAAAAACAGATTCTTCTGCCGGAAAAAATATTTATGAAGCCCTTAATTCTTATGAAACAATAACTTCAGGGGATATTATTGTTGTAGAAAATGAATTGTCTAAATTTGCGTATTTTGGTAACTTAAATGCAAGTCTTGCTATAAGAAGCGGGGCTGTGGGAGCAATTATCGGCGGCAAAACCAGAGATTCTTCGGAAATTAAACATCTAGATTTCCCTGTTTTTTCGGAAGGTTTTACCTGTAAAGACATTAAAAACAAGGGGCAGGTTGATTCTATAAACAAAAAAATCTCCATAAAAGGCGTGGAAATTTGTCCTGATGATTTAATTTTTGCGGATAACGAGGGTATAGTTGTAATTCCGAAAAAATTTGAGAGTTTAGTTTTTGAAAAATGTCTTAAAATTTTGGAGAGGGAAAATGAAATTATTTTGGATATTACAAAAAAAGAAAAAATTTCTCTTATAAGGCAGAAATTTGGGGATTTTTAAGACACAAAGAAGACAGGCGTTTTGCGCCTGTCTTCTTAAAAAATATTAATTTTACTTCATTTGGTTCATAACTTCTTCAACAAAGTTATCGTTTCTTTTTTCGATGCCTTCGCCGAGTACGTATCTGGTGAATCTTCTTACTGTGATTTTTTCACCGATTTTAGCAATTTTTTCTTTAATTAATTCTTCGATTTTTATACTTGGATCTTTTACAAAAGGTTGTTCCATTAAGCATTTTTCAGCCATTAACTTGTCAACTCTTCCTGTAACGATTTTTTCAACGATATTTTCAGGTTTGCCTTGAAGGTCTTCTTTTCCTGATTCGATTCTTCTTTCTTCTTCAACAACAGAAGCAGGAATTTCATCTCTGGAAACAAATTCAGGTGCGGGCATTGTACCTGCAATATGCATGCAAATATCTTTAACTAACTGCTGGAATTCTTCGTTTTTTGCAACAAAATCTGTTTCGCAATTAACTTCAACCATTACGCCAATTTTTCCATTGTGAATATAGGAGCCTACCAACCCTTCAGAAGCTATACGTCCCATTTTCTTTTCAGCAGAAGCTATTCCTTTTTGTCTTAAAAGTTCTGCAGCTTTATTTATATCGCCGTTTGTTTCAATAAGGGTTTTTTTAGCGTCCATAATACCGGCGCCTGTTTTATCTCTAAGCTCTTTTACTTGAGCAGCTGTTATAGTAGTCATTTTTTCCTCCGATTAAGTTCATTACAGAAGCATTTGAATAAGAATTATTCTTTTTCCGCTTCAAGTTCTTCGATTACTTCTTCAAGACCTTCAACTTTGACTTTAAGGTCTTCTTCCGTTACTCCCGCATCCGCAGGTTTTACTTCTTCAACTTTTTCAACGGTTTCTTCCTGGGTAACTCCGGCGCTTTCTCTGAGTGCTTTTCCTTCAAGAACCGCATCGGCAATTTTTCCGGCGATCAATTTGATTGCTCTTATTGCATCATCATTTCCGGGAATTACATAATTGATATCTTCAGGATCACAGTTTGTATCAACAAGACCAATGATAGGAATATTCAGTTTATTAGCTTCTTTTATAGCAATAAGTTCTCTTTTTTGGTCAATTATAAATAATAAATCAGGCATGCCTTTCATTTTTTTGACACCGCCTAAAGATTTATTAAGTTTTGCGATTTGTCTTGTCATAACAGCGACTTCTTTTTTTGGAAGTCTGTCGAAGTGACCGCTGTCTCTTAATTCTTCAAGTTCGTTAAGTTTTTTGATTCTTGTTCTGATTGTTTCAAAGTTTGTTAAAGTTCCGCCCAACCAGCGTCTGCTTATATAAAAAGAATTACATCTGGTGGCTTCCTGTTCTATGATTTCGGTTGCCTGTTTTTTTGTTCCTACAAAAACTACGTTTTTACCTTTTGAAGCGATTTCTCTGGCTGCTTCATAAGCTTTATCAAGCATTGTAGTTGTTTGTTGGAGGTTTATAATATAAATACCGTTTCTTTCACCGTAAATATATTTTTTCATTTTCGGGTTCCAGCGTTGTGTTTGGTGACCGAAGTGAACACCTGCTTCTAAAAGTTCCAACATTGTGCAAACTGACATATTTTTCTCCTAATTTTTGTATTTAACCTCAACCACTTAATTTTTTCCTGAATTAAAAAGAAAAAACAATTTTCACGACGAAAATTTATGATTTAAAGTAGATTAAATACACTTAAATAACTCTACAGTAAGAATTTACCATGAAAATATATAAGTTCAACACTTGTTACTTACTTATTCAGGGCAAGTTCATCAAAAATTTTATAATCGTGCAAAACCTTGCTAAATGTAGAATTTGTCATTGCGAGCGAAGCGAAGCAATCCAAAAATTATCTTCAATTTTTCTTGGATTGCTTCGTCACAAAGCTCCTCGCAATGACAGTTTTGACGTTAAATATTAATTGATAAATTATTTTTGATGAACTTGCCCTGCTTACTTATTATAAATTTTTGCTAAGTTTTTCATCTTTAATATAAAATCGTATAATATAATTAAGAATAATTAATCAAAAAAGGCTTATATTTATTTTGAGCGAAAAAGACATAAAAATATGGATTGAAATAGCCGAAGAAGATTTAGAAACAGCTATTTGTTGTTTTAATGATAAAAAATTAATATGGTCCGTTGTTATGTGTCAACAAGCGATGGAAAAAATTATAAAAGCTCTTTATGTTAAAAATACGGGGCAAGTTCCTGAAAAAACACATAATCTTGTTAAATTAGCTCAAAATACAAATATCGTAGATTATTTTAATGAAGAAATAATAGTTTTATTTAATAAGCTATTATTGTATTATTTAGGCTCAAGATATCCTGATAAAAGAATGAAGTTGCAAAAAGAATGTTCCTATATTTTTGTTGAAGATATTATCAATAAAACAAAAGAGGTTTTTCAATGGGTAAAAGAGAAGTTATAAAAAAAATAAAAGAATTTATTAATCTAATAAAAATTAATAATATCAAAGTGGAAAAAGTTTATTTATTTGGTTCTTATGCTGTCAATAGAGCAAAAGAATCGAGTGATATTGATGTAGCAGTTATTTCACCTGATTTTGGAATAAATTATACCGAAGAATCATTATTTTTGATGAAGATTGCGCAAAAAATTGATCTGCAAATTTCTCCTGAACCATATTCATTGAAAGAATATCAAGCAGCTTCTCAGGGAGAATTTCTTTGGCAGGAAATTATTAATAAAGGACAATTAATCAAGGTTTAAGAATATGTATAAATACGGAGTGAGACTCTTAAAAAACAGGTTATATCCTGTCAAGATGCCAAAAAACTG
>DNRP01000072.1:8519-12475 GCA_003499955.1 Cyanobacteria bacterium UBA9971
AAATGTACAGAGCTTGTTGAAACACATCAACTGCCGATGAGGCTTATCAGCACAAAATATACCTTTGATGAAAGGAAAATAACTTTTTATTATACAGCTCCTCATAGGGTTGATTTTAGAAATCTGCTTAAGGATTTAACACAAACTTTTAGAAAAGTTAGAATAGACTTGCGCCACATAGGAGTAAGAGATGAAACAGCAATTCTTGAAGGTATAGGGCTTTGCGGAAGACAATTTTGCTGCTGTTCTTTCCTCTCAAATTTTGAGTCTATAAATATAAAACTCGCGAAAGATCAGGGAATGCCAATTAATCCGAGCAAAATTTCCGGTGTTTGCGGAAGACTTTTATGTTGTCTTAATTATGAATACTCAAATTATATTGAAGCTGCGGCAGGTATGCCTCCTATAGGCAGCAGTGTAATGACTCCTGACGGAGTAGGAAAAGTTGCAGCGCTGCATTTCCTTAATGCAAACATCGTTGTTAAATTGGAAGACGGAAGAGTTAAGGAATTTGGCAAAAAAGAAATCGAAATGCTGGAAGAAGATGTTGGAAATATAGAATTGGATTATACTCTTNNGGCAATTTTTTCAAGTTGCCTGTTTTTATATTTATATAAACAAAAAATGTAAAATTTAAGAGGAGAGGAGAAACTAAAATGGCAGGAGAAATCAATTTTGGCAATTTACAACCGCTTAATCAAAGCAACGTTATACGTCCCGGACAACTTGCGGGAAATAATATTCAAAAGCTTCCAAATGGAATTTATGTAAATAAACAGCAAGACGTCGGTCAGCTTTTAGCATCAGGTTTAACTAATAATAACGGTTCTAATCAAATAAACACCGGCGTCGTAAATGTTGACGGTAATCTTTGGGATAAATAAAAATATTTTACAAAATTTTAAAAAGCCGCTTTAAAAATTTTTAAAGCGGCTTTTTAAATTATAAATACATTTATTGACGTAAATTAAAACAAAAATATTTTTTTTAATTTATCGGTAATTTACTATATAATATAGGTAAGCTAAAAACAGGATTAATTGAAATTGCAAGTTATATCAGTAGACGATCTAATAAATTATAAAGAACTTCCTTTTGATATATTTAATGAAAAAGGGAAAAAACTTTTTGGAGCAGGAGAAACTCTCACTCCTGGAAGAATTTTGCAATTAAAATATATGCCTGTTTTGTATATAAAAGAAAAAACAGAAAAAGATATTGAAGTTTTAGAAGAAGAAATAGAGTTTGTAGATACTGAAACAAAAGTTCAGAATGAATCTGAAGAAATTCAAAAAATTTATAATGCTTTTGATATCAAAAACCAGTACGAAAATGAAACTTCTGTAATACCAATTCAGATACAGAAAACCATAAAAAGCCAATATAAAGATATTCTGGATTCTTTTAACGAAGAAGGTATTAAAGATCCTTCTGTTTGTTTTGATGTAAGAGATAGAATAATGGAAGAAGTTTTGCCGGAAGTTGATAACATTCTTTATAAATCCCAATTGCAGCTGTACGGGGATTATAGCTACTCTCACGGCATAAATGTCGCTATGCTCAGTACCGTTTTAGCTGAAAAATTAAAAGTCGGACAAAATTTAATACAGGAAATAACCCTTGCTGCTATGCTTCATGATATTGGCAAAATAAGATTGCCTAAACAGGTGCTTGAAAAAACAGCCCCTTCTCCGTCAGAAGCAAAACTTATTCAGCTTCATCCCCGTCTGGGTTATAAAATAATCTTGGATGAACTCAATCTTTCTGAAAATATAGCAAAAGTTGCCTTGCAGCACCATGAAAGAGGCGACGGCTCCGGTTATCCTTATGGAATTTCAGGGAATAAAATAGATTATGAATCTCATATTGTAATGGTATGTAATATTTACGATGATTTAACTTCGGGAAAAGGTCTTGTAAAAGTAAGAAATTCTAAGGAAGCCATAAAAATTCTTCTTGAAATAGGGTCAAAATGGTTTAGAACAGATGTTCTTTATACTTTTGTACATATGACGAATTATAACGACAATTCGGTTATTTATAATTATTAAATTTTTGATAATGGTATTAAACAACGCGATTTGTCATTGCGAGCGTAGCAGGGTACCCATTTTTTTGACTAAATGTCAAAAAAGAAGGGGGGACAATCTCATAATTTTACAAAATCTTGCGATTGCTTCGTCGTTTTTCTCCTCGCAATGACAATGCAAAATTAATTAGCAATTCAAGTTAAAAAAGACTATATTTTTTGGTAATATTGTCCAAAAAATTTAGTTGTATCGACTGTATATAAATTTTAAGAAACAACTTAAACTTTATATATGACAAAATCTTAAGTTACAAATTGTAAATATTTATATAACTGTTTGAATTTGGCTTAGATATTTATTTTCAGTGAAGTTAAACCTTTAAAAAATTTTTCGTTTTATAAATCTGAAGACAAATTCAAATTAAGGACAAATCCTCTTTTAATAAAGGGAAGCGGAGGTTCTTTTGAAAGAAAATCTGCGTGAAATATATAAAAATATGAATCTGACCGAGCTGATAATCAAGTGTCAGCAGGATGATAAGCTTGCGCTTGAAGAATTGATAAAACGGCATGAAAAAATAATCTATAATACCTTATATCATCTTGATCCGAACAGGGTAGATATAGCCGATATAGCTCAGGAAGCTCTTTTCAGAATGACAAGGGCGATTAAAACACTTAAAAAACCTGTAACTTTCAAGTTCTGGTTAAATCAAATTATAACAAATCTTTTTTACGACGAGCTTAGAAGAAAAACAAGAAGGCTTGCTACAATATCAATGGATACGCCTTATATGGACGGAGGCGAAGATGAAGCAAGTCCTTCGAGAGATATAGCCGATACCGGAAAAATGCCTGAAGAAAGAACCTTAAATAAGGAACTTGATGAGGTAATCAGGGAATCTATAAATGATTTGCCGGAGCAGTTTAGAACGGTAATTGTCTTGAGAGAGTTGCAGGGGTTAAGTTATGAGGAAATAGCCGAACTTACAAAAACTAATATCGGCACGGTAAAATCAAGACTCGCAAGAGCGAGAGCAAAGCTTCAGGAACAGATTAAACCTTATCTTGAACATGAACCCAACAACCGGAAGGATTGATGACTTAAAAAGGTGCCGGCAGGCACCATGAAAGAGGTGATTAATGGCGGATGATATTTCAAAACTCGATGATTGCACTGAAATTTCGGAAGATTTATCGGCTTTTATTGATGGAGAACTTTCAAAAGAACAGCTTGCAAAGATTTATGAACATTTGATTGAGTGTAGGTGTTGTCGACAAGCGTATGAGGAGATGAAAATAACGCAGAAAGCCATTAAAAATTATTTTAAACGTTCGACCGAAGAATTTGAAATACCTGAAAAACCTTTAAAGATAGGCTTGAAGGATAATATTATAAGTAAAATTATATTTATTCAAAAAGAAAAGAAAATTATTTATTCGGCAGTCGCATTGAGTTTTTTAGCAATAGCATCGTATTTTTCCATAAGTTTTATTAATTTAAATTCCCCAGAAAAAGAAGTTTTACATGAAGTTAAATTTACAAAAGAAAATCCTGTTTTAACGCCTTTACCGCCAGCATCCAAAGAATTAAAAGATAAAAAGATTAAGAAAAAACCTTCTGCCAATGCCAGCTTTGTAAAACATTAATTTTAGTAAAAACTGTTAAGATTTTGTCAAACTTTTGCCATTTTAAAATAAAAAATATACGATTTGTTAAGGTATGTTAATTTCGAGATTTATATACATCGGAAGGTTAATTTCTGCTTAATCCTCGGAATGATGATAACATTCCTCAAAATAACTAACATGAAAAGATATAAGCAAATCGGGGAAGAGTCGAAAAAGTGGGTATTTGTAAATCAAAAAAAATCTTAACCGTTATTTTTATGACACTGGGAATGGTGCTTTTAGGCGCGCTTACTGC
>DNRP01000072.1:12551-23510 GCA_003499955.1 Cyanobacteria bacterium UBA9971
CTTCCTCCTAACCAAGTTATAATCGGTTTGGCGATGATGCTTACATTTTTTGTAATGTCTCCAACCATTGGAGAAATAAACCAAAAAGCTTTTCAGCCTTACATGGATGGTAAAATAACTCAGGAAGCAGCCCTTAAGAGAGGTGTTGAACCGCTAAGACAGTTTATGTTCCGGCAGACAAGCGAAAGTGATCTTGCTCTTTTTGTTAAGTTGAGCAAAATTGATAAGCCAGGTTCCATTAATGATATTCCTACTTTTGTTTTAATGCCTGCTTTTGTAATAAGTGAGCTGAAAACAGCATTTGAAATCGGCTTTATGATTTTTATTCCGTTTTTGGTGATAGATATAGTAATTTCTAGTGTGCTTGTGGCAATGGGTATGATGTTTTTGCCGCCTGTAATGATATCACTGCCGTTTAAAATAATACTTTTTGTGCTTGTAGACGGATGGAATCTAATAGCCAAGTCCCTTGTAATGGGATTTTCATAATAAATATTCTGAACTTTCGTAATGACAAACCACTAATAATTGAGGAAAAACAAAATTGTCCCAAATTGAATTTATAACGATATTACAAAATGCATTGATTTTGATTTTACAGCTGGCAGGTCCTATTTTGCTTGTAGGTATGATAGTGGGGCTTGTTATCGGTATTTTTCAGTCTGTTACTCAAATTCAGGAAGCGACTTTAACTTTCGTTCCAAAAATTTTGGCAACTATCTTAACTATTATTTTTCTTGCTCCATGGATGGTTGAGATCTATCTGACTTCTGTAAATGACTTGTTTTCAAATCTTTTAACGTATATTAGGTAAAAATATGGGTAGTGGTGGTAGATTATGACACACGATTTTTCCATATTTTTTTCAACAGAAAGTATTATTATATTTATTCTGGTTTTTTCCAGATTGACCGGAATGTTAACAACTGCTCCATTAATTTCAACATTTTCAATGCCGATGCAGTTAAAAGTAGGACTTGGTGCTTTGTGCGCGTTTATTTTATATCCTTTTGTTCTTCAGGCGACACCAAATTTTGTCGCGCCTAAAGATTTAATTTCGCTGTCAATTTTGTTATGCAAAGAAACAGCAGTGGGTGTGCTGATTGGTTTTTCAATGTCCCTTATCTTTACTGCGGTTGAAATTGGCGGACAAATTTTGAGTATTCAAATGGGGCTTGCAATTGCTAATGCTCTTGATCCCGTAACAAAACAGCACACACCCATTGTCGGACAGTTTTATTTATTTATAGCAAGTATTGTCTTTCTTTCATTAAATGGTCCTCATTGGCTGTTTACAACAGTATGTGACAGTTATAATTCAATTCCTGTGGGTATTGATTTTAGTTTTTCGGGTCACATAACCGAGCAGCTGCTTTATTTTGCAGGGCAGCTTTTTTTAATTGCTTTTAGTATAATAATTCCGATTTTTTCGGTATTGTTTATTAAAACTATGTTAATGGGTATAATTGCTAAAATCATGCCGCAAATGAATGTATTTATGGTTTTAATGCCTGCTCAAATATATGTAGGTCTTGTGCTTATGTTACTATTAATGCCATCTACAGCAATTTATTTATCAAAACTTTTTAATGAACTGCTTATAAATATAAATGGGATTTTTGTTTAATTTTAGAATGCCATAAAAAAAGGAAAATAAATGTCAGACGACCGTACAGAAAAGGCGACGCCTAAGCGAAGGTCAGAATCAAGAAAAGAAGGTCAAATATCTAAAAGTCAGGATTTGAATATGGCTGTTACTCTGGCGATTAGTTTTTGGGTTATCGTTATTTTTATGAACTTTATTAGCGATAAACTTAGGGATATCACTGTAAGTACGCTTTCTAATCTTTCTCCTCATCTTGTTAATAAAGAAAATATCCTTGGTTATCTGACGAAATATGTGTGGTCTGCAACAAATATTCTTATGCCGATTATGATTTTTATAATGATTGCAGGCGTTGCAATAAATTATATACAAGTTGGACCTTTGTTTACAACAAAAACCGTTACTCCTGATTTTTCAAAATTAAGTCCTGAAAAAATACTTAAAGGGTTTCAAAGATTTTTTCAGTTAAAAAGTTTTGTTGAATTGATTAAATCCATTATAAAAGCTTCTATCGTTGCAGGTATAGGCTATTCGGTTATTCATAAAAGAATGGAAGAACTTGTCGGACTTCTGGGCTCTGATATTATGACAGCCGTGAACGTTATAGGCAGTATTATGTTCGAAATGTGCTTTCAGATTTGTATAATACTTTTTATACTCGGCTTAATAGATAAAAAATATCAGGATTATGAATATGAAAAATCTATTAAAATGACTAAGCAGGAAGTTAAGGATGAACGGAAGAATCAAGAAGGTGATCCTCACATTAAATCCAAGATTAGAGGCATTCAAATGCGTTTTGCTATGCAAAGAATGATGGGTTCTGTTCCTACTGCGGATGTTATTGTTACAAATCCGACTCATTATGCGATTGCCTTAAGATATGACACTTCAAAAGCCCCTGCTCCTCAAGTTATCGCAAAAGGTGTTGATTTTGTTGCTTTTAAAATAAGAGAAATTGCCGAAAACAATAAAATTCCTATTGTTGAAAATAAACCTCTTGCCCGAACATTGTATAAAATTGTACCATTAGACGGAATGGTTCCGGCAGAATTATATGTTGCAGTTGCAGAAGTGTTAGCATATGTATATAAGACAAACAATAGCAAGAAATATTGAGATTTTTTGAATGGCATTGTCCTCTTATATGTTGACAAAAAGATTGTACTGATATATAATGACAATGTAAGGATGAGGTATAATGACCAGTTCAGATAAAATAATTAAAAAATTAAAAAATTCAAAAATAGTAATAAGGGGCATAAATTTGAGGATTGTGAAAAAATTTTAAAATTTCTCGAATATGAAATGAAAATAGGAAAAGGAAGCCACTTTAAATTTCTTAAAAAAGACAGACCCGTAATAATGATAGCAAGACATAATCCTGTAAGCCCTAACGCAATAAATGATGTAATTGAAGTATGGGAGAAAGAAAATGAATAAAAAAGATAAAGATAAAAATTATTATTTAAATTTAAACTGGGAATTTGAATTTGAAAAAGCTCCTGAAGGTGGTTTTTATGCAAGAGTTAAAGAATTGCCCTGTCATTCTTACGGAATATCCCTTGAAGAAGCTGCAAAAAATATTAAAGAAGCTTTTGAAGATTATATTGAAACAAGCATTGAAGAGAATTTGCCTATTAATGAACCTTTTTCGGATGAAAATATTTCCGGTAAATTAAATATAAGGACAAAAAAATCAATACATCTTAAGCTTTTAAAAAAGGCTAAAGAAGAAAATGTGTCAGTATCACATTTGATTAATGATGCTATTACAAAAATGTATGGTTAAGCTTTCACAATACAAAAACCCCGACTCTTTTTTGTAAAGTTTTAAGAGGATGCCAAAAAGTCCTGTAATATAGTAGAATTAGTAATATCAAAATATCAAATCGGGAGAAAAAATTAACAGAGTATGGGGAAGTTCAAATTAAGTGATTTATCTAAAAATAATGACATTATACTTGCAATAGTTCTTGTCGTTATTATTGGAATGATGATTGTTCCCCTGCCTCCATTATTAATAGACGTGCTAATTACCGTTAATATTTCTCTTGCCGTAATTATACTTCTTGTTTGTTTATTTACCACAGAACCTCTTCAATATTCTTCATTCCCGACAGTATTGCTTATGGCAACGCTTTTCAGGCTGGGACTTAACGTTAGCGCCACACGATTAATTCTGCTTCATGGAGATGCGGGAGAAGTAATCACTGCTTTTGGCGAATTTGTTGTCGGCGGTAATTATGTTGTTGGTGTTGTAATATTTGTAATTCTTGTAGTAATTAACTTTATGGTTATTACAAACGGCGCGGGAAGGGTTGCAGAGGTTGCAGCCAGATTTACATTAGACGCAATGCCCGGCAAACAGCTTAGTATAGATGCTGATTTGAATTCGGGAATGCTTTCCGAGGAAGAAGCAAAATTAAAAAGAAAAAATTTACAGAAAGAAGCTGATTTTTACGGAACCATGGATGGTGCCAGCAAATTCGTAAAAGGAGATGCTACAGCAGGTATTTTTATTACGGTTGTAAATATTGTCGGCGGCTTTATTATTGGTATTGTTCAGAATAATATGTCATTTGCCCAATCAGCCGCAACTTATACAATATTAACAGTAGGGGATGGTCTTGTATCACAGCTTCCCGCACTAATAATTTCTACCGCAGCAGGTTTAATTGTAACCAGAGCCGGAGGAAATGAAACAGGTTTAAGCAAAGATATTGAAGATGAAATGTTTGGCAATCCAAAAGTTCTTGGAGTTGTTGCCGGACTTTTAATCGTATTGGGACTTGTCCCCGGACTCCCTAAAGGTCCTTTCTTTGCTATTGCTCTTGTTATAGGGGTTTTAGCGTTTGCAAAAATAAAAGATATTAATAAAGTAAAGGAAGATGAAACAAAAGCAAAAGAATTAGAAGTGTTACAAACCAAGAAAACAAAGAAAAAAGCTTCTAAAGAAAGTGTAATGGAATTATTAAACATTGAACCCATAGAAATAGAAATAGGCTATAGGCTTGTTCCTCTTCTTGATATAGAGCAGGGAGGGGATTTGCTTGAAAGGATAGCCCAAATAAGAAGGCAAACTGCGCTTGATTTAGGGATTGTATTGCCTTCAATAAGAGTTAGGGACAATTTACAACTGCCTGCAAATAATTACCAGATAAAATTAAGAGGAATTCCGATAGAAACAGGAGAAGTATACTCGGACAGACATCTTGCCATGAATGCCGGAGCAGGAGATGACGACCCTAATTTAAAAGGAATAAGTGCTGTTGAGCCTGCTTTTGGTTTGCCTGCATTATGGATTGCGGAAAAAGACAAAGAATATGCCGAATCCGAAGGATATACTGTCGTAAGTGCTTCCGCTGTAATCTCAACTCATCTTACAGAAGTTATAAAGAAAAATTCTTCAGAAATTTTGACTAGACCTGATGTTCAAACACTTGTTGAAAATCTTAAAAAACAATCAGAATCTTTTGTTGACGATGTGTTTAAAGACAATAATATTACTACGGCTGATGTTCATATGGTTTTACAAAATTTATTGCGGGAAAAAGTTCCTGTAAGAGATTTGCAAACAATTCTTGAAACTTTAAGCACTTATCACAGGATAAACAGAAATTCAGATTTTCTCACTGAACAGTGCCGTCTTGCTCTTTCAAGAAGCATCTGTAAACAAAACTTAAGTGATTCAGGAGAATTGCTTGCCGTAACAATATCTCCTGATATAGAAAATGTAATTGCGGGCGGAATAAGCAATGATGGACAAAGTTTAAGTCTTGACCCCAATTTTACAAGAAAACTAATAAGCAGTCTTAATGCCGAAATCGAAACAGCTCTTAAAGCCACGGGAAATCAGCCGGTAATTTTATGCAGTTCTCCTATACGTATGGCTTTTAGGAAATTAATAGAAAGAACTTTCCCTCAAATTAATGTTATGTCTTATAACGAAGTACCCGGAAATGTGAATGCGCGTTCCGTCGGGATGGTGAAAGTCTAGAATTTTCCTAAAAATAAACAACTTTTATAAAATACGTAACTNNCATGTAACGATATTTAAAAAATATATAATTTGTATATATTTTTTGTTTTTATATAAACATAGAGATGTGTATAAATATATTTTTTTATAGCAGTAGTCATTTACAGTAGTCATTTTTATTAGCAGTTTTAAAAATTAGAGATAGGAGATTTTTATGATTCAAGGTATTCAAGGACCTCAGAAATTTCTTGGCGTTAATCCGGCTCAAGCTCAACCAAAACCTCAAGTGCAGCCTCATAAGGAAAAAGAACCCGATATAGGAGCGCTTTTAGGTGGAAAAAAACCTGATGGAATAAAAACTGTTCAAAATAGTATTCAGAACAGGCTTGGAAATATTGAAAAAATAGGTGCAGAAAACAAAAAACCGCTTGATATAAAAGCATAAAAAAATAAGACGTTTTAAAATACACATCTTTATAAATTTAAAAAGTGTTGCAGTTTTAATAATTGCAGCACTTTTTGTTTAGGTTTTTGCAAATAAAAATAGACCGGATGTAGGGCTAATCCGGTCTATAGTTAAAACAGACGGTTAAGTGAGAATGAATAAAGCACATTATTATAAAACCAGAAGGAAACACTGTGTGAAACTGCCCGATTGGATAAATTTGTGTTTAGTATTATGACGGCTAGTGTCAAAACGTCGAAAACGGTCAGTTTTCGACGTTTTTCACTTTTGTTAGGTCGCCCCCTGCAAACTCTCAAAATTAAAAATTTTGGAATTCTGCAGCGGTCTCATTTTATATTTCAATATTTTTCAAGTCAGAATCTGTTTTAAACATTTCATAAACGGCAAGAACGCTTTTATCCTTGTCTTTCGTCTCAAACATTATGTAAAAATCAAGATGCATATATTTCAGGAAAAATTCTTTAAATTCCTGTAAATTTATGGATTCGGCGTGGCTTCCCGCTCTTGCGTCTTTTTTCTGCGTTGAGTAGTGAATATCAGAAATTCCTGATTTTTCGTCCCACGTTGAAAAAAAGATTTTCATTATAAGTTCAACATCTTTGTCTGAGGGTTTTTGTGTGTTTAAAACCTCATGATGCAGGTTGTCAAAAACCAGTGGAATTTCTACTTCTTTATTTATCTGAATTAAATCCCATACATTATAGCTTTTGTCGTCGTTTTCAAGGGTAAGCCTTGATTTAAAGTCTTCGGGAAGTTCTTTATAGACTTTAATGAATCTTTTTATGGCTTCCGGTTTATCTCCGTATACTCCGCCGGCATGAAAAACGATTTTGTGCGTAGAATCAAGTTCCAGCGAGTCTAAAAATCTTACATGCCATTCAAGTTCTTTAATTGAGCTTTTTACAACTTCTTCTCGCGGTGAATTTATATTTACCACCTGACTCGGGTGCATGGCGACTTTGAAATTATTTTTTTTGATAAAACTTCCTATATCTTGCAATTCGTCTTTAAAATCTTCCCACCACTTAATTTTATTGACTTCGTGGGATGCAAATGGGACAACATCAGAGCTTATCCTGAAATGATAAATCTCATTTTGCCTATTCCATTCAAGAACCTGTCTTAATCCGTCAAGATTGGTATTTATAAGTTCCCTGAGTTTTGAATCAGAGGCGTTTGCAAGCCGGCATGTCCTGTTTAAAGGGATTCCCGTTGTTAAATTTATGCAAGCGTAGCCGATTCTGTGTTTCATTTTTTCACCTCTCAATTTAATTTAGCATTATTTTAGAGAGGTTTTATCCGTCTTTTGCATATCTTAAAAACTCTTTAAGATATAATGAACTTAACCACTACTAAACGGAGAAATTTAATGAAAACCCATTTTGACTGTATTACTTGTATGATTAACGGACTTATAAGCCTTTTCAAGCAAGGTTTAATCGAGGAAAAATATCATGAAACCGTTATAAAAGAAGTCCTGACATATTATGCAAATATTGATTACAGTGAAAGTCCGCTGCTTACTAATAGAAATTTGCATCGGGTAATCAGAAAAATCGCAAATAATCCCGATCCTTACAAGAAATTAAAGGATAATATGAATAAAGAAGCTGTTAAGTACTGTGAAAAGTATAGAGATTTAGTCCTTGAAAGCGACAATCCTTTAGATAAAGCTTTAAGGCTTGCTGTTGCCGGAAATATCATTGATTTTGGTCCGGGGCATTCGATAGAGATAGAAAAAACCATTGAAAAAATCCTTAACAAAGATTTTGCGGTTGATGATTCTCTGGAATTGTTTAATGACATAAAAAAAGCCAAAAATATTCTGTATCTTGGCGATAACACAGGGGAAATTGTATTTGACAAACTCTTTCTGGAAGTCATAGGAAGGTCTGACATAACTTTTGTTGTAAGAAATTCGCCGATACTTAACGATGCCACTATGGAAGATGTTAAATTATTCGGGATAGACAAGCTTGTAAAAGTTATGACAAATGGAGATAACGCGCCAGGAACACTTCTAGAGCATACTTCGCCTGAATTCAAGGAAATTTTTGACAAAGCCGATCTTATAATTTCTAAAGGGCAGGGGAATTTTGAGGGATTGAGCGAATTTAAAGGCAAAAATATTTATTTCCTTCTCATGATTAAGTGTCATATTGTTGCTGAAGATTTAGGGCTTAAGAAAGGCGATTACATAGTTAAATCCGCCCTTAAGAGCAAGGATTTTGCAGTTAAATAAAAATGGAGTCCTCCTCTGTGATTTTAGTTTGGTTTTGTTTTTTTTGACGTAAAAAGAAGAGGCTGTTGTTCAGCCTCTTCTTTTTAACCAGCTATTTTTTTGTCAGTTTCATTAATTTTATTAATAATAAACTCAATTTGTTTTTTCCAGGATTGAAGAATTTCTTTTAATTCGGACTTAAACTCGTAAGCTCCTGCCCATGGTGTGTAGTAATGCATAGCTTTCTCCTTTGTTTTACGGGAGTGTTAAAAAAGTGAAACAATCAGTTTTACTTTTTTTAAAACTCATTCTAGTTCCTTAACACATACCTTTCTTTTTCTGATATGTATTTAATCGTCCATAAAACACAAAAACTTTAGGTTTAAGAAAGCAGAATTAATATATCTTAACAAAATAAACTAGTATAGTTATTTTTTTAAACTCAAATTAAAAAGTCATCTTGTTAAACCCATATTTTTACAAGCTTCATCAAGTGTTTTTCCAAAATCTCCCAGTTTTCCTAAATTATCTAAAACATAAAGAGCCCGCGTTTTACAATGCCTGGACAATGCAGGAATTCCCACACTCTCATGGTCTAGAATCATATTATTTACAAAAAATGCACACGGTTTTCTTACAACTTGACCCGGATTTTGTTTTTCAAATTCATCAAGCTGTGAAGCTATTTTAAATACTATTTTTGCCGAATGATCATCTTTATTTCTAACGGCATAGCTTGTTACTCTTACAAGCCTTTCCATAAAGTCACCTACTTGAGATTTATGTAATCCCGTAAAACCAACTTTTGGTGAAAAAGATACTGAATTTGACATATTTTATCTCCTTTTTTTTAAATTTATATTTAAATCAATGCTCATAAAAACCACGTGAATAAAAAAAATTGCTACCACCTTCCCTTCTGTAACAATTCGTTACAATAAAAAACAAGTTTTTGTAGAGAAAATCTTTTTGTTAAATGAGTTTTTATCTTATAATTTGTTCAAATCCACAAATTTAAATGGTTACTTATATAAAAAATAAGAAAAGAGGGCTGCGCTCAATGGCAATGGAGACACTGGAACAAAACACAATTGAGTTGGAAAAACAAACAGACGGGAAAAAACTTTATTCAAATGCGCAATTATTAAACTTTTGTCTAGGATTTTTCGGACTACAATTTGCATGGCAGATGAGAATTATCCTTTCAGGACCTGTTACAGAAGGTCTTGGAGCTTCTCCGTTTATTTTCGGCTTGATTTGGCTGGCAGGACCTTTTACAGGTATGATTGTACAGCCGATTATCGGTGCAATGAGTGATAACCTCAATACAAAATTCGGAAAAAGAAGACCTTTTCTTTTAATTGGAGCTCTTTTAGCGAGTTTAGCATTATGGGCATTTCCAAATTCCGCAAACATAGTAAATTTCTTTGGTTCTTCATTAGGTCAAAATTTACCTGTTTGGTCTGCTTTATTGTTTGCTGCGATTACAATTTGGGTTATTGACGGAAGCGTTAACGCTGCTCAAGGTCCTTACCGGGCAATGATTCCTGATAATATGCCACAAGAACAGCACGCCATTGCTAATTCTTTCTTAAGTTTTGCAATCGGACTCGGCTCTGTTGTCGCAGCGGGAACAGCTCCGTTATTAAAATGGGCGTTTGATTATCAAATGAGCATACCCGCGCAGTTTATAATGGCTTCCCTAGCCTTTACTCTGGCAACAATATGGACTTGCAGCACAACAAAAGAGCTTGTTTCTAAGCCAGCACAAGTAGAAAATCCTGAAACAGCGGAAAATAACAGCGGCTTCTGGAATGCTTTAGTCGGATTCTTTAAATTATCTCCCGATGTTTCAAAAATCTGTATAATGCAGTTATTCACCTGGGTTGGAGTAATGAGTATGTTTATTTTCTTTACACAATTCGCGATTCATAACGTCTTTGCAGTGCCTGATCTTACAAACGCAACAGAAGCAATAAAAAAATCCTTTGAAAATGCGGTAAATCAAGGAACAAACTTTGCATCAATAAGTTTTGCAATATTTAACCTTATTTGCTTTGTTGTTTCGCTTCCAATAGGAATCTTATCCTCAAAATTAGGCAACAAAAATGTTCACGCTTTCTCACTTTTAGTTATGGGATTAGCGTTTTTAGCCATGACATTCACTACAAACGTAAAAATAGTCGGACTTTGTATGGCTGTAGCAGGTATTGGCTGGGCTTCAATTCTTGCTCTTCCTTTTGCTATGGTTAGCAAGTACATCAAAAAAGGTACAGAAGGTTCTGTAATGGGTATATTTAATATATTCATTGCCGGTCCTCAAGTTTTAGTATGCACTTTGCTGGCATGGTTTATCAGCCAGTGTCCTACTCTTACAAAAGACAACTATCATTGGGAATACGCTTTTATAATCGGCGCTGTTTCGCTTTTTGCAGCGGCTGTTTTTTCAATGATGATTAACGAAAAAGCTACCGTCACAGAAAACGCTTAGTTAAAGTAGAATAAATGTTATCTGGATAGACCCTGAATCACCAGGTAGGGGCATAAAACTACGGCTCTCTGGTTCGCCTTGTTTTGCAGCCAGTTCAGGGTGACAAAGTACTATTGACAGATCCTTCAGCTTCGTCTCAGGATGACAATTCTGTCAAGAACTTACTTTTTATAATTTCTGCGCCGAAGTATTT
>DNRP01000072.1:23517-31913 GCA_003499955.1 Cyanobacteria bacterium UBA9971
CTGATAGCGGCTCTTCTTGCCTGATAATCTCCGAAGTTGCTGCAACTGGAAATTTCCCTATAACTTCCTGACGAAGGAAGCCATACTTCAAGGTCATAACATTTTTGAGCGCTGAATCCTATATCACCTGTGCAAAGTTCTATTCTTCTATACGGAAGTTCTAGCAATTCAAGCATTCTTTCGGCGTTGCGGGTGAGTTTTTCATGTTCTTCCGGTGAAGCCTCAGGAGTGCAGAGTTTAACGAGTTCAACTTTATTAAACTGATGTTGTCTGATTAAACCTCTTGTGTCTTTGCCTGCCGAGCCTGCTTCTCTTCTGAAACAAGGAGTATACGCTGTCATATAAAGTGGAAGACTTTCTTCCGGCAGGATTTCATTTGAGTAAATATTAGTTACAGGCACTTCTGCCGTTGGAATCAGGTATAAATCTTCCTCTTCACACTTATACATGTCCAGTTTGAACTTTGGAAGTTGCCCTGTCCCTGTCATAGAAGCGGAATTTACAAGGTAAGGCGGTAATATTTCTGTATATCCATGATCTGTAGTGTGAACATCCAGGAAAAAGTTTATTATAGCTCTTTCCAGTCTTGCGCCTTTGCCTTTGTATATTGTAAATCTTGACTCGGAAATTTTGACTCCTCTTTCAAAATCCAGTATATCAAGTTCAAGTCCTAGATCCCAATGGGCTTTTGGTTCAAAAGATTTTTGAGGAACTTCGCCAACTGTTTTTATAACAGGGTTTGCGGAATCATCATGTCCTACAGGCGTGGTTTCATCGGGAGTATTCGGGATATTCAGGAGAAGACTTTTTTGTTTTTCGTTAAATTCAAGTTCTTTTTCTTCGAGTTCTTTTATTTCTTCGCCGAGTTTTCTAACATTTTCCTGTATTTCGGTTGTGTCTTTGCCTTCTTTTTTAAGCTGCCCAACCTGTTGGGAAATATTTTTTCTCTCTGCCCTTAAATTATCAGCTTTTCCCTGAACTTCTCTTCTTTGTTTGTCAATTTCAATAACTTCATCAATTGATAGTTCTGAATTTCGCCTTTTTAAAAGCTCATTAACCTTATCGGGATTCTCTCTAATGATTTTTATGTCCAGCATTTTTCATTCTCTCTAATTTACTGCTATACCTTTTTAAATAAATATTCGTTAAATCATTTTTTACACCCACCCCCAACCCCCTCCCTCAAGAATGAGTTCTGCCCTACATCGCCGCCGCCTTTGCGTCGCCGCTTTGGGCTTACACTCCCGCTTCGCACGGGAGGGGGCTAGAGTTAGTTTTTTGGCTCGCTACGGTCGCTTCGCTCCCTGCTCGCCCTTTTTATTTTTCTCATTTTTCAGTTTCTTTTTGAAATTGACATAAATCTGAGATAATTATATTATGAAATCGCTTAGGCTGATATCCTTCACAAGTTATATTTTTCTGGTAAGTTCTAATAATGAAATAACTTCCTCATCCGTAACCTGCGCAAAGTCATCATAATACTGACCTACAGCAAAAAAATCAGGTGGTTCACTAAGGCATATAAATTCATCAACCTCCTCGCGAAACTTTTCTGCGGTATCAATAGGGCTTACCGGAACAGCGAGGATGATTTTTTCAGGGGTCATCTGTTTTATCGATAAAACAGCAACGCCGGCGGTAACTCCCGTTGCAAGTCCGTCATCCACTATAATTACGGTTTTCCCGCTTAAATCAAGCGGCGGCAAATCACCACGGTAAAGTTTTATTCGCCGATGCATTTCTTTTGTTTCACGCCGGATAATTTCTTCCATTTCATCTTTGGAAATACCGAGAAACCTGATTGCGTCAAGGTTAAGTATGCGGACATCATTCGGAGCAATAGCCCCTATCGCTAATTCGAGTTGGAAAGGCGCGCCCAGTTTTCGGGTAATCATAACATCAAGCGGCGCATGGAGCATTTTTGCCGCTTCATAGCCGGTAACAACACCGCCTCTTGGCAGCGCAATTATAATCGGATTTTCATCTTTAAATTTCATTAATTTCTCGGCAAGTTGTCGTCCCGCATCCTGTCTGTTTTTATAGATCATTATTAAATCTCCATTTGTTAAGTATGGCAATAAAAATAAAATTTATTAACCCGCCAAATGGAGAAAAATCAAGACTACACTTCTGCTTTGGTGCGTCGTCTTGCTTCAAGAATCACCATGAGTATAGAAATATCGGCGGGATTTACTCCGCCTATTCTTGAGGCTTGGGCAAGTGTTACAGGGCGGATTTTTGACAATCTTTCCATTGATTCCTTGGAAAGCTGGATAATCTCCTGATAATTTATATCTTCAGGGATTTTTATTTTTTCAAGTTTGTCAGCCTGCTCTATCTGGGAATTTTGCCGTTCTATATAGCCTGAATACTTAATATTTACCTCGGTGTTTTCGTAAATTTCTTTTGAAAGCTCTAATTCCTGAGCTGTCGGGTCGATTTTTTTAATCGCTTCATAGTTTAAATTCGGTCGTTTAATTAACTCCGCTAAAGTATAGCTGAGTTTCATTTCTTCGCCGTATTCGGCAAGGATTTTATTTATTTCTTCGTTAGGTTTAATTCTTTTATTTTCAAGCCTGTGGGTTTCTTCCTGAATGGATTTTTGTTTTTCCTGAAAACGCTGCCATCTCGCGTCTTTTATAAGCCCTATTTCTCTTCCGAGAGGAGTAAGTCTTTCATCTGCGTTATCCTGTCTTAATATAAGTCTGTATTCAGACCTTGAGGTAAGCATTCTGTAAGGCTCATCCATTTCTTTAGTTACAAGATCGTCTATAAGAGTTCCCGTATAAGAACTGCTTCTGGAAAGAGTAATTAATTCTTTGTTATCGCAATATCTCGTTGCGTTAATTCCTGCAATAAGTCCCTGCGCTGCCGCTTCTTCATAACCGCTTGTCCCGTTAATCTGCCCCGCACAAAATAAGCCTTCAATTTTTTTTGTCATAAGCGAGTGCGTAAGCTGAGTAGCAGGAACATAATCATATTCGACAGCATAAGCGGGTTTGAGTACGAAAACATTTTCCAGTCCCGGTAAAGACCTTAGCATTTTGTACTGAACATCGGCAGGAAGGCTTGTAGAAAATCCTTGAACATAGGTTTCGTAGGTGTTTTTACCTTCCGGCTCTATAAATATATGATGAGAATCGTTATGAGCAAATCTTACAACTTTGTCTTCTATAGACGGGCAGTAGCGAGGACCTTTCCCTCCGATAAGTCCGGCATATAAAGGTGATTTATCGAGGTTTGCAAGTATTATCTCGTGAGTTTGTTTTGTGGTTCTTGTTAAGTAACATGGGATTTGTTCTCTTACTGGTCTATTAGGCTCAAAAGAGAAGAAATTAAGCTGTTCATCGCCCGGTTGAATTATAAGCTTTGAATAATCAATGGTTCTTGCGTCAACTCTGGCGGGAGTGCCTGTTTTTAGCTTTTTAACAGTGAAGCCGAGTTTAATCAGAGCGTCTGAAAGACCGATAGCAGGCATTTCCCCTAATCTTCCCGCGGGGAAAGACTGCAAACCTATAAAAATTTTGCCGTTAAGCGATGTCCCTGTGGTTAAAATTACTGCTTTTGCTCTATACTGCAAGCCTAATTCGTCTACAACCCCGCAAATTCTGTCATCATGAACCATTAAATCCGACACTGTGCATTGTTTAATATACAAATTTTCCTGATTTTCGAGCAATTCCCTAACGAATTTCATGTATTCTTTTTTGTCGGACTGCGCTCTTAAAGCTCTAACTGCGGGTCCTTTGCTCAAGTTAAGCATTTTCATCTGCAAATACGTAGCATCTGCGGCAATTCCCATGATTCCGCCGAGAGCGTCTATTTCCCGAACAAGACATGACTTTGCAGGTCCTCCTATTGCGGGGTTGCAGGGCATTGTTGCTATGTTTTCTATATTTAAGCTTGTTAGCAGAGTTTTCGCGCCAAGCCTTGAAGCCGCAACTGCCGCTTCGCATCCGGCATGACCCCCGCCGACCACTATTACGTCATATTCAAAGGTTGTGTTCATTCTTATACTTCCAGAAGTTTCTTTTCATCAAATTCAATTCCAGCCGCTTTTAATTCTTTTGCTAATTTATTATGCCATCCGCAATGCTTGTCCATAGCAATATAAGTAATTCCATGATAATCGGAAGGCAATTCAAAACCCTCTTTACACAAGCCACAAACGTATTTTCTTTCTAATTTTCCCATAAAATATCCCAATTCAAAAATTACATTTTGTCTTGCTCTATTTTCCAATTTTTCTTCGCCTTTTAACCTGCCTTCATCGTCAGGAGTAAGCAAAACAATCGCAAAGCCAACATCAGAGTGGGCTTCTATTTTTTCTATAATCGTTTTGCCTTCATTAGCTTGTTTATGTAATATTATTGGCTCTAAACCTAAAGTCGTTATAAAACTTTCAACAGATAATTTTGCCACATCATCTCTGCCATGAACAATGAAAATTTTGTTGGAGTTTTGTTTTTTATTCTTTATTATTACTTTTTCTTCTATATTAAAATCTAATTTGATTGTATCATCGCTTATGTTTTCTTTTAATGACTTTAATATGCTAATATACCATTCTGTGCATTCAAAACTGGTATAATGGGTCATTTTTTTTAAAAATTCATTATATGAAATAGTAAAGGATTTATTAGAAGACAAAAATAAATTTATATCTTGTTTCCATTGATTAAATAATTTTGAATCGACACTATACCCTGAAGCAGTAAAGCTAATAAAACAAACTCCACTATCACCAGCATTATGATCATAATATTCTTTGGTCTTTAAAATATTTTCGCCATCATTTATTAATTTTTCTAATTTAGTTAATGCTTTTTCTTTTATTTCACTCATAATAAACTCCGATTATTGGTTTAAATGTGGGGGGTTGTCATTGAGATGAGGACTAAAAGTCCGACGTGGCAATCTATTTTGTTTTTTGGATTGCTTCGTCGCTTTGCTCCTCGCAATGACAACGTGTTTACTGGACAGATTCTTCGGGCTAAAGCCCTCAGAATGACATTTTGCTGCTGGATAGATTCTCACGTCGCTTCACTCCCCAGAATGACAGTCAGTTGGCACATAGATTGCTACATCGGGGCTTCGCCCCTCCTCGCAATGACAATGCTACTTTTTGTGATAATCTTCAACTATTTTATCAATTATTGTAGCACTATCCATTTTATCAATAAAAAACCAATTAATCTTTTTATTTGCGCGAAACCACGTAAGCTGGCGTTTCGCGAATTTTCTTGTATGCTGCTGAATATTTGCAACAGCTTCTTCAAGCGTGTAAATCCCGTCGAAATACTCGCAAATTTCCTTGTATCCTAGCGTTTTTAGAAGAGAATTAGTCCGTCCATATTTTTCAATCAATGATTGCACTTCTTCGACAAGCCCCTGCTCCAGCATTAAAAGCACTCTTCGGTTTATTCTTTCATAAAGAAATTCTCTGTCTTCCGCGTTTAAGCCTACATAAAGCACGTCATACTCCGGTTCGGAAATTGTTTGCAGTTCCGACATTTTTTGACCTGTCACGTTTTGAACTTCAAGCGCTCTTATAATCCTGAAAGCATCTTGCGGATAAAGTTTTTCTGCCATTTCAGGATCGGACTCCCGAAGTTTTTCATAAAGAGCTTCTTTGCCTTCTTCTTTTACAAAATCTTCCATTTTCTGCCGAAAATCTTCGTCAGGTCGAACATCAGGAATATTTAATCCTTCAAGAAGCACTCTAACATAAAATCCTGTTCCTCCTGTGATGATGGGAACTTTGTTTTTATTGAGAATTTCTTTAATTTTTGTATCAGCTTCGTCTTTATATCTGCTTGCTGTATAAGTTTCTGACGGAGATTCAACATCTATCAAGTGATGCGGAATTTCTGCCATCTCTTCTTTTGACGGTTTTGCGGTTCCGATATTAAAATCCCTATAAACCAGTCNNGGTTTTTTTGAGGGATTATTCACTTATTTTCCTGGCTATAATTGTCATTGCGAACGATTTTGTCATCCCGCACTTGATGCGGGATCTATCCGGTTAACAATTGAAATTATAATTCAAAAATGGGCAGATGCCGTGTCAAGCACGGCATGACATTTCAATGTATGTTTTTTATCTATATCTTTCAAAATACAAAAAGGTCATCATCGTATAATAAACTATAACATACGCAAAAAGCATCAAGGTCAACAACTGGCTTAAAATATTTTCGCCTAACAGCAAATTTAAAACAAAAACAAAAATAAAACTTATTATCATAAATGCAAATATTAAAAATGTATTTATCGGATCGTTTAAAACAGTTTTTATGCTTAAAACAAAGGCATTTACGGGATTTTTGTCCTCGGCAACAATACTCTGAGTCCAAAACATAGTTAAATAAGAAAATAATCCTATAAAAGACATATCTATAGCCGCTATTTTTATAATTTTAATTTTGTCGACATGACTGATTTTATTCCAGAAAGCAACAAAATCTGCCTTTGTACCAAGAGTTTGAGGAAGATTTTCAAGTGAAAAACTCTTAAAATTCCCTAAAAAATGAAAAATTACGGACTCAACTATATTTACAGCTAAAAGAAAAATCAAAACTCCCCAGAAAATTTTCTGAAAATATTTTCCTACTCCGGGAAAAAATTCTTTATATAAATTTAGCGAATTTATAGTCTTTTGCTCGTCTGAAATATTATCATTATTAGTATTTTCAAGGCACATATGGAACATATTTAGCCATCCTGAAAGAAAAACGCTTTTTAAAGCTATTACGGCAACCAGAATAAATGGGTTTATGCCGCCAACAGGAGATAAAACTACAACCACCAATAAAAGAAACATTAAAAAAGGCATTATTAATACCTGATTAACCTTAACAATGTTAAAAGTTCTTGGAATTAGTTTGTGGATAACAATTTGTGTTTTCATATAATTAATTTTCTTAATTTTCTTTTATTGGTCTAATTAGCACTATAGAGTCAAGGTTAATCTGAATAAAGTCATGCAATTCAAGTTTTCTGTCAGGATAGCGTCTGTCTAAAATTTCTGCGTCTTTAATTGCAACAAAACGTTTTTTTCCGTTCAGAATATCAGATAAAACCCTGTTTTTTTTACCTGTTTTAGGCATGAAAACATAGCCTTTAATCTCATAATCTTCTGTTACAACATAAACTTTTTCAGACCAAAAACCTGATACTGTTGATTTCATAAAATCATCTTCGGTGAAAATATCATCATTATTAAACATAAATTATTTTCCTTTTTTGCTTTATTAACCCATATTTGCATATGCCGTAAAAAGAGGGAGGTATAAAGACAAGGCAAGTACAAGAACTATTGCACCGATTACAACAAATAAAAGCGGCTCCATCATTTTACTCAAAATATCAACTACACGATCAACCTGATCGTCTACATATTCACCCGCCATTTGCATCATATCGCCAAGAGCACCGGATTCTTCCCCTGTTGAAATCATACACATTACGATTCCGGGCATTACTTTAGAAGATTTTAATGCAGAAGTTAAAGATTTTCCGTATTGAACATCAACGGCAACTTTTTTTAAAGCATCATGCAATACCACGTTTGTAACCGTAAGATTTGCAAATAACAAACTGTCCACTAATGTAACACCTGCTTCAAACGATACAGTCATTGCAGTAATAAAGTTTGAAAGAGAAGTAAATCTTAAAAACTTTTCAAATACCGGAATATTTAATCCGATTTCATCTAAAACTCTCTTGGAGGTTGGCCATGTAAAAAGATAATATATTGAACCTCCAACTGATCCAAAAATAAGAGGCACTGCATACCAGTTTGTTTTTAAAAATGTTCCTATAGTCATCATTATAGTCGTTATAAGAGGAAGTTCAACTCCCATTTGAGCATACATTCCTTTAAACGCGGGAAATACAAACATAAGCATTATTGTTGTTACAAGACACGCAAGAATTATAACAAAAATAGGATATGAAAGAGTTGAAATAACTTTACTTCTAAGTTTGTCTTGTTTATCAAGAAGAAAAGAAAGTCTTTTTAATGTTGATTCAAGCTCACCGCTTTCTTCTCCGGCTCGTACAAGTCCTACATACACACGGTCAAAAGATTCGGGGAATTTTGAAATAGCTTCACTCAAGCCTCCTCCTGCCAGTACCAGCTTTCTGAGTTCTATTGAAAGGTTTTGAATATTCTTACTTTCAGAGTTCATTTCTATAAAAAATAACGATTCTACAAGGGAAATACCTGATTTTGCAAAAGTATAAAGTATATTTGTAAAATCTATTTGTTCTCTCATGCTTAATCTTTTTACTTTAATTTTTTTAAGCGATTTCTTTTTGGGTTGATGATGAACATTTTTACTGAGAGTAGTGCCTTCTTCTTCAACTTTAACAGGCAAATATCCCTGTTTTCT
>DNRP01000047.1 GCA_003499955.1 Cyanobacteria bacterium UBA9971
CCTGCTTTTGCAAGTGTTATAGCTGCCGCAATTCCCGCCGGACCTGCGCCCACTATCACCGCATCTACTACTTCTCTTTCCACTGTGTTTTTCTCCTTTTTATAGCTGTTTTTTTATTTTTTTCCTATTCGACTTTTTATTTTATAATAAAGGTATAGTGTATGCTAATTTTTTTGGTAAAATTTTACTAAGTTAAAAAAGGTAATAAATCATGGATAAAATTTTATTTATAGCATTTCCTGCAATAACTTTTACTGTATTGGCGGCAGGAATTGTTTTGTATGAAATTGTTAATTATCTGGGACGCATGTTTTTATAGATTAAGAAAGTGAGAGAATAAAAAATGTTTAAACCAACACAACACAAAGCTGACATCGGCGTATTCGGCGGATCAGGGTTCTATAATTTCCTTGAAAACACAAAAGAAGTCGAAGTAGAAACACCTTACGGTTCACCGAGCGACAGTATTACTTTAGGCGAAATCGGNNAGAGCTAATGTTTGGGCAATGAAAGCTCTTGGAGTTTCCAGAGTTATCAGTCCTTGTGCAGCAGGAAGCCTTCAGCCTCATGTTAAACCCGGTGACTTTGTAATTTGTGATCAATTCGTAAATAAAACTTCCGGAAGAAAAGACACTTTTTATGATGGACCTATTACAACACATGTAAGCCCTGCTGATCCTTATTGTCCTGAATTAAGCGGTCTTGCTGTTGACACAGCAAAAAAATTAGGAATAAGCGTTCATGACAAAGGCACAATTCTCGTAATTCCGGGACCAAGATTCAGCACCAAAGCGGAATCAAAATTTTATACAGCACAGGGTTGGGAAGTAATTAACATGACACAGTACCCGGAAGTCTATCTTGCGCGTGAGCTGGAATTGTGTACACTTAATATATCACTTATTACCGATTTTGATGCCGGCTTAATCGGAGATGTTGAACCTGTAAGCCATTCCGCGGTAATCAAAGTGTTTAACGAAAACAACGAAAAATTAAGAAACCTTCTCTTCGGCTTAATAGAAAAAATTCCTGCTGAAAGAGAAAGATGTGGATGCGGCGACGTNNAGGGAGGGGGCAGGGGGTGGGTGATAAAAATAAAAAATTCCTTATAAATACAGGGAGGGGAAAATGTCTCTTTACGCAGCAATAGCAAACTTATTCCAACTTTTACAATTAATTCTTATAGTAAGAATTTTATTAACATGGTTTCCTAACATAAACTGGTATAATCAGCCTTTTAAATTCTTAAAAGAAGTTACTGATCCCATGTTAGAACCTTTCAGAAAATTAATTCCGCCTATAGGCGGACTGGATCTTTCTCCTATAGTTTTATTTTTTGTCCTCAATATATTGGAAAAAGTTGTATTAGGATTTGTAAATATTTAAAATTTCAAACTTAAAAATACAAGAAATCCCGCCAATAGCGGGATTTCTTATTAATTATAAATTCCTTAACTCTTAAATTTCAGCTTTATCAAAGCCTGTGGTGTCACCTTTTTTAATTTCGTTTAAGATGCCCTGCCTTATTTCAAGAACATCGACGCCAATATTCTCAAGCACTTTCATTGCCATGGAATCTTTTTCCCTTGTTATGGCAAGCAAAAGATGTTCTGATTTGACTTTTGAATGATGGAATTTTTTAGCCTTAGCCCATGCAAGAGCCAAAACTCTTTTGGCACGCGGAGTAAACACCATTTCTTTTTCTTCGGAAAAATGATGCCCGAATCCGATAACTTTTTGGACTTCTATGCGTAAATCTTTTAAGGTTATTCCAAGATCTCTAAGGACTTTTGCGGCAGTTCCCGCGCCTTCACCTAGGATTCCAAGAAGAATCTGCTCTGTTCCTACTATATTTTGTTCCATTCTCCTTGCTTCTTCCTGCGCAAGTTTAATAATAGTAAGAATTTCGGGTTTTTCTCTTTCGATAGGATTGATTACTTTATGAAAAAGTGAATCTGTATTTATGTTTAATTCCGACAAAATACGACTTGCAAGCCCGTTTTTCTCTTTCAAAATCCCGAGAAGCACATGTTCAGGCTTTATATAAGTTGATCCGAACTCTCTTGCAAGATCATAAGCCGAGCTTACAGCTTTATAAGCCTTAGGGGTAAGCTGTGGTTCATCTTCATTATATTCATCTTTTCTTGAATTAATCTCATTTAATTTTTCCATAAAATTATTAATAGTTACGCCTTCACTTTCAAGAACCTGTGCCAGCCAATTTTCTTTATTTTCAAGTATTCCTGCCATAAGCTGTTCTGTTCCGAAAGCTTCCCGTTCTGCTTCATTTAATTTTTCTTTTGCAATTTTCATTATTTTCTTAAGGTTTTCATCCTCAAATAAAAGAGAAGTATCTATATTTGATATAGAAATAACTTGTCTGCCTACATCTTCCGGGTGATTATTCGGCTTTACGGATTTGCTTGCAACACGTCTAACGCTCGTTTTAATTCTTGCCACATCAACATCAAAATTCCTCAAAAGATTTATAATAGATGTATTTTCTTCTCTCAATAGGCATACAAAGAGGTTTTCAGGCGTAACGTAATATGCGCCCACTGACTGACTTTCATACCAGGCTTCCCTAAGAATTTTTTTAACGGCTGCGCTAAAAGGCAAAGACTCTGAAACACCTGAAAGTTCAACCTGTTTAAGAGGCATTTTTTTTATTTCTTCTCTTAAAATCTCAAGACTTAAGCCCGATGCTCTAAGCAATTTTGCACACAGACCTGATTCTTCCCTTAAAAGTCCAAGCAAAATATGCTCGGGAAGAAGTTTTTCATGTTGCGCAATAAACGCTTCTTCTTGCGCTAATAAAATTACCTTAATTGCTTTTTCCGTAAATCTTTCTATCAAGCGGTTTTCTCTTTCTTTGTCTAACTATACCTGTATACAACTAAAATCATTCTAAAGTAAAAAACAAATAATTAGAAGATGCTCAAAGTACTGATTTTAATATAATTCGCGGATTTTGTGTAAAGAAATGTAACAGTATATACTTTTTATGCATCTTGTAAATACTTTATGTTTTTATATAAGAGTAGTGGTGATGATAACTAGTTAAGGTAAGATAAAAGGAGAATTACTATGGGCTTAGCAGCAAGTTCCGGCAGAGAGTCAATGCTTACAGCAAGAAAAGCAGATATTGAATTTAAAGTACAAGTAATAAATCAAAGAAGAACATGTTTAGCGCAACAAGCTTCAAATTTAGCAAGGGCTTTCGCAAATGCAATGTACCAAACCGATGATACAAACGTTTTAGGCGGATCCGCAATGGTTCTTGGATTTACAGATCCAACATCCGGAGCAGTTGCTCAATCCCCTGTAGCAAGCGGTTGGTATGAAACCCAAATGCAACAAGTTCAGTCCCTTGATAAAGAATTGGAACTCAGAGAAAAAGATCTTCAAACACAAAACAAAATCGTTGAAACAGAACTCGAAACCGTTAGAAAAGTTATTGATAAATCAATCGAAAAAGG
>DNRP01000025.1:0-986 GCA_003499955.1 Cyanobacteria bacterium UBA9971
CTTATGTGGAAAGTGCTTAAAAAAATAGAAACCATAATACGCGAAGAAATGGACGCAAAAGACGCTCAGGAATTATTACTTCCTATACTCCAACCAGAAGAACTCTGGCAGGAATCAGGAAGATGGGAAGTGTACGGAAAAGAGTTAATGCGTCTTACAGACAGACATGGAAAAATGTGCTGTCTTGGACCAACACACGAAGAAATCATCACAGCCCTTGCAAGAGATGAAATTAAATCTTACAGGCAGATTCCTGTCAATTTATACCAGATTCAGGACAAATTCAGGGATGAAATAAGACCCAGATTCGGGCTTTTACGGGGTAAAGAGTTTATAATGAAAGACGCTTACAGCTTTGACACTGATGAAGAGGGGCTTGATGTTTCTTATCAAAAGATGACAGAAGCTTACATAAATATCTTCAATAGGTGCGGGCTTGAAACCAGAATGGTAAGAAGTGATTCAGGGGCGATTGGAGGAAGCGTAAGCCATGAATTTATGGTGCTTACTCGTACAGATAGTGGCGAAAATGATGTTCTTTTCTGTGATACCTGTGATTATGCCGCAAATTCCAATAGAGCAGAATCAAAAATGCTTCCTGCTCAAACTGACGGTAAAATTACCGGCGAGAAATTTTCCGTAGTCTGCAAAGCAGACGGAGCTTTTGAAATAGATACGCCTAATGTAAAATCCATCGAAGATCTGGCTAAATTTTTTGATATTGCACCATCTGCAATTTGTAAAACCCTTGTATACGTTGCGGATAAAAGATATGTTCTTGCTCTTATAAGAGGCGACAAAGCAATCGAAGAAATTAAGCTTAAAAATGCTATTGATGCTAACGAAATAAGAATTGCAAGCGATGAGGAAGTTAAAGAACTTGTTGAAAAAAATGGTTTTGATACGGGTTCAGGCTTTATAGGACCTAAAGGAATCAATGTTCAAGTTATAGGCGACAACAGTATAACTGAATTAAAGAACTTTGT
>DNRP01000025.1:1039-1168 GCA_003499955.1 Cyanobacteria bacterium UBA9971
TACAGACGAGAACGGCAAAGAAAAACCTTTTGTCATGGGCTGTTACGGAATAGGAGTTTCGAGAACAGCCGCTGCCGCTGTTGAAAGATACCACGATGAAAACGGGATTCAATGGCCAATATCTATAGC
>DNRP01000025.1:1264-3403 GCA_003499955.1 Cyanobacteria bacterium UBA9971
TTCCAAAAGATGAAGCGGTTAATAAAGTTATTGAACTTATTAAATAAAAAATAACTCAAATACATGGTGATTTTTTTAAAAACATAATTATAATTATCCAAGAAGGAAAAATGAGGAAATCGCTATGTATCAGGACAAATACAATACAAACCAGTTATTAATAAACGCAAAATTAGGCATGCAAAGAGTTTATGATGCGCTGAATAAGACTGATCTTAACGGGGTTTCGCTTGAGGATTTTGTAAATCAAAATCAGATTGCAATATCGGATTTGCCTTTTTCAGACTTGTTAAAACTTAATTTTAGCAATGTGGACACCGATAAAAATCAGGTTATTTCAAGTGAAGAAATCACCGCGCTGTTAAGTTCTATTGATAAACAGGGCTTAACTTATGCTCAACTGCAAGCTTTATCAGGTCAGGTCGGACTTTCCGCAACCGATTCCAAGAAACTTCTTGATGAAGTGGTTGAAAATTTCAATAAAGTAGATACAAATCACGATGGAAAAGTTTCCGAAGAGGAAATAAACGCTTATAAATACAATAAAGAAGTTGAAGACAAGAAAAAAGAATTTTGTGAATTTAAAGCTTCAAACATATCTGTGTTTTATGCTGAAGACAGCACAACTGCGTCTGATTCAACAGATGCGGCTACAACAACTACAAAAGAAACTTCAACAGCATACTAAATCTTTAAGCCGGTGTAGAGTTTGTTTCTGATTTTGACTCGATTGATGTTGAATATTCTTTGTTGTATTCAAATCCTGTAAGTTCAGAAATTGATTGTCCCCACTTATCAAGAAGTTCTTCAGGATTGTCAGAAACCTCTATCAGCGCGCCTATTCTTACGACAAGTTTTCCAAAAAACGGACAGTGTGGACGTCTAAAATCTATTCCGACGGGAAGGATTTTAGTTTTTGTGGCTTTTGCTAAATAACCAAAACCTGTATTAATTTTGCCGACTTTTTTGACTTTTACTCTTGTACCTTCTGGAAAAATGCCTAAAAGCCATTTTGTTTTGGATAAAATATCTTTTGCTGATTTAATTGTTGAAATTTCAAGCTTTTCCCTGTTAACGGCAAAAGCGCCTAATTCTTGTATAATCGGAGAAAGAACCGGCACATGAAACAATTCTTCTTTTGCCATAAAAGCTACAGACCTTTTTGTTGCCAGACATACAATAAAAGGATCAAAATAAGAGGAGTGATTGGATGCAACTATATATGCGCCATCATAGGGAACATTTTCCCTGCCATGAATTTCTACTTTAAAAAAAAGTTTAAAAAACGGGTAACTTATAAAATAAATTACAAAATATTGAAATATTTTTTTAAATATATTGTAATTTTCCGGTTTTACTTTTGAAAATTTGCTTGCCATTTTTTTCCTAAAATCCTTATTAATTTATCTTTTATACTAATTATTGCCTTTAGCTTAAATTTCTGTAAACAAATTTAAGCTAAGTATAATAACAATTTAGCAAAAAAATAAAATTTTGGAAAAGAAATGGTAGCTTTTTTTATAATTACAAATAATTTTAAAACCTAGTCCGATTCAAGCTCTTCTTCGGTTACCGCATCTCCTTGAAGCGCTTTTACCTGAATATTATGCATAACAGTAGCAACAAGAAGGTCAAACGATTTTAGATTTTGGATTTCAGGAGAAAATTCTCTAATAAGCGATTGACGAACCATTTTTTCCAAATTTTCAATCGGATTAGACATTTCTCGATTAGCATCAGGACAAATAAAATTAATATAATCTGATGTTAATTTCAAATCCTGCATCTGGGTGAACAAAAACCATTTTAATTTTGGCCCAATACCTTTTAATTCATTAGTAAATTTTAAATTTTTCATACTTTTCATTTTCTAGACCCGTTTATTCTTTACTTCCCTCACATTTTTAAATTTATTTTTATTTTATCTACTTACTTAAAACTCGTGATAGAAAAAAATTCATAGCTGGATAGAACAACCTTTACAAAAATTAACATCTTTTTACATATGAGGGTCATCATCGTCAGGAAGCGCCATTTCGAGGTTTCTATAAGTTATTAAAGTTACTTCATTATCTTCATTTATGTGTTGATTATAATTTTTTGAAAGAAAATTTATCAAATCATTTTTATTTGACATGC
>DNRP01000107.1 GCA_003499955.1 Cyanobacteria bacterium UBA9971
CTGAATTGAACTTCGTCAACCGGCGCGCCAAGATATGCTGCGGGTTCAAGATATCTTTCTATAATTATTTTATCGGGATCAAAATTATCATGAGCAGGAAGTTTTTCTTTTACAAAAATACTTGCGAATTCTCTTGTTCCCGCGTGTGCAATGGTTCTTTTTGCCCCGCTTAAAAATGCTATAATTGCACTTTTAAACAATTCCTGCAAGTCTAGGGCAATATCAAATTTTTCTTTTCGGATTTCTTTTATTATAGAGAAAAATTCAAACAAATTTTTTATGTGAAACCCTCTTTTTTTCCATTGCTGCTTTGGAAAAACAAATATTTTATCTATCAAAGGATTATTTGTTAAAATATCGGAAGATTTATCTTCTATAGCCCATGCAATATAAGCATCAGGGAATTTTCTCCGCAAGGAATGAAGTATAGGTGTAGAATGAACTACATCGCCAATCGCGCTTAATCTTACTATTAATATTTTTGGAGTTTTGTCCATAAGACCTTTTAAATAATACTTTTAGAGTATAACTATGCCTTTGTTGTTCAATTATTTAGAGGAACAAATATTCAAGTTCCTGCTTTAATATTTTAATAGAAAAAATAATAAATAGATATTAGTTGGACTATTAACAAACTACCGAAATTTAATATCTAATTTAAAAGATTTAAGTTTGTATTGCGGACTTAAACACTAGTTGTCTTGAAATCGTTTTGTCACTAAGGGATTATGTATAGTAAGAGGTTATATGCTTATAATGAGAAAAAACAAAGAACTTGATAATTCGGAAAATCGTCTTAACTATTTAATTAGTATGTTAAAAAACAAATTAGATAGTGAAGAATTAAACAGGACATACAACCGCTTGCTTATAGAAAGAGCCGCAATAAGAAAAAAACTTGAATTTAAAAAATCAAAAAATGTATTAACAAATTTTTGTCAAAAATTGAACAAAAAACGACAAGAAAAACTTATTTGCGATTATTTTAAAAACTGATCTTGTTAAAAAATTAAATTTTGTTTGTATATTTTAATATATTTAGTATCTTTATTAAAAAAATGCTATACTAAAACAATTAAAAAATGAATGTTTTATAGTACTGTGTTTTGGGAGAAACAAAATTTAAGAGGTGGGATTTATGAAAGAAGAAAAAGTTTTATCTTTTGCATTCAGTCATTCTAATCCTGTAACAGCTTCAATAGAGCAGGAATATTATTTAATTTCAGGTAATTATACCATTCAGGACACAGCTGGCAAAGTCTTTAAACGAATTAGAGAATTATTAGCATTTAATCCCTCATCAGGTAATATTCTTGTAAAAGAAAAAACTTGTTGTGACGACCATAACTATGAAAAGATGTTTGTAGTTTCTCGTGCCGGAAGACCTGAAAAATTTAAAGGCGAAAATTTTTAAAAAAATTTTTTAACTAAATATTAATTTTGTTTTACAAATATGTCTTAAAATCCCGAATTATAATGTATACTGTCTTTTAATTATTAAATTTTTATAATTTGGATTAAAATACGTCTGAATATTTGAATATATGTGAGTCAAGGAGAATAATGGTGAGCAAAGTATTAGTAGTTGATGATGATGAATCAATTCTTGAGCTCGTAAAAATAAATCTGGAGTTAATGGGACACGACGTTTTAACGGCACTTGACGGAATAAAAGGCTTTGCGCTTGTAAAACAGGAATTGCCTGATCTTATAATCCTTGATGTAATGATGCCGGAAGTAGACGGTTTTACTGTTGCTCAAAGAATCAGAAGAAATTCGGCAACAAAAGAAACACCAATTCTTATGCTTACTGCCCTTGGAATGATTCAGGACAAAGTTCAGGGCTTTAATTCCGGTGTAGATGATTATTTAGTCAAGCCTTTTGAACTCGAAGAACTAAAAGTTAGAGTAAAAGCTCTCTTGCGAAGATCAAGATCTACCCCCGAGTCTTTAAAAACACCGGAAATTCTTTCTGTGGGTGATTTTACTCTTGTACCGGAAAACCTTACGGTAAAAGTGTCAGATTGCGCCATAAAATTGACTCCTATTGAATTTGAAATACTTAGTAATCTTATTCAACATCATGGACAGGTCGTTTCATCAGGAAACCTGCTTAAAGAAATATGGGGCTATTCAAAAGACGATGATGTAGAAACAATAAGAGTTCATATCAGACATCTCCGTTCAAAAATAGAAAAAGCATCGTATAAAAATTATATTGAAACTATTTATGGCGGCGGTTATAAATTTATGCCGGAAGGTATTGAAAAAGTTAAATAAGAAAAATAGAACCAAATATTACAAAATAATAATCTTTCTAAAAAGGTGGCTCTCAGGAGTCATCTTTTTTGTTACAAAAACTTAACAAGATTAACTCAAAAAACGCAATTTTTATATATTTTTTGTTTTTATAATATTACAGAAGTAAATAAAAGGTATATAAGGCAACACACAAGTTAAAGAATTTAAGGAGTCCGGTGATGATTTCAAATTATGGAAGTTTTTCACAATTTAATTTAAATAAATCAATAGCGGGTAATAATGGTCCTTTTGATGCAAAGACAAATGAAGGATGGGGCGCAAACGCATATTTAAATGCAAAATCCGGCGGTTTTTCATATACAAAAGAAACAACTACAGGAAATACAATAAGCGGTGCTAATAATAAAAACTTTAGTCTGGATAGTGCTTTTGCTTTTTCAGAAATGACACTTAAAACAACTGACGGAAAAGCAGGTAATTCTGACGGAAAAGTATCATTAAATGAATTTAATAAAGGATCAGGCACAAGCTTAGGCTCAATTTTAGATGTTGATGGAGACGGATTTATAGGCAGATCAGAATTAACATCATATTATCTTTTTACTGACAGCTTAGACGGCAGCATAGACGGAAATGTCAATCAAAATGCCGGTAGCGTGTTTAATGTACTGGCAACAATCGCGCCTGAAACAATTAAAAATATGCTTAAAGGCAATAATGACCAAATTAAAGCATCCGACGCTGAATTTAAGCTAACAGCTCCAATTATAGATGGTTCTAAAGGACCTTACAAAAGTAGAGTTCCTGAAGGCAATGTCGGTGGAGCAGACTTGGAATCTCTTGGTGCAAATGCCGGATATGAAGCAGCAAGAACAAACAAAAACAATTTATTATTTACAGACGTACAATATTTATATAAAAATCCCAGCTTGGGACCAAACGGAGTCTTAAGCAAAGAAAGCGGTCTCGCATACGAAACCGAAATGCTTAAAGTTCAAGACAGAAATTGCGACGGCAAAGTTTCAATTTATGAAAACAAACTAAGTGGCGGAACAGCAGTTGATATTAATGAAGACGGATTCATAAGCGCGGGCGAATTACTTGCAGAAACAATGATCTGGGATAAAAATAATGACGGTAAAATTACTTATGAAGAAAGACTTTACGGTAAAAAATTAAGTCAATCCGATGATTATTCAACTAAAGTAAAACAATCTTATGATGATAATAAAATAAGTGATGCGGAAAACACCTTCCAAATGCCGGAAAAAACTAATACTAATGCTGATTTCATGCAAAAATTATTTGAATTAATTATGCAATTATTAGGGCTAAATATTGCCAAATAAAAAGTTTATTTATTTGATGCGACTGAAATAGAGCTTGTTATAGCTTCAAGAAGTCTTGAAACCCCAATTATTTCTAAATTATGCGGTATAGTTTTTAACGGCAAATTTGATTTTGGCACAAGAACTTTTTTAAACCCGAGTTTGTAAGCCTCATTTATTTTGGATTCAAGATTGCTCACACTTCTTATTTCACCAGAAAGACCTATTTCTCCGATTATAACAGTTTCAGGGTCAACGGTAACATTTCTGGCACAAGTTGCAACGGCAAGAGCTATACCCAAATCCGCAGCGGGCTCTTGAATATCAATCCCTCCGACGGCATTAACATAAACATCCTGCTTGCTTAAATTCAGCCCCACACGTTTTTCCAGTACGGCAAGTATTTGAAGAACTCTGTTGTACTCAATTCCTGTTGTAACTCTTCTTGGAGAAGGATATGAAGTGGGACCTACAAGTGCCTGAATTTCCACGAGAATCGGTCGTGAGCCTTCACTGCTGGCAATAACAACACTTCCCGGTGCTATAGCATTTGAGCGTTCGGAAAGAAAAAGTTCGCTCGGGTTACTGACTTCAACCAATCCGTTTTCTTCCATATTAAAAACGCCCACATCATTTGTGCTTCCGAACCTGTTTTTTATAGTTCTCAAAAGCCTGTAAGACTTATACCTGTCACCTTCAAAGTAAAGAACTGTATCCACCATATGTTCCAGAACTTTAGGACCTGCTATTGCTCCGTCTTTTGTGACGTGACCTATTACAAGAACCGTAATTCCCATTGACTTAGCAATATGCATCAAAATTCCGCAGCATTCGCGAACCTGGCTTACACTCCCGGGAGAACTTGTTATTGCAGGATTATAAACTGCCTGAATACTATCTATTATTAAAATTTCCGGTTTTAATTCAGTTAAAGTTTTTTGAATTTCTTCGATATTGTTTTCTGCAAAGATATATAAATTTTCAGAATTGACATTAAGTCTTTCTGCTCTGAGTTTTATTTGTTTAGCAGATTCTTCGGCAGAAACATAAAGAGTTTTCAGCCCATTTTTTGCCAAATTTCCGCAGGATTGCAAGGTTATTGTGGATTTTCCGATTCCGGGGTCGCCTCCGATAAGAACAAGAGAACCCATTACAAGCCCACCGCCCAGTACAGTATCAAATTCCAACATGCCGGTAGTGTATCTGATTGATTCATCAAGGGAAATGTCTTTTAACAACTGCGGGGATGAGTTTCTTGAATCAGCAATGGAAGAAAGTTCTCTGGCGGGAGATTTTGAATAAGTTTCCTCGACAAGAGTTCCCCAGCTGGAGCAGTCGGGACATTTCCCGAGATAGCCGGAGGTTTCGTACCCGCAGGTCTGACATATCCATTTTGATTTAACTTTAGCCATTTTATAAACCATTTTTTATAAGTGTCATTCTGAGGGCTTTAGCCCGAAGAATCTTTCCAAATAACAACACTAGCCAGATGCCCCCTTCTTTTTTGATTAAATATCAAAAAAGTGGGTTCCCTGCTTTGCTCAGGATGACATAACATATTAATAAAATTATACCTGTTAATAATTTTCTGTCTAAAGTTTTAAAAATTTTAGTCAGTTATAATAATTCTTATGAAAAACAAAATCAAAAATAAAATGTCGGCAATGTTTCAGAAAGAAAGCTTCTGGGCGTGGGTTTTTGTCCTGCCTGCGTTTTTAGGAACGCTGATTTTTATAATTGTTCCGATATTTGCCTCTTTCGGGTTGAGTTTTGTCGACTGGAACCTTATAAGCAAGCCTAAAATAGTCGGCTTAGAAAATTATACAGGGCTTTTCAATGACCCTGTGTTTTATCAGGTCTTATGGAATACCCTGTATTATGCGCTGATAACTGCAATATTCAGCATAATTTTGCCGTTAATACTTGCTGTTGCGCTCAACGGAAAAATAAAAGGCAGCGGATTTTTTAAAACAGCATAT
>DNRP01000060.1:0-3524 GCA_003499955.1 Cyanobacteria bacterium UBA9971
CCTATTCTTATCGGAGTATGATAATCTTCCTGATTAGCCTTCATCAAATTGATTCTTGTAAGAAATTCATTAGCGGAATAAACCCCGTTAAGGCTTTCGCCCTGAATATGCAGAAGCATCGGAAGTCCTGCGCCGCTGCATATAAAAATCGCGTTAAATCCTTCTTCAAACAAATCGTTGATGGTCAGGGATTTTCCTATGACGACATTGGTCTTAAATTCAACTCCGAGCTGTTTAAGATAGTCTATTTCCCTGTCAAGAACTTTTCTCGGCAGTCTGAATTCCGGAATTCCGTATCGCAGAACACCACCAACAGAATGAAGAGCTTCAAAAATTGTCACACTATGACCTGCTTTTGCCAAATCAGCTGCGGCGCTCATTCCTGCGCAACCTGAACCAACTATGGCGACTTTTTTATCACTTTTCCCTTTGTTGTCTTGAACGACTTCGTCATTGCGATGAGCTTGCGACGAAGCAATCCACTCATTATGACAATCTGGACTGGTGTTATCACCAACATATCTTTCAAGAGCGCCTATTGCAACAGGTTTGCCTTTTATGCCAAGTACGCATGCGCCTTCACACTGTTTTTCCTGGGGACAAACACGCCCGCATACAGAAGGCAGAGAGTTTGTTTGTCTTATAATTTTTCCTGCTTCTTTAATATTGCCCTTTTTAATTTCAGAAATAAATCCGGGAATGTTAACGTTGACGGGGCAACCCTGAACGCATTTGGGGTTTTTACATTGAATACAGCGTTCAGCTTCTATTTGTGCTTGCTCATCAGTAAAATTAGTCTCAACTTCTTCAAAATTCTTGTTTCTGTAGGCAGGGTCTAAAGAATGAGGAATTTGTCTGTTTTTTTTATTATTATCTGTCATCATTTTTCTACTTTAAAAAGCTGGTTGAACGTTTCTTTCCGAACGAATTCTTTCGATGATTTCATCAACTTCTTTTTCGTCCAGTGTTTCTCTTTCAAGGAGAACTTTTACGATTTCTTCAATTATATCTCTATTTTCGAGAAGCAATTTCTTTGCGAATTCATATCTTTCTTCGATTATGGTTTTTATTTCTCTGTCGACAATAGATGCCACCTCTTCAGAGTAATTTTTATCAGCGCCAAAGTCCCTGCCCATGAAAACATGTTCATTTCTTTTGCCTACGGCGATTGGGCCGATTTTGTCGCTCATTCCGTAAGATGTAACCATTTTTCTTATCAAATCAGTAGCTTTTTCTATATCATTTGATGCGCCTGTTGATATTTCTGATTCACCAAATGTTATTTCTTCAGCTATTCTTCCGCCTAAAAGCATAGCTATTCTCGACAGTAACTGGGATTTTCTATAAGTTAGATGATCTTTTTCAGGCAGAGTCATCGTTACGCCAAGAGCCATGCCTCTAGGTATAATACTGACTTTATGAAGCGGATCACAATCTTTCAATAGTTTTGCCAATAAAGCATGTCCAACTTCGTGATATGCTGTATTTTCTTTTTCCTGATCATCTATAATGCGGCTTTTCTTTTCCGGTCCCGCGATTATTTTATCTATAGCAGCTTCTAAATCCGGCATATCTATTTCTTTTTTCTCGTGTCGGGCTGCTAAAAGTGCTGCTTCGTTTATTAAATTTGATAAATCAGCGCCTGTAAATCCGGGAGTTCTTTTAGCAAGTGTTTTCAAGTTTACTTCAGGAGCAAAAGGCTTACCTTTTGCGTGAACTTCAAGAATTTTTTCACGTCCGAGTATGTCAGGTCTATCAATTACAACCTGTCTGTCAAACCTGCCCGGTCTTAATAAAGCATTATCAAGAATATCAGGTCTGTTTGTCGCTGCAACTATTATAATTCCTGTTGTTCCGTCAAAGCCGTCCATTTCAACCAGAAGCTGATTTAAAGTTTGTTCTCTTTCGTCATGCCCGCCGCCCATGCCTGCGCCTCTTTGTCTGCCTACTGCGTCAATTTCGTCTATGAACACAATACAAGGAGCATGCTTTTTAGCCTGTTCAAATAAATCTCTTACGCGTGAAGCACCGACACCTACGAACATTTCAACAAAATCAGAACCGCTTATGCTGAAGAAAGGAACTCCTGCTTCACCTGCAACGGCTTTTGCAAGGAGGGTTTTACCTGTTCCAGGAGCGCCTACAAGAAGAACTCCCCTTGGAATTTTTGCGCCAAGAGAAACATATTTCTGGCTATTTTTAAGAAAATCAACGATTTCTTCAAGTTCCTGTTTGGATTCATCAATCCCTGCAACATCAGCAAATGTTATTTTAACTTTATTATCAAGCATCATTTTTGCCTTGCTTTTTCCGAATGACATCGCTTGAGAACCACCGCTGGATGCGCTTCTGAACATTAAGAATAAAGCTATTAACAAGAATAAAGGAAAAATAAGCGTACCAATAAGTCCTATCCATTGCCCCGAATTGTCAGGGCGATTTACACTTATATCTACACTATTGTTTTCAAGCTTTGTTATTAATCCCGGATCGTTCATCGGAATTAAAACCTTATATTTAACAGCTTGTTTGGCATTTTTTGTATTTGATTCAGCTATTAAATAATCTTCAGAGATGGAAGCTTTCAGGATTTCTCCCTGTTTTACTTTATTTATAAAAGCTGAATAGGATATGTCTCTTATTGCATCTGTCTTTGTGGTCATTAAAGATGCTATAAATGCCATTATAATAACTAATAAAGTTATATAGACACCTGTTGACTGNNAAAACGAATTTGTTACGAATTGTTACAATATTATTATGGCAAATTTATAATATTTTTACCAATTATATTTAACCGCTTAGTAAGTATTTATACAAGTATCAAATAAAATACGGGTACTGTTTTATCCTTGCTTTAAGAAAGCAGGATTATCATGCCATAAATTTGAAAAAATTCATACATTTAATTCTTAAATTAACCATATAAAGAATTAGTTTATTCGGGGATTTATTTAAATATTTTATTCATACAGCTAATTAAAAAGTTTATTAGCCTGATATACATTGATAATTCATAATTATGATGATAGCATGTTAAAAGTATGTCGATTATAAAAAGAAAAAAATCATATTATAAGCTGATAAACACACGCGTATACTTTTGATAGAATTATAATTACTAAAATTTATAGATTTTTGTTAAGTTATTTTTATTAATGCTGTATAGTTACTACAAGCAACAATTATAACCTTTGAAAAACAAAATTTCATATATAGAGGTTTACTTAATGATTTGTAGATATTAATATTAAGGCTGAATAATATTTATAATATTTTTTAAAATCAAAACAGAAAAGATATTTTAAAGATCATGAAGGATGTAAACAGATTTTGCTTTAGGAGGAAACTTTCTTGGATCAGAAGTTTTTAATAAATGGCGGGAAGAAATTAAAAGGTGAAGTTAATATAAGCGGCGCTAAAAATGCTGTTCTTAAGTTAATGGCGGCAGCGCTTTTATTGGATGACGCATGTGAAATTCATAATGTGCCGGAACTTGCTGACGTGCAAATAATGGTTGAAGT
>DNRP01000060.1:3583-12923 GCA_003499955.1 Cyanobacteria bacterium UBA9971
CTTGAAGCATTAGGCGCTCAAATAAAAATTGAGGGCGGTTATGTTATTGCCAAAGCGAAAAAACTTATAGGTACAACCGTATATCTTGACAGACCAAGCGTTGGAGCAACCGAAAATATTATGATTGCTGCTATACTTGCAGAAGGGTCAACTATTATCAGCAATGCGGCGCAAGAACCTGAAATTGTAGATCTGGCGAATTTCCTTAATGCATTAGGCGGAGATGTTACAGGCGCAGGAACTTCTGAAATAATTATTAACGGTGTTAAACAAAAAGATTTGCATCCGACAATTTATACTACAATTCCTGACAGAATTGAAGCAGGCACTTATATCGCAGCAGTTGTCGCCACAAGAGGAAAAGCTGTTATAAGAAACATATTTCCAAGTCATTTAAGCGCTGTTATAAGCAAATTAACCGATATGGGCGCAAATATAAATATTCTTGATCCGTTTAGTATTGAAATTTCTTGCGGAAAAATTATAAATGCCGTTAATATCGTTACACAACCGCATCCCGGATTTCCTACCGATCTTCAATCGCCATTTATGTCTGTATTGGCGGTAGCTGAAGGAATAAGTGTCATTACCGAAAGCATTTACGAAAACAGATTCAGACAAATCGGCGAATTAACCAGAATGGGTGCAAACGTTCAGCAAGAAGGCAACAGGGCTATTGTCAAAGGAGTAAAATCACTTACAGGGGCTCAGGTAAAAGCCAGCGATCTTAGAGCAGGTGCTTCTCTTCTTGTTGCTGCTTTATGCGCGGAAGGAACTACCGAAATTACCGATCTTTATCATATCGACAGAGGTTATGAAAAAGTTCTGGAAAAATTATCAGGAATAGGCGCCGATATTCAAAGAGTTAATATTACCGAAAGTGATATTAATGCTAAACTTATTGCAGATGAAATTCGTGTAATTTAATTTTTAAATTAAGTTATACTAAAATAAGATAAATATAAAACTTAAACTTTAATAAAATTAGGTTTAAGCAATTTAAAATTCAAATCAAGGAAATCAATAAAATGGCCGATTATAAACGTTGGTATGACCATGATCCTTTATTAATGGAAGTCATGGAATTGCTAAGAAATTTTCAGGACGATCTTAGAGATCAAGCGGAAATATTTTTAACTAAAATAGAAGACCATGTTGGAAAAGAAGCTATTGATGCTTTCTATGAGAAAGTTAAACCATTGGACGGCAAACGCTGGTATGATCAAGATCCTGTTTTGGCAAAAGCTGTGGAATTATTAAGAGTCGTTCCTCAAAATATTCAAAGACAAGCTGCTCAAAACTTTCTGGATTCGCTTAAAGCGCAAGGGATTACGACTGATATTATTAAACAAAATCTGGACAATTAAAAAGATAAAAATTTTAAAGGCTTTATCGTGTTTAAAGAACTAATTAAAAAGATAGAAAAAAATAAATATTTTTATCTTTTTCTGTTTTTTTCTATCTTTTTAGGTATTTTTCTAAGAATTTATGTTTTTTTACAACAATATTCCCTTGAAGGCGATGAATGTTCACTAGCCATAAATATTCTTAAACAAAAAACTTTTCATGAACTGATTTTTACACCTTTATATTGGTTTAATCAGGCTGCTCCTGTTGGATTTATGGTCATTTCAAAATGTTTTTCCAATATCTGGGGAATAAACGAATCGGCTCTCAGAATTTTTCCTCTTCTAAGCGGAATATTTTCAATATTTTTGTTCTATTTTTTTGCAAAAGATTATTTATCATCAAAGAGTTTACTATTTAGTGTGTTTATTTTTGCTGTATCCGGCTCATTAGTATCATACAGCGTTTTTTTTAAACCCTATTCTGTAGATGTAATGGCAATATTAATTATTTTTATTATGGCAAAATACTTTTTAAATAAAGAAATAATTAGTATGTTTATTCCTTCTTTATTGGGTCTTCTTCTGGTCTGGTTATCTTATCCGGTAGTTTTTGTATTAGCTTCGGTTGGGATTTATTATGGTTTTGTATATTTCTATAAAAAACAAAAAATTAATTTATTAAGATTATCTACCGTATGTTACATCTGGTTAGTAAGTTTTTTAATTTCATCTGTTTTTGCTTATTCTAATTTTCTTCGCAGCAAAGATTATTTTTTATGGTATTGGAAAGATTATTTTATGCCGGTTCCGCCTGATTGGAATTGGTTTTTGCTTGCTTTGAGCCAACTTTGTAATACAACGTTCCAAAGCGTATTCCATTCTTCAATTTTAATGTATTTATTAATAATAACAGGCGCAGGGCTTTGTATTTTTCAAAAAAAAGAAAAATCAGTATTGCTTGTTCTCCCGATAATATTTACGCTGGCAGCCTCCTGTATAAAAGCTTATCCTTTTGGCGACAGGTTAATATTGTTTTTAGCTCCGATTGTTATAATTTTTGTAGCAAAAAATTTGGAATATCTTAATTATTTTGATAAATTTATTAAAAATAATATTATTAAAAACGGCTTAGTCTTATTAATAAGTGCAATTATTTTATTTCAAATACCTTTTAATACAAAAAATTACTTTCATATAAGAACAAATATAAAAATTAATGATTTTCTTGTATTTATAGAACAAAATATGGAAAAGACTGATTATATATATTTAACTCCTTATGACAAAGGTTATTTTATAATTGATAATGAACTGCATAATCGTAATGAAAAATTATATTATGGCGATAAAAAAATATATTCCGTCGACAAAAAAAGCCTGGATTATTTTAAAAAAGATATAGAAACTTTGAAAACACAAAAAACAAGAATATGGTTTCCTTTTTTTGCCACATATAACAGTAAAGATTATGACCGTATAACATTTGAACAAACAATAGCTTTCAAAAAATATTTGGAGAGCCAAAAAGATTTAAAATTGATAAAATATATGAAAGATGAAAAAAAAGGAGGAGAAGTCTATTTATACCAAACTATTAAATAAAAAGACTTTCTTGATTATTACTTTACTTTGACAATCTTTTAAGAACACTCCAAATTCCGCCTATTATACCTATTATAGTAAATAATACAGTAAATACAGGCAACTGTAATTTTAAAAAATTATCAATATACAAACCTATAAAAAAGCATACTACTAAAAAAACCAACAATATAAAAGGAACATCATACACTGTATACACCTTAAAATTTATTTATGCTTAACTTAAAATTAGTTTTTGGATTTATTAAAATGTGAAATAGTTGAAGGATTTAAAAATTCCAAAAACAGGAATCTGAAATTTAATGGGTTACATATATAAAAAGAGTATTATAATTATCTTATGAATTTATCCGAACGTAATCAGGAATATAACCTAAATTTATCAGAAGTTTTAACTAAATCTGATAAAATTTTTCATATTGTATTTAATAAAGAAGGATTAATTATAAATTTTTCCGAAAGATTACCGGAAAAACTCGGTTTTAGTCAGGATGAATTTTCTAATCTAAGTCTGCATAAAGTTTTTGACTTCAGAATATCTGAAATTAGCAAAAACCTGAATGAACTCAACGAGATTTCTTCTGAAATAAACTTAATACAAAAAAATAAAAACTTTTTATTTACAAAGACAATATTTTTAAAAAATAATGAAAATATAATTTCGTTATCAATGCCGGCTTCTGAATATCAAAATATCAAAGAACTTAATAACAGGCTTATAAAAACTCTCCATACAAACATGGAAATCTTTGAAGGGCAAAGTTCTTCTGAAGAAAATATCTTTAGCGACATTCTGGAAAAGATAAAAAACCTTGTAAATTATGACAAATCCATTATATTTCTGCTTGAAGGGGATACTCTTGTCACAAAAGTTCAGACGGGGTTTAAAGATTACCCTGCTAATTACAAGAAAGTTATAACAGACAAGGACAAAATTTTAAATTATATCCTTTCAAACGGCAAGAGCATTATAGATAACAACAATGAATTTAACAGCTCAATATTGAAAGAGCTGGGGTTCGCCGATGATATTGAATTTTCCGCAATAATTTCCCCTTTGAAAATCAGGGAAACTGTATACGGTTTCATAATACTTATTCAGAATCAGCCCGACAAATATGAAGAAAGTGATGTTTCTATCCTTGAAACAATTAGTTCAACAGCATCTTATTTGATAAAAGATGCTGAACTCAGTCAAGTATTTAAAATGCAGCTCAAAATTCTTAAAGAAAACATTACAGAAAGAACAAAAACGCTTGAACTTATAAAAGAACAAAATAAAAAAATTCTTGAGGCTGACAAAATAAAGAACGAATTTCTCGCAAACATGTCCCATGAGCTAAGAACTCCTCTGAATGCGATTATTGGATTTTCTGAAGCTTTAAATCTTAAGATATTCGGTGAATTAAACGAAAAACAATCTGAATACATAAGAGATATAAATTCCAGCGGCATACATTTGTTGGGAATGATTAATGATTTACTGGATTTATCCAAGATTGAATCAGGAAAAATGCAGCTTAGTAAAGAAATATTTAATGTGAAATCAGCAATAAAAGAAGCTTTAAATATAGTTTCTCCGCTTCTTATACAGAAAAAACAGAATTTAAAGTTTGAATGCAAGGATGAATCTTTTGAAATATCCGCAGACAGAAGAAAATTTCATCAAATACTATATAATTTAATAAGCAATGCAATAAAATTTACACCGGAAAACGGCGATATTGAAATAAAAGCAACAAAAGACGGTAAATTTTTGAAAGTATCGGTGAAAGATAACGGCATTGGAATCGCTCGAGAGTTTCATGAAAAGATTTTCGGTAAATTTCAACAGGTAGACAGTTCTTTTTCAACGAAACAGGGCAGTACAGGGCTTGGTTTGACAATAACCAAAGAACTCGTCAAACTCCATGACGGGAAAATTATTTTGGAGAGCCGGTTAAACAAAGGGGCGACTTTTATTTTCACTTTGCCCATAAAGGATTAACGGATGCAAACCCATAAAACCATACTTATTGTTGAAGATAACCCTATAAACTTAAAACTATTAAGAGATATTTTGAATTTTCAAAAATTTGAAGTGCTTGAGGCTGTTGATGGAAAATCAGCGCTTGAATTAGTTGAAAAAAATTATAACAAAATCGATTTAATTCTCATGGATCTGCAACTTCCTGATATTAACGGGCTTGAAGTCATAAAAAACATAAAAGCAGATGCTGAAAGCAAAGACATTCCGATAATAGTCGTATCAGCCCATGCAATGGAATCTGACATGAAAAAATGCCGCGAAGCAGGGTGTATTGACTATATCACCAAGCCTATAAACATTCAGGAATTTATCAATAAAATTAATTCATTTTTTTTAAATTGTTAAATAACCGAAATCGTCATTGCGAGCGACCAACGGGAGCGTGGCAATCTAAAAAAATAAAATCAATTTGGATTGCTTCGGGCAAAGCCCTCGCAATGACAGTTTTTCCTAATTCGCGACTCGAGTTAATTAGCGATTTGTATTATTTATCAAATTCAAAAAAGTCATGTAAATTTATGCCTAATGCTTTGGAAATTTTGTGAATTTTTGAAAGAGGTATATCTCTTTGAGCATTTTCAACAATACTTATATATGAATTGCCTGCTCCAATTTCAAGACTTAATTCCTCTTGTGTCAAGTCTTTTTCTTTTCGCAACTCTTTAATTCTTTTTCCAAATTTTTTATGAAAGTTTTTATCAAAATTTTTAGCCATAAAGTCTTTATACAAGAGTTTTTAACAAAATACTATTGCTAATAGCAGGGTTTTTTGTGTATAATCTTGCTATTAGCAAGTTAGGAATTATATGATGAAAAATTTATGCATAGATTTTGACGGGGTTTTAAACACTTATACAGGGTGGCAGGGAAATGATGAATTATACAGTCTTAAAGACGGTGCTAAAGAATTTTTGCAAGAACTTGCCATGTCTTACCGGATTTATATTTTTTCAACCAGAAATCCCTTTCATATTGAAAAATGGCTTGAAAAATATGATCTAAAAAAATATGTTTTTAAAATTACTGATAAAAAAGAGCCTGCCTATGCCTATATTGATGATAGAGGTATAAAATTTGAAGGTGATTATTTAAAAACAATAGATGAATTAAATAGTTTTAAAACTTATTGGGAAAAATAAACAAATACGTATAATAACAAATAAATATTATATATGGTTGTTTTTGCTATAGTTGCTATTGCAACTATAGTTTGTTTTTGCTTTAATTATCATAACAATTAACGGTGTTTAGACAATTGGGGAAGGTAATATGGATACTCAAAAATTTGTTAATGAAGATTGTATGAGTTATTTTATCGGAAAAACCGTACAAAGTATTAAAAATCTTGTTTTTAGGGAGTTTAAAGCAAAAAATTTTAACATTACTCCTGAACAATGGGCAGTTATGTCATATCTTCACAAAGAAGACGGGCTTTATCAAAAGCAAATAGCAGATTTTTTGTATAAAGATAAGCCCACTGTAACAAGAATTCTTGATATTCTGGAAAAAAGAAATCTGATAATCAGAATTTCCGACGAAAAAGACCGCAGAAAGTTTAAAATTTATCTTACGCAGGANNCAACAAGAAGAAATAGAAACTTTAAAAACTATACTGAACAAAATTTATATGAACGCGACCGGTAATTTTTAATTTTGTGGAAAAAATTTAAATGGTAATAAAAATAATAAAAATCTTTATTTTTATTATGGCTGTTAGCTTTTTAACAGCTACTCATTGTTTTGCTCAGGAAATAATGCCCGCACAACCTGAAAAAATAAGTGAAAATACTGAAAATATTAAACAGCCGACTAGTTCTGAAATACTTAAACCCGAAGAAAAAACTCAAGAAAAATCAGTTATTCCTAAAATCTTTGAATCTGAAGATAAAGAAGAAATGTCAAAAATTGATAAAAAAACTCCTTCTTCTATAGCTGAATTTCTTAAACAAAATGAACCGCCAAAAGAAGTTCCTAAAGATAAGCCGGCTGAACGCCCTAAAGGTGCAAATCCCAATAAACCGGATATTTGCGGCAACATAATTTTTGATTTAACAGAAAAAGAGCAGCCTATTAGTCTTAAAGATACGCTGGAAATTTCTATGGAAAAGAACTTTGACATTAAGATATTCGGACAAAGAGCAGAAAAAAACAAATGGGATTATTACGCTTCAATCGCTGATTTTCTTCCTAATATAGATTTAGAGCAAGGTGTTCAAAAAAATATAGGGGAGTTTGTCGTATCAGGCATTATTCCTGATTCAGTAAAAGAAACCGCTGTTCAATTAAACTTTTATTATGATTATACAATAAGTGCAAGTAAGTATTTCAATTTACAAATAGCAAGAAACCAATATAAGTCACAGAAAAAAACATTGGAATTTACAAAAGAAGAAGTATTAAAAAATTCTACAATACAATATTATGAACTTCTGGAAAGTAAAAGAAAAATAGAAATTTTAAATACAAACCTTGAACAAATTAAAGAACAATTAAGAATAAATACTGAAAAACAAACAGCGGGAATAGGTACAAAATTCGATGTTTTAAGAGCTCAAGCGGATTTAGCAAGGGCTAATCAGGAATTAACGCTTGCAAATGATGTGTATAGGTTTAACCAGGCTAAGTTGGCAAATATTATAGGAGTGTCTGTTTTTATTCAGCTTGTGCCGGATGATAAAGATATTAAAATAAAAGAAATTTTTAAAGATTGTTTTGATATTGATAAAGCAAAAGATATCGCTACATTTAACAGGCAAGACCTTCAGGCTGCAAAATTCGATATAGAAGCGGCAAGGCAAAAAAGAAACAGGCTTTATGCAAATTATCTGCCTGATATTGCACTTTTTGGCGTAAGTTCAGAACAGGGAGTAGTAGGAAATAAAATTGCTGCAAATCATCAATTAGGAGTATTTGTAGGATGGGATTTAAAATACAGATATTATAATCAAGTAAGTTATTTTGCAGGACAAGGACTCGGGTTAATCGGATATGCTGATATTAAATCTAAAACAGCCGAGTTAAATGAGTCAAAATTAACTTATATAAAAAAATCAAGAAATATTGAAGAAAATATTGTAAGAACTTTTTTTAATACAGTAGCTTCAAGAAGTCTTATAGATTCAACATGGGCAGAAGTTCAAGCGGCAAGCGAAAGCAGAAACATTTCCGTAATAAGACTTAAAGCGGGAATAGGAACTTTTATTGATGTTCTTCAAGCGCAAAGCAGTTATACTGCTGCAAAAATAAATCATGTAGCTGCTGTTTTGGGTTATAACAAATCACAGGTAGAATTATTGTTTGAAATGGGCATGATTTCGGTAAATAATATATTNNAATATTCTCGCCGGCAAAGTCAAGATAAACGGTGAAGTTTTAACAAAAGCCGGCTTTCAGATAAATACCGAAAAACCTCAAAATATTGAAATAGAATCGATGCCTTACGTTAGCAGGGGCGGTTTTAAACTTGAAAAAGCCTTAAAAGAGTTTAATATAAATCTTCAGGACAAAATCTGTCTTGATGGCGGAGCTTCTACAGGAGGTTTTACTGACTGCATGCTTCAAAATGCTGCTGCTAAAGTTTATGCGGTAGATGTTGGGTATGGTCAAATAGCCTGGAAGCTTAGAAACGACCCGAAAGTTGTCGTCATCGAAAGAACTAACATCCGAAACGCTAAACCGGAAGCAGTTTACAACCAAAATAATGAATGGATTGCTTCGTCGCAAGCTCCTCGCAATGACAGTGATTTTTTTGCGGAATTTTGTACTATGGATTTGTCTTTTATCTCTATAACAAAAGTTCTTGGCAACGTTAAAAATTTAATGAATCCCGATAAAAAAGAAATCGTTGCCCTCATAAAACCGCAGTTTGAAGCGGGTAAAGAACTTGTACCCAAAAGCGGAGTGATTAAAGATAAAAATATTCATGTTAGTGTGATTAAAAATATTGTGGATTTTGCAAGCGAAATTAATCTTTTCCCCGTAAATTTGACTTTTTCTCCTATACAAGGACCTGCCGGAAATATAGAATATCTTATTTATCTTAAAAACAAAGCGGAGTATAATAAAACAGAATTCGAAAAATCAATTACCGAAACAGTAGAGAAGGCTCATGAACACTTTAACTCAAATAAAATCAACAAATAACAAAATCCTGAATCTTTCAAAAATCGGCATTATTTACAATACCGACCATAAAACAGCCCAATCCGTCGCTGAAAGCCTTGAGAAAATTCTAACTTCCAAAGGATTTTCCGACATTAAAATATTGGCAATTACAGGAAAGCAAAAAAATCAGACTTATACTTTTCCTGATATAAGTATGGCTTTTATTATCGGCGGTGACGGCACTTTTCTTGGAGCT
>DNRP01000151.1 GCA_003499955.1 Cyanobacteria bacterium UBA9971
AGACAAAAAATTATCTGTTCAATGCAAAAAGCAGTTGCCACAAATAAAAGTTTCTAATTTTAATTTATATTCTCAAATGTTATACTGTTATAGAAAATAAAGACAGATATATTAAGAGGTATAAATTAAATGCGTCCCAGTTTTACGGAATATTTTATGGGTTTTGCCAAACAGGCATCAAGTCGTTCAAGTTGTATAAGAGCGCAAGTCGGCGCGGTAATTGTTGATGTTAATAATAAAATCAAATCAACAGGCTATAACGGTACCCCAAGCAAAGTGATTTCCTGCATGGAAAAGGGTTTATGTTATCGTGTGGAAAATAATATCCCTTCCGGCACGAGATATGAAACATGCCAGTCAATTCATGCCGAGCAAAACGCCATTATTCAGGCGGGAGAAAAAACTTGTCAAAATGGAACAATATATATGTACGGGCATGATCAGATTTGTATTCTTTGTAAAAGGTTTATTGTTCAGGCGGGGCTTAAAGATGTTTATATTCAAAAGAATGAAAGTTCGGAAATCATTCATTTTAGCGTTGAAGATATTCGTCAGGAGTTGAATAACATGCAAAAAGCGGGAATTATTTAACGTAAATTACTAATTAACCCGAATCGCCAATTAATTTTTTCGTCATTGCGAGCGACCAACGGGAGCGCGGCAATCCAAAGAAAAAACAAATTAATATTTTTTGGATTGCTTCGGACTAAAGCCCTCGCAATGACAAAGAAAGTTAGAAATAATGAAATTCTACAAATCAAAATACATAATTTCTTCTGGTGAAAAGATTTTCGAGGACTGTATTCTCGTAGTTCAAGACGGGAAAGTTTTTGACATAGTTAGAAATGACAAAGTTCCTGAAAACACAGAAGTTATAGACTTTGGAAATGCTGTAATAACTCCCGGTTTTGTGAATTTGCATACGCATTTGCAGTATACCGACTTAAAACCTGTATTTAAACACAATTTGGATTCCTGTCATTGCGAGCGAAGCGAAGCAATCCATTTAATCAATGACGACCCTAATATGGATTTCTCCGACTGGATAATAAGTTTGATGAAGCAATACTTTTTCTGGTCAGAAGCAAAAAAAATAAAATCGTTTAAAAACGGATTAAGAGAAGCTATTTTGTCGGGATGTACCTGTATAGTCCAGCTTTCAAGGGAAGAATATTTTATAGACATCCTGAAAATTCTTGATTTAAAAAGCTTTGTGTTTCTTGAAACTTTCTCAAACAGCGAAGAAAACAGTAAAAAAGAAATAGAAAAACTTAAAAAACAGATTAAAGAAAACTCTTCAAAGAATGTGATTATAGGGATTTCCCCGCATTCTATTTATAACGTCCATAGTAGTTTATGGGAAGAAATTGCCAGATTTTCAGTAGAGGAAAATATTTTAGTCCATACTCACCTTGCAGAATCACAAGACGAAACTAACTGGCTGAATAATAAACCATCAGGCATTGATAAAATCCATAAACTGGTCAAATGGGATAACTTAAAACCTTATGAATCAGGACTAAATCCCGTTGAATATCTGGAAAAACTCGGCTTTTTAAAACTATGCGGAGAAAATTTAACAGCCGCTCATTGTATAGAACTTGACGAAAAATCCCTCGAAAAACTTGTGAATTATGACGCAGGAATCGCGTACTGCCCGAGAAGCAATATTCTGCTTCATAAAAAAAACCTTGATTATAACAAATTACCGCAATCGATATGCGAAAATACAGGTATAGGAACTGATAGCAGGTTCAGCAATTACGACTTAAGCATTTTGAATGAAGCAAGATGGATTAAAAATAGTACAGGTCTGGATTTTAAAAAGCTACTGGATATGTTAACAATAAATTCAGCCCGCATATTGAAAATTGATGATAAAACAGGTTCTCTGGAAAAAGGCAAAGACGCTGATTTTCTGGTATTTAATTTAAGCCCCTCTGTCATCCTGAGCAAAGCGAAGGATCTGTATCAAGATATTTTAAATAAAGAAAAACCTGAAGAAATCTATATCAAAGGAACTCAGATAGCAAAAAGCGGGAAATTCACAGCAGAACAATGGAAATTTCTTAATGAGCCGCAATAATATTCAGATTTCTAAACATAAACTTGATAACGGACTTAAAATTTTGTTCTATTCTTATTGCTGCGCGCCTTCGGCTACTTTTATGGTCTGGTACAAAGTTGGTTCCAGAAATGAAATAGCAGGAAAAACAGGTTTATCGCATTTTCTTGAGCATTTAAGTTTTAAAAGAACTGAATTATTTGATTATGGACAGATTGTTTCTGAAATAAACAGAAATGGCGGGAATTTTAATGCTTACACTTCGCGTGATTTTACCTGTTACTATGAAACTTTTACTACTAATAAGCTTGAAATTGCCATGATAATTGAATCCCAGCGAATGCACAAACTTATTTTAAATGAAAATGACAGACAAACAGAAGTCGGGATAATTCTTGCCGAGCTTGAAAAAGGTCTTGATAATCCGTATTCAGAGTTAGAAAATGCCATACGGCTGGAAACATATAAAACACACCCTTATCGATACCCTATTATAGGTGTGGCTGATGATGTGAAGAATATCACTATTCAAGATTTGCAGGATTATTATGACAATTTTTATAAACCAAATAATGCAACTATAGTTGTGGTGGGAAATTTTGACAATAATGAAGCTTTTAGGCTTATACAAAAACATTTTGGCTCTATTCATTCAGGTAAAACAAATACTTATGTTGAGAAAGAAGACCCTCAAAAACATTTAAGAAGGACAAAAGTAAGCAAAGCTGGGAGTTATTCCATTGTAAAGCAGGCTTATCATATTCCTTCCTGCGAACATGATGATATTTTCCCTTTGCTGGTAATCGGGGAAATGCTTAATACAGGCGTGAGCAGCAGAATACATCAGGAATTGGTCGAAAAACAAATAGCTACAGATATAAGTACAAACGTCGAAGTAACAAAAGATTCGGGATTATTTACCATAATAGCCACTTTGTTCCCTAATGTCAGCCATAACGAGGCTGAAAACAGGATTTTTGACGAAATTAATAATATTTATAACCACCAATCACCGACAGAAGAAGAACTGGAAAACACAAAAAAGCGAATCAAATCGAGTTTTGAGTTTAATAAAGACGGAACATTAAAATTTGCGTACCTTTTAGGTTATTATGAAACCATAAATTCCTATAAATTCTTTGAAAATTATATTGATAATATCCAAAAAGTCACTCTTGATGATATTAAAAGAGTAGCAAAACTGTATTTGACCAAAGAAAACTGCACAGTAGGACATTTTATTCCTGTACATGACCAAAAAAGAATAATTTCTCCCGTGTCGGATTATAAAGTTGTTTCTGAAAAAAAGCATGGCAATACCCCACTTCCAATAATTATAGAAACAAAAACCAAGCCTTATCCTGTCAATTTTTCAAAAAGAATAACCTCTAACGGAATAAAAGTTCTGGTTTCTCCAAATAAAATAAGCGATACGGTAAAATTACACGGAACTATATTTGCAGGCAATCTTTACGCCGGAATGGTTAATCCGTCATTGCCTTTCATGTGTGGCGGAATGATGAATAGAGGGACAAAAAACAAATCAAAACTTGAAATAGCAACAGATGTTGAGTCAAGAGGGGCTTCTGTAGGAATCAGCAACGTCACAGAATCTGTAAATTTCTCCCTCTCTTGTATAAAAGAAGATTTTCCATATATTCTCAGCTTGCTGTCTGAAATTTTGACAGAACCGTCTTTTCCTGAAGAAGAATTTGACAAAATGAAAAATTTTTATATAGCCGGCGTAAAACAAAGAAAAAATAACTCAGATTTCCTTGCAAATATGTATTTCAAGCGTATGATTTTTCCAAAAAGTCATCCCTGGTACGCATTTAGTCATGAAACACAGGAAAAACATATAAAAAATACTGATTTAGAAGATATAAAAGGCTTTTATGACAGCTTTTATGCTCCAAATAACACTATTATGACAATAGCCGGAAATATAGAAATGGATGAAGCTTTTAATCTTGTTGAAAAGCATTTTCAACACTGGACAGAAAAAGAAATAATATGTCCGAAAATCAAACCTGTTAAGCTCCAAAAAGAATTTAAACAGCAAATCGTGCCTGTAAAAAACAAAACGGAGACAAAAATTATATTTGGTCATTATGGAAACTTGACAAGAAACCATCCTGATTACCATAAAGCCCTGATAATGAACTTTATACTTGGAGGAAGCGGCGCTCTATCAAGCAGGATAGGCAAAAAACTAAGAGAAGAACTCGGACTTGTTTATAGCGTTTCGTCGGGATTTACGGCTCTTTTGATTCCCGGAGGATGGTCTGTCAGGTTTGGAGTTGATGATAACCGTGTAGATGTTGCTGTAGAATCTTTAAAAGAAGAGATAAGCAGATTTATTGATGACGGAATCACTGATTTAGAGTTGGAATATGCTAAGTCTTATAATGTAGGAGCTTATCCTTTAAGATTTTCCAGTAATAACGGAATAGCAAAAACCCTGTTGGTAAATGAATTTTATGGACTTGGAGATGATTATATCAATGACTATCCTGAAATTATAAGTTCAATTACAAAAAATCAAATTGAAGAAACGGCAAATAACCATTTGCATCCCGAAAAAGCTTCTCTAGTGCTTGTCAGAAGTATTTAAACTTTTATACAAAATCGTGAACTTTGGCTTTGATAACCTGTTTTCGTACAGTTGTAATTACATCGTTAACAGTG
>DNRP01000048.1 GCA_003499955.1 Cyanobacteria bacterium UBA9971
GTGTTTATGATTCTGTTCCAGCCAAAATGTCCTGAAGCTATCTGAAGAATCATATATTTCAAATATCTTGATTTTAAAAGTCTTACCGGCATACCGCCTTCGCCTGAACACATACGGATTGGAATTCCGAGTTCTTCGTTCATATAAGCGGTGGCAATAGCGAGAGCTTCCCACATTCTTCCTGAAAGCGCTCCGATTGACATATCTCCGAGAATTATCGGATAAATCCACCTTACAGGCGGCAAATTTTTATTAAGTTCAAGCTGTCCGTTAAATTCTGTGAAGGGAAGCTGCTCTGGAGGAAGTACTCTTCCAAAGGGAGCAAGCATTTCAAAGGTATGCCTTTGCGCGTCAAGTGAAGGATCGGTCATCTGTGAAATACGACCGATTTTTATTTTATCAAGAGCTCTTGGCATTGTATGCAGATTGCTTCTTCCGCCTCTTTTGTAGGAATCGCCTGTGTAAGCCCTTACTTTCATTGCAAACTTTTCGTCAGGGTTTCTGACGGGTTTAATTGCCTCGTTCGGGCAAACTTTTTCGCAAATTCCACAGCCGCGGCAGAAATTTTTTATATTAATGTTTTGTTTAATTACAGGCACTGTTTGAAATTTTACTTTTGGTGCAGGAGTTAAGTCCTCGCTTACAACTTTTCTTCTTTTTTCAACGGAGGCTTTAATTGCGTTAAAAGGACAGGATGCCACACATTTTCCGCACATAGTGCATCTGTCGGAATTATATTCGATTTGCCACAGTAATTCGTCTTTGTTAAGCTCGTTTACTTTTATTGTTGCCATCTCTCAACCCTCAAATCATTGTTAATTACCACAGTTTCTCTTTCGTGAGGGTAAATATCCTCTTCCCAGTTTCTTTCAGGTAAAACTTCGTTAATACCCGTTACTTCCGAGGTTATAATTACTGTATCATCAGTATGTCCAATAACAACAGGTCTTAGTTTTTTTGAATCACAGCATGTAAAGAGCGTTCCATCAGGAAGTGTTCCTATAATTGTGTTTGGTCCGTTTATTTCCAGATGTGTAAGCGATTCTTTTATTTTTAAAAGAACGGTTTTATCCTGTCTTTGAGTTATTTCCTCGTAAGGAAGTGGGGTTATGGTGTGTTTATAATAGTTAAGAGGCCACTTCAACACTTTATTAAGGTAATGCAAAGTGTATAAAAAACATTGAGAATCCGATTCAAAACCTATATATCCTTCAAATAAGCTTTGTTGAAAAAGTTTATTTCTCTCATAAAAAGTGTTTTCTCCGTTTGCAAGAACTGTATAACCTTGCAAAAAGAAAGGATGCGCGGCATATCTTACGATATCGTAATTTGTGTTTTGTCTACACTGTGCTGTAATGATTTTTGCGGTGAAATTATCGGATTCTTCCCATAAGCCAAAGTAAGTTCCAATGTCTTTGGGGTCGCCAATTTCTTTAAGAGTGATTACATCCGGCCAAAAAGAATAAACAAATCCTTCTTCGTCTACCTCAAGAGCTTTTCTTAATCGTAGTCTTGTATTTACCAGAAGTTCTTCTTTTTCTTCACGAGAGGCATATTTAAAAGCTTTCGGATATTGAAGCACTTGAAATATATAATGCGGCATATTTTCTATTATTAATTGGGGGTCGGGATTGGTTTCGGGACTCCATTGCATTGCCCTTACAAAGCCTTCTTCCGCGAGTATATTGTCTGCAATATTTAATCCTTCGTCTGTGCAAGCCATTGAAAGAATAGGAAGTTCTTTATAATCTTTAAATATCCCGCCCAAGTCCTGCATGACCATTGCAAAACCCGAGTTGTCATGACCTTTTTGTTGGGAACGCATTAAAAGTAATGCTTTGGAGGGATGAATATATTTTTTTGATTTAATGGCACCTATTCTACACAATTGCCCATCTCCTGCGGTTTATTTTAAATAAAAATCAGCTATCTTTTCATTTATATTGAACAAAAAGCTAATCGGTATGTCAATAAAAAGTTTAGCACAATTAAAGCATAATAATGTGAATTAATATTTAATTTTTATTGTCATTGCGAGGAGTGGCAAAGCTACGACGTGGCAATCTATTCGATATTTTTACAGACATTGTTGTTTGAATAGATTCTCATGTCGCACCCCCTCCTTTTTTGATATTTAATCAAAAAAGTGGGTATCCTTCCTCAGAATGACAAGTTCCTCTAAATTGATGATTTCTTTTCTCAGGAAAATCCTTACAATAGGAAGTGCCTGAAAATATGTTTATAATGTTGCTGTACTGATGGGACTTGGGATATGCCAAAGGCTTTTGCCAAAAAAATTGAGATACAGGATAGAATTGAAATAAAAGCTGTTGTTTCAAGCATAAATGACTTGAATTTGCAGAAAAAAGCTTTTATGTCTTTGGTAGCGTCAAATGTCTTGTGTGAGTACTTAAGAGAGCAAGAAATAAATATATTATCAGAAAATAACAGTCTTTCAGGTTTGTTATTGCTTAAAGATTTTGATATAGCAAATATAACAGTAGAAAATAATATAAAAATAGCAGTCAGGGCTTTTGTTGGCGATGATTATCCTCAGATGTGCATCCCCAGAAGCCATTTTTTAAATAATATTTTGGCAGATATTTATGTAGGGGTGCGTTTAGAAACTACAATAGAAAATGCAGAATTTGTAGGGTTTATAGAAGTTGACCAAATAAACAGGCAGACAGGCAACGATAAATATGTATCTATTGATGTGAATAATTTAAAATCAATAGATGCAATTAAACAGGCAATTAATTCATCAGGCAGACGGAAAAATTCTCATCTGGCATTGGATCATGAAAAAGCAAGAGAATTATTTTTCCAATATATAGAAAGTAGAATAACTTCTTCGGATAAAGAATTTTTGGCAAGGCATATTTCTTCATGTACACAGTGCAGTGAGGAATTTAATCATATTATTGAGCTTGATAATATGATTAAAACTGTCGGACATAAGTTTAATTTTGAAGAAAATAATAACGAAGATTATACTTTAAGACTTTTTGCAGGCGATCCTAGTTTGATTGGGCAAGAAGTAGAAATTAATCTTGAAGAAGATATTGAAAATTTTGAAAGCAACGAAANNGAAAAAGAAAAAACATATTTCAGGCAGAAAAATTGGAAGGGCTATAAAAGCTACAGGCAAGTTAGCTTTATTAAGCGGAGCAATTTTAGGCGGTGGTCAAATTGTTTCAGCCCTACAGGTGGCAAATATTTCAGGTTTGGTTGGCAGCGCGGCTTTAGCGATGGCAGCATCTTCAGCAAAAGGAATTTCGGAGAGTTTATCTTCGATTTCGGAACATTTTAATGAGAAGGCTTTATCAGGTGGAAATGAGCCTGTTAATAATGATAAATTTAACAATAATAATTTTGACTCTTCACACGAAGACGTTAATTTACTAAATAATGAAATCGCTGATAATCTCGAATTAAACTCTGATGAAATTGAAAATATTCAAGATTTTGACTCTTCTCATGAAGACGTTAATTTACTAAATAATGAAATCGCTGATAATGTTGACTTAGCCGGAGAAGTGTTGGCAGAAGCAGAACCTCTGGAAGAATTCCATGAAATTATCCCAAATGAGTTTATAAGTGAAGAAATAAAAGAAAATCTTCCTGATTTGCAGGGCAGTCCTTTAGATTTAAACTCAGGTGTTACAGAAAATTTATTATTAGAAAATAATAATGAGGAATCGATAAAACTTTCTGAAGATGAACCGGAAGCTGTTTCTCTTCATCAGGAAACACAAGAAGTTCTACATGAAGATTTGAGTGAAGAAAGTTCTTTATTGAATAAAGAGGAAGATTTACAGAACGCTTTTGATGATATTGCCATTGAATATAATATAGATGATATTTTATCTTCTTTTGATAATGTTGAAGTTGTTGATTCTACAGATGACTTTTTTGATTTTGACAATTCGGAAAACATATCCGCGCAGGGAGATATTTCTGAAAAAACTCCGCAGGAAGAGATAAAACCGGATAAAGAACAAACAGAAAGTATCATCAGCGAAATATACGGCGACCAAAAAGAAGTCGACACAGAACAAAAAATTAATTCTGATTCTGAAAATAATGAACAACAGCAAGAAAAAGCTTATGATTTTGATGACGATTTTGATGATGCAGAAGAGCAGGATGAAGTTGCTTTAAGAAAAGAAAAATTGCGTTCAATAGATTTAAAAGTCGCATCAGGTTTAGTTGCGGCGGGAATTGCCGTTACTGTAGCNNAATAATATAGCAATGCCGCCGGCAGATCAGGCAGGACAATCTATGCCGGTTCGAAAAAGAAAATCGGCGCGTTCCTATGTGAAGCAGGTTAAACCAAAAGATATCCCGCCGCCCAGTAAAGATTTAAGTGCTGTTCTTGCTGAAGCTTTCACAAGACGTACTTATGAAGTCGATATAAGAAACATTTCCTGGGAAATTACCGCTGATATGGCAAGAAATCCCGTATTTAAAAATTATATTATGGTTACAGGTCAAGCTTTAAAAAGCGCATTGGCTCGAGATTTATCGCTGGCTAATGAAAGAGCCCTGAATACACAGATGGAAATTAAAACCGTTATGGATTTAAACGGCAATATTTTAGAAGCTGATATTGTTCAAAGCAGCGGCTCTCAAGAAGTCGATAAAATTTGTTTGGAAACTTATAAAACAACTATTCAATTTACTAAACTTCCAAAAATTAATGTAAATAGAGATAAAATTAAAGCCAATTTGATTATCAGTTTTTAATTAAAAATTAGAGAAACAAAAAATATGAATATTACACAGGAACAAAAAGAATTTATAGAAAATGTTATTAAAGAATGTCAGGGCTACAAAGGGCATGAGTACTTGCTTGATGAGTTTTGTAATGAAGTTATCAGGCGCGCGTACAGTTTTGTTTCTAAACAAAATGAACTTGATAATATTAAGGTTTATTTAAAAAGAATAGCAAATACCGCAATAATAGATATAATCAAAAATTCAATAAATCAATCCTGTTCTTATAAAAGTGATGACAAGGATTGTGGTGAGCAGGAAGCTTTAAATATTGGTTATGAATTTGATGAAAACGGTGATATTGCTTTAAATTATGATATTTCTTTTGAAGAATTATCAGAGAAACAGGTTTGTTTGTCTGATAACCGGATAAATCAGATTAAAGAGATTGTTTGCAATATTGATGAAAATAATAATTCGGGTTTTCACAAAAATATATTTGAATTAAGGTACATAAAAGGTCTGAACAACGCGGAAATTGCAGAAAAACTTGAAATTAAAGAAGCTGAAGCAGATAAAAAACTTTTATTTCTTCTTAATAAGATTGGGAAAGAAATTAAAAAATGAAATTAATTATTTCATTAATTTTCTCTTTTATTATTTCCGCCGCAGCTTTTGCCCAGGAGGTGACGGATGGCTGGGACTCGGTAATGAAGGATTATAGCAGCGCTGAATTTGGAAAAATTATATCAGGAGCCGAATATAAAAAAGCCATAGAAACAAAAGAAAGTTTTATTAAAAAAAATAAAAAAAATAAAAAAGATTCGGGAAAAACAACAGAAACACAGCTGGAACCGAGCTTAGTGTTTGATGTTCCCGATTCGCCTTGTCCGTTGTTGATTTTACCTGCGGATGTGTGTTATGAAAATTTGATTGTTAAGCAGGGATTTTATCTGGTTAATTTAAAATTTAACGGAGGAAAATATTTTCTTGAACTAAGGCAGGGGAATAATATTCCTGTTGCGGCTATTGAAGCAAAAGGACATATAGCTCCGGGTAAAATTATTTTAAAACCGCAAGTTTCAGTTGAAAATGTTGATGATAAAATGATAAAAATTAATTATAGCGGAGATAATCTTATTTTAGAGTCGATTTTGTGGAAATTATAACGAATCACCCGTGTTTTAGCGAGGAAAAAAGCAAAAAATACGCGAGAATACATCTTCCGGTTGCACCTGACTGTAATATTCAATGTAATTACTGCAACAGAAAATATGATTGCGCTAATGAAAGCCGTCCGGGTGTGACAAGCAAAATGTTAACGCCTATCGAAGCTTGCGAACTTTTTTCAAAGACAAAAAGTAGTATGGAAAATCTTTCAGTGGTAGGATTCGCAGGGCCGGGGGATGCTTTAGCAAATTTTGATAATGTGAAAAAAACTGTTAATTTAATAAAAGAATGGATTGCTTCGTCGCAAACTCCTCGCAATGATAGTAGTATATTGTTTTGTCTTTCTACCAACGGGCTTTTGTTGCCTGATTATGCGGAAGAGCTTATAAATATCGGCATAACTCATTTGACTGTTACAATTAATGCTGTAGACGAAGCTTTAATCCCGCAGATTTATGAAAATTTTTATTATAAAGGTGAAAATCTTTCTCCTGAAGAAGCCGCGCCAATTTTAATACATAACCAGCTTTCGGGATTAAAAAAGCTTTCTTCGGAGGGTTTGACCTGCAAAGTTAATATTCTTTGCCTTGAAGGAATAAATGACAGCCATATAGAAGATGTTGTCAAAACGGTTAAAGATAATGGCGCGTTTATGACGAATATAACTAAATTAATCCCGGCAAAAGGCTCTAGGTTTGAGAATAAAATACCTATTGACGATAAAAAACTTATGGAAATCAAAAAAAAATGTTCTGTTCACATAAAGCAAATGTATCACTGCAAACAGTGTAGGGCGGATGCTATTGGTTTATTGGGGCAGGATAAAATATTGTGCGGCAAATAAAAACCTGCTTTTTCAAAAGAAAAGCAGGTTTTTAAAGTTCTTAAACTGAATTCTATTTATTAAAAATAGATTCTAATCTTCTTTTTACGGCTTCAATGCGGATTTCTTCAATTGAAGCATGCGGATGCCCAAAAAGATTTTGTGAATGTTTTCTTGTGATTTCTGCTACTCGAAATTTTCTTTGTTCAACATAAGACGTTGAAGTGTTTTCTTTGATAATTGTAATGCTCATGATTGCCTCTCTTCTTTTATTTATTTTTTATTATATTAAAATCGCGTTAAGTTCTTCTACGAGTTTGTCAGCATCAATTCCGTGAACTTTCGCGCCGGCTTCAAGGTTTTCAAATCTTGCCGCGGCGCAGCCGATGCATCCAAGCCCGTTGCGCGCAAAAACTTCAATTGTTTCAGGGTATGTTTGAACGATTTCTAATATGCTCATTTCTTTTGTGATTTTTTTCTCTTCAGTCATGATTTGTTCCTTTATTTCTTTTTCAGTACTTGTGAAAATTATATTATAAAAAATATGTACAAATGTTACAAAATAAAAGAATTTATTAAAGTTTTTATTTCAAATGCCGATATAAATATTAAGAGATGTCCACCTTGAGTGGGCAGTCCCAAAAACCCTCCTCCCCATATCTAGTAGCCGCCTAAAAAGAGCGGCTTTTTCTTTGCGTAAAAATAGAGTTTGTCATTCTGAGACGAAGTCGAAGAATCTGTCTAATGTTGCAGATAATTTTGAATCATTATTTTGAAAAACAGAAACAATGAAGTATTTATCAATTTATAATGCTGGACAAATCCTTCGTTGCACTCAGGATGACAAAAATGTATTCAGAATAAAAAAACGTGTATTGCTAATTTGAAAAAGTTAAAGTTTTTCCGCAAAGGTTTATTTCTTTATAAAGATCTTCTATGGTTTCAAATTTTTTGAATACGGATAAATATCTTAAATAAGCTATTTCATTTACAGGTTTAAGATATTCCAGAATTTTTTCACCAATATAAGCGCTGGTTATTTCTTTTTTGCCGAGAAGTGAAATCCCGAATTCTATACGCGCCGCTATTTCCTGAATAATTTCCTGCTCGATTTCATATTTTACACAGGAGTTAGAGATACTTTTAATGATTTTTTCTCGTGAATATTCTTCTTTTAATTTGTTTTTTTTGATAACCATTACAGGAGAGATTTCAACTCTTTCATAAGTTGTAAACCTTTGCTGACAGTTTTCGCATTCTCTACGGCGTCTTATGCAGGCTTTTTCCGATGACATGCGTGATTCAAGAACTTTGGTGTCTTCGTGACTGCAAAAAGGACAAATCATACTCAATCCCCTAATAGGCTCTATATATCTTTTATGAGAACTTAAAACAGTATATCGTGCATTTTTATAATGTTTTTTACACTTTATAAGTCTAAATAATAATAGTATTAAATGATACCATGTTTTATTGCTCGAATGGCTAGTTTTTTAAGTCTGTATCATGATTCTGTTTTTGTTTTAAGACTAAATAAAGACCGATGATACCTGCCAAAAACATAATAATACTAATGAATTGCGCGATAGGCAAGCCAAAAATAACATAAATATTGTCTATCCGAATACCTTCAATTATAAATCTTCCTAAAGAATATAAAATAAAATAAAAGCATGTTATTGAGCCGGTTTTATTTTTAAAGTTTTTTCTGACAACAGTTATTAATATTATAAAAACTACTAAATTCCAGAGAAATTCATATAAAAAAGTCGGGTGAAAATATCCAAAACTAATATATTCCAGAGGTCTGTTTGCAGGGGGAATATATAATTTCCATGGCAAGTTTGTGGGGCTTCCAAAGGCTTCCGAGTTGAAAAAATTCCCCCATCTTCCGATTGCTTGAGCAAATATCATGCCATAGGCAAAGATATCAGTATATTTCAGCAGGGATATTTTATGATGTTTTGTATAAAAATAAATTATTAAGATGCTTCCAATAATTACTCCATGTATAGAAAGACCTCCTCGCCATGTCATGAAACTTTCCAGAATATGATGGGAGTAATATTTCCAGTTGAAAATTACATAATACAGTCTTGCAAAAATTACTCCACCGATAAGCAATAAAGTTGAAAGATCAATTATATGTTCTCTGGTTTTGTCATCGGGATAATCTTTTTTTGCTATTATAAGCGTTATAAAAAGTCCGACAAGAAAAGCCAGAGCAATTATTATGCCATACCAGTAAATGGTTAGAGATCCTATATGGAATGCGACTGCTCCGGGCGATTTTAGCATTTTAGATTCCTTTCTTTTTTTTATTTAATTTAGCATATCATAATCCTGCGAGAAGTCGTCATTGCGGGGCATAAAATGACTATTATGAGTTAGGATTAGTCAACCGAAGCAATCTTCTAAAGTGTGGCGTTGGCATTAGGAAGATTGCTTCGTTAAAAAAATCAATGACTTTAAAGATGTTTTATGTCTCGCAATGACAATAAAGTAGTTTTGTAAATGAATGTTAAGCGTTTTGTAACAAAATTTCTAACATGAAACATTTAATTTTTAATTATTTTGTATATATTTTAAATTTACTAAATATTTTTAATTTATATATGCCAGAGTAGGAATTTAGGGGTAAAACACTTGTAGAAAGGTATTTCATGAGAAAAACCATGATTTATAAGATTAACATGAACTATCGAGCAATTCTATAAATTTAATTGTTTTTAATATATTAGGAAAACAATTGAATATTAGATTTTTACAGAAGGCTAATTAATACGCATTTGGGAAGGAGCAAGGATTATGTCTTTAGTATCATGTATTATGGCTGATATGCAGTACACTATGGCGACTAGTGACTGTGAAGACAAAGCAGCACAGATAAGTGCAAAGCTTAAAAACATAGTAGATCAGGGCTCAGAATTGGGCAAGATACTTAGTAACGTCGAAAATCAAATAGATCAGGCAAGATCTAGTTTTAGAGAACTTCAGTGTTATGAAGGACAAGTTTATAATTCTCAAGATCCAAGAGCACAGCAAGCTTTAGGAATGGTACAACAAAGAAAAGCTTATTGCAGTCAAGCATTTAATAGTTTGCAGCAAAGAAAAATTCAATTAGAAGCTGAAAGTAAAAAATTTAAAGCTCAAGAAAAAGAACTTACAGCAGAACAAACCAAGAATGATGTAATGAAAAAACTTACAGAAGGTTTGGCTCAAAAGTTCAAAGGATTTGCAGACGGCGCTATCAAAAGATTTGTCGGCGGCGGCGGTCAATAATAGCTAAATCAAAATAACTTGTTCCTAATAAGAAAAAGAAAAGCCTTCATAAAAAAGAAGGGCGGTGGCGACCGTCCTTCTTTTNNAAGGAGGATTGTAACGGTGATTGATTTTAATAAATTAACTCAGCAGACGCAAAATACTGTAATGGCAGCGCAAAATATAATGATGCGCTTTAATAACGGGCAACTTCTTCCTGAACATGTACTTCTTGCGATGATTGAAGATGAGAAGGGTTTTTCTGTGACTGTTTTTAATAAATTAAATGCGAATATTTCTTTGATTAAAGAACAAACAGAGCAGCTTCTTGCGAATAAGCCTAAATTGGCTTATCCTGTTCAGGGTCAAATTTATATAAGCATGGAGCTTAAAAACCTTTTTGATATGGCGGAAGAAGAAGCGAAAAGGCTAAAAGACAGCTATATTGACCTCGGGCATGTTTTGCTTTCAATGAGTAATAATAGGTCTACGGATTGTGGAAAAATTTTAAATGATAACGGCATAACTAAAGAAGCTCTTTATAAAGTTCTTAAGGAAATAAGAGGTTCTGCTTCGGTTGACAGCCCTGATGCGGAAAATAAATATCAGGCTCTTGAAAAATACAGTATTGATTTGACGGATCTTGCAAGAAAAGGCAAGCTAGACCCTGTTATCGGAAGAGATGAAGAAATTAGAAGGACAATACAGGTTTTAAACAGGAGAACTAAAAATAATCCTGTCTTAATAGGAGAACCTGGTGTCGGTAAAACAGCAATCGCGGAAGGTTTGGCTCTTAGGATTGTTAAAGAAGATGTGCCGGAAGGTTTAAAAGGAACAAAATTAATTTCTTTGGACATGGGGTCACTTGTTGCAGGCGCGAAATTCCGTGGGGAATTTGAAGAAAGGCTCAAGGCTGTCTTGAAAGAAGTTCAGAGCAGTGAAGGCGAAATCATTATGTTTATTGACGAGCTTCATACGGTTATTGGGGCAGGAGCCGCCGAAGGCTCGATGGATGCGGGAAATATTCTAAAGCCGCTTCTTGCAAGAGGCGCATTAAGATGCATCGGAGCTACTACAATAAATGAATACCGAAAATATATCGAACGTGATGCGGCTTTTGAAAGAAGATTCCAGCCGGTGTTAATCGATGAGCCTTCTGTAGAAGATACTATAAGTATTCTTAGGGGGCTAAAAGAGCGTTATGAAGTTCATCATGGTGTAAGAATAAAAGATTCCGCGCTTATAGCGGCGGCAAAACTTTCTGACAGGTATATAACGGACAGATTTTTGCCCGATAAGGCTATTGACCTCATAGATGAAGCTGCTTCAAAACTTAGAATAGAAATTGACAGCATGCCGGTTGAAATAGATACTCTTGAAAGGCAAAAAACACAGCTTGAAATTGAAAGAGAAGCTTTGAAAAAGGAAAGTGACGAAGCTTCAAAAGGAAAAACCGCCCAGCTTGATGTTCAGATTGCTGCTCTTCAAAAAGAGGTTGATGCTCTTAGAACTCAATGGGAATCGGAAAAAAATGCTATATCTTCTTTCAGTAAAATAAAAGAAGATATAGAAATAACTAAACAGCAGATAGAAAATGCCGAAAGAGAAGCTGATCTGGCAAAAGCTGCGGAATTAAAATATGGAAAGCTTATTGAACTTGAAAAACAACTGAAAACAGAAGAAGACATACTTACAAAGCGTGAAGCTAAAGGCGCAATGCTTAAAGAAGAAATTGACGAGGAAGATATAGCAGAAGTTGTTGCAAAATGGACGGGGATTCCTGTCAATAAGCTTATGGAGAGCGAACTTAAAAAACTTCTTTCTATGGAAGACGAACTTCATAAAAAAGTTATCGGACAGGATGAAGCCGTAACCGTGGTTTCTGATGCGGTAAGAAGAGCAAGAGCTGGACTTAAAGACCCGAACAGACCGATAGGTTCATTTATTTTTCTTGGCCCGACGGGAGTTGGAAAAACAGAATTAGGCAAAGCTCTGGCTGCATTTTTGTTTAATGATGAAAATGCTATGGTAAGGATTGACATGACGGAATATATGGAGAAACATTCCGTTGCAAGGCTTATTGGTGCACCTCCGGGATATGTCGGTTACGAGGAAGGCGGACAACTTACGGAGCAGGTTCGCAGAAAACCTTACAGTGTGGTGCTTTTTGATGAAATAGAAAAGGCGCATGGTGATGTTTTCAATATAATGCTTCAAATTCTTGATGATGGTCGGCTTACTGACTCAAAAGGCAGGACGGTTGACTTTAAAAACACTGTCATAATTATGACAAGTAATATCGGAAGCANNCAGCAATTTAAGCCGGAATTTCTTAATAGAATAGATGAAATTGTTTTCTTTAGCGGTTTATCGCTTCAACAGCTTTATGAAATTGTTGATATTCAGGTTAATAATCTTAAAAAACTTCTTAAAGAAAAGGATATTAATATTGAAATTACCGATGATGCAAAAGAAATTCTTGCAGCAAGGGGTTATAATCCCGCTTACGGGGCAAGACCACTTAAAAGAGTAATTCGTCAGGATATAGAAAATCCGCTTTCCAAAAAAATCCTTGAAGGAGCATTTGGAGAAGGTGATAATATACTTATAGAGCTTAAAAATGACGATATTATTTTTATAAAAAAATAAAGATTTATTAATTTACTTTGTCTTTTTCTATAAGAATGATTGAACTTCTTCCGTTGCAACTAATGCGATCACCTTCAACAGGAACTTCTTCACCGGATTTTTTGATGTTATCATGTTTTAGTAGCTCATTAGGACCGCATGAAGTGTCTGCAACAAGGAACCATTGTTTATTTGGTAATTGATGTTCCGGCAGTTTAACATTAAATGTTCCGGATCCTTTATTATAGGCAACATATATAGATGTAGCCGGATCCGTTTTTGATGTAACAGAATCTCTAAATTCTGTTGAATCGATTTTAAATGCAGTAATAGCATTTTGAGTATTATTTAAGTAGGCTCTTCCGTTTTGCTGGCTGCCGTTTATTTCTTTTGCATCGCCGTCAAGCCAGGTGATATCTTTGCCGTTTATATTATTATGGTCTTTGCCTCCAAAATATTTGTATGGTCTTAAAGACGGGTGATCTTTTCTGAAATTGAATAATCTGCTTGTAAATAGTGTTAATTGTTCTTTTTCATGTTCAGTCATTTGATGAGTTTTATCTTCATCTCTTGTTTCACATTTATCCGGGAATTTTAATTTACCGGCTTCTCTTAATTTATTAACTTCTGTTTGATGAACAGGATTTCCCCAATCTATATAATTGAGAGCGCTGTCAATATTCCATGTGTTGTTATTACCAAGTGTTGTTCTGTATCTTTCATCGCCGCCCTGAATCATCGGNNGTTCTTCTTTTGTCATAAGCAAATAGATCATGCATTGTATATCCGTCATGGCAGTCAATAAAGTTAACTGACCTTGGATTTTTTCCTTTAAAGGTGTCATAAGAACCGGAAAAGACTCTAATTAAGTCTAACGGTGAAACGTCTTCAACACCGACTTTGTTAATAGATTTTCTTAGAGTATCTCTTACAGGACCATTCCATTCCGAATAATTAGCCGAGAAGTTGCCGACCTGATAGGTTCCTTCTCCACATCCCCATGGTTCAGCTATAAGATCAACACCTTGTCCGCATGTTTTTGATCTTACGCCGAGGTTTTCAATTTTTTGAAGTAAGCTGTCTTTGTGTGTAGCATCAAACCAGAAACCATGTTCCATAGCTCTTGTATTTCCTAAAACAGGGGCAAGGTCAAATCTTAAACTGTCAACTCTCATTTCGTCTTTCCAGTATTTGAGAGTATCAGTTGTTAATTGTTGTGCTATCGAGTTGGCGGCATTAAGATTTGCGCCGCAACCGTTGCTGTCATAGTAATGCTTTTTGTCGGAAGATGTTTCATAGTAAGAAGTATTATCAATTCCTCTTAAATTAAATAAGTTGGTTTTATTAACATCAACTCTATCAGGATTATTGGGATTGGTATTTTGATAGCAATCGCTTTCTGCTGTGTGGTTGTATACAACATCCATGCAAATTTTTATGTCTTGTTTATGGAATTCGTTTACCATTTCTTTGAATTCTTTTGTAGGTCCGCCGGGAGCTTTATCAAATGCATAATTTCTTTCAGGAGCTTTATAAGAAAGTGTCATGTAGCCCCAGTAATTTTTCCAGAAATTATCTTTTTCTGAATTTTGGAATTCCTGCATTGGTAAAAATTCAATTGCTGTTTGACCTAATAATTTGATATAAAGAGGCATAAAACTTGCGCCTTTATAAGTTCCTGCATATTTGTTATCCCAACCGCCTTTTTCAGCAGGCGATTGGATTTTTTCTACCATCTCTTTTATTTGTTGTTCTTCAGGTTTGCCTTTATATTCAGGAATAAATGAATTATAAAGTTTTACCAGAGTTTCTTTTGTATGACCGGCTGTTAAACCTTTTAAGTGTGTTTCATAAATAGCATCACTGGTTAAGGGACGTGAAGGTTTTGGTGCGATTTCGTCGATATTTTCTTTTGGCATTACAAATATTGACTTAGGGGCGAAAGGAGCAGTATCAACTTTATAAGTTCTTTCTCCGGTTGCATATAAATATCCGTTTTCATTAACTCCTACAGTTATAGGGTCATGGCTTATTTCNNGGTTTCCAGTTTTTATTATATTCCCAGTTCGAGCCTTCTTTTCCCCATACTCTGTAGCCGTAAAATACAGCATCTTTATCTAAATTTATACCTTTTTTTTGAAGTTCATCTTTAGTTAATGAAGCTGCCCATTTATCACCTAATTTTTCCAGTGGAATTTGTGCAACTTCTTTATAATTTTTTTTATCTTCCGCAAAATGAGGTTTTTTGTATATCCAGAGTTCTACATGACCTGCGTTTTTGGAAAGAAGCCCAAAATCAAGAGTATTTTTATCTTTATTATATTCGCAGCCCGGTTTTATATTTGCAAGTTCAAGAACTGTATTAGCGTAACCAAAAGATACTTTTGACGGAGCAATTAAACTACTAAAGTAATAAGCTTTTAAATTTTCGGCAGCAGGCATGGTTTTAGGCGCATAATCAATATTTGGATTGGTATGCGCACTAATAACAGGCTTTTTTGAATCAGCCTTCTGCTCCGTATTTTGTTTAAAAGAAATTAATGAAGAGTTTTTTACTTGCATTTATCTTTCCCATAGAAAATCTACCTACATATACAAAACATCTAAAAAAAAAAATTGCCATGCAAGATGGCATTTTTATGTATTATTTACATTTATTTACAATGCAAATAGAATGTATAAAAATAGCCCAAATTGTCATCCCGCACTTAATGCGGGATCTAACAATCCAACAAATTTAAGCTTTAATTTCAAGATGTATAGATGCTAAATCACCAGGTAGGGGCATAAAACTACGGCTCTCAAGTTCGCCTTGTTTTGCAGCCAGTTCAGCATGACAGTTTTCAGACAATAGGGGGTTATTTAATAGCTTCCCTGCATGCAGGGCAGATGCCTTCGGAAAGAGTTCCTGAATACTTCCAGCACCTGTCGCATTTTACGCCGACAGCAGAAGTTACATAAATTTCATAATCACCTTCTGAATACCGGTTCAGAAGTTCAGTAGATGGTTTTTCTGTGACAAGTATAGCTTGTGAAGTTATAAATACTCCCGCAAGTTCGCCTTCTACCGCTTTTAAAATCGCTTCAATTTCAGAATTGTTAACTTTTATCGAAACAGAAGCTTC
>DNRP01000117.1 GCA_003499955.1 Cyanobacteria bacterium UBA9971
AAGTTTTGTAAAAATTTCTTGTTGCGCTTTTTCGTCAAAAGCAAGTTTAAATATTGATAAGAATAAATTTTTGACTATATTTAAAGTGTTTTTATCTGCTTTATCTTCTCTTGTTTTTAGGAGTTTAAATAAAAGGTAATGGGCGCGTGAATTTTTAAGTCCGCCGCTTTGTACGGCTTTTTCAAGATAATCTATCGCTTCAGTAATTCTGTCTCTTTTGGAAAAGATTTTTGCGGTCATATAATAAGCGTCTGAATGGTTTTTATCGTATTCAATGCTTATGGCGAAATGATTTAGAGCTTTTTCAAGTTCTCCTTTATAATAATAAGCGCAGCCAAGTTTATAGTGAATTTCCGCCGAATTTAAATTTGATTCCAGAGCCCGCTGGTATTCTAAAATAGCATCATCTAAAAATTGTTTGGGCTGATAAATATCAAGATGTTTTTCAAGATATAAATCCCCTAGTCTTATATGAAGATCAGCGTTTGTAGGGTCGTTTTGCAGAGCAGACCGGCACATTTCAATTGCTTTTGAAATGTTGCCGCCTTTTTGCATTTTTTCTATTTTATTTTTTATTTTTTCGACCGTTGCTGTTTCATTCATTCTGATTACTCATTTTTGATTTGATTTATTTATTATAACTGATTGTATATAATTATGCCTTATTTAACCTAATTTTAAACTGCTTTTGTAAAAAATTATTTACCCTGTTAATTTTTTTAATTTCAAATTTCTAACTTCTTCTTCAAAGCATTTTTTTATAATTCTGTTTCTGTCTGTTTCGCTTATATCAACAAATTTTATTACTGATACTACTAATTTGCCCTGCAAAAGAGAATAAAGAATTATTCCTTTGCCTTTTGCAACTGTTCCGTCCGGCATGTAAAGCGTGAAATCCCAAATATCATTCGTTTTTAGTTCGTCTTTAACTAAAAACCTGACTCCGCCTCCGCCAATATTTATAGTTTTTGTTTCAATCTCCATGCCATTTTTGCTTAAAACAAATTTCAGGTTAAAAGGGGCTCTTATATAATCTCTTCTTTGAATACGTTTTTTTTCATCAGGAATTTCTATAACAAAATCATGTTCAAGCGGTGAATTAATTACGATTGAATCAAATGCATAAATCCCTGAATCGGTATAAACTACAGCTTCCAGCTCTTTGCCTTCAGGCAGGCTTTTTTTTAGATGGAGGCAATCGTCAGGAAAAACAAGCGCAACCCTGTCTTCTTCGAACCATTTAACAACGCATGTTATTGATTCAGAACGCAGAGAAGATATATTAAACTTTAAACGTATTTTTTGACCGGCTTCCAGTTCGTTCATAAAAAATAATTTACCTGTGCGATATGTTAATACTTAAAAATCATTATATTAATTATATTATGAAAATTAACCATCTAATCCCTGTAAATTTATTTAAGTCGGATTCTGTCAGCCGAAAAGCTGAAACTTCCTGCGTGGATTTTAAGCAGGATGTCAAAATAAATATAGATAGTCTTCTTCCGTGGGAAAGTAATGAAAAAATTCCTGAAAAAAAGCTGCCAAAATGGAATTTGGAAAAAATCCCGCTTAAATTTTATATAAATAAAGATGTTTATACAGAAAAATTAATGCCGGAATTTACTAAATCAGTCGAAAATTCTTTTCAAAACTGGTCAAGGGCTTCTCACGGATTAATCAGGTTTGAAAAAAGTTTATCCCCTGATAATGCGGATATATTAATTCGCTGGTCAAATGAAACGCTTCCCGGCAGAAATTATGAAGCCGGTCATAATGACTTAAAAGTCAATAATAACAGGATTCAAAAAGCTGAAGTTACTCTGATAGTTTTTCCTGTGATTGATATGAATCTTTCATCGGAAAATCGAGTGGACAGAGTTAGACGTACAGCTCTTCACGAAATAGGCCATGCTTTAGGCTTAAATCACAGCAGTAATTCTAAAGATATTATGTTTCACAGGGGAATCTATAATCAAAATTTAAGTGATATAGACGCTAAAAGAATTAATGAACTCTATAAAACAAGGGATCTGGATGTAATTACTTAAACAGGAATAAGTTTTCCTGATGCATTTATTATCATGCTTAGTATTGAAAACAATATAGAGCCTATAAGCGCAGGAATAATTCCACCGATATGAAATCCGGGGACAAAATAAGCTGATAACGCAAATAAAGCCATATTTATTACAAGAGTAAATAAACCCAAAGTAAGAATATTTATAGGTAATGTTAAAATTGTGATAATAGGCTTAATTAAAATATTTACCAGTCCAATTACCAAAGCGGCAATAAGCGCAGTAACAAAACCCGATATTGCTATGCCGGGAACTATTTTGGCAATAAGAATAAGTGCTAATGCAAAAAGCGCCCATTTAATTAATGTTCTTATCATTTTTATTTCCTTTCGATTTTTTTAAATTAAATTAGACATATATATTTTAAAATATTTTTCTAAAAATACAATTGCGCTTTTGTACAAATAAACTAAACATTTGAGATGTAGCTTAATAATTTTTGCTGATGTGCATCAAGATTTAACTTGGAAATTAAGCTTTTAGTTAACATATTCCCGGAAGCCAGAAATACATTGCCATTTTTATCAACAAATCCGCCGGTTAATTCTTTAAATAAATATTCAAATTCATTGGCAGGTTGTTTGGTTTTCCATTCCGTTTCTATTCTGTGGTGACATTGCGGGTTTTCTCCGACTGTACCGGTTAAAGCTGTTGCGATACTGGAACACCCTGCAAGACATTGATAACCATGTTCACAATCTTTGCAAAAACCTTTAAGTGTTTTGTATTTTTCATCTCTATGATTCCAGGAACAAAAATTTTCCACATCATAAATTTCTTTAATTGGCTTTTCTTTTACGTTGCCCAGTACAAAGTCTTCTGCGCTCATCATACACAGACATCCTTGAATATCGCCGTTACTGCAAATTCCGAAAGTAGCTTTGCCTGCATAACAACCTTCCCATTTTTCATGAACAGTATAATGCGGTATTACTTTGGAAAAATGTCCCTGATCATGCCCTGCAGCTATATATAAAATATCTTCTGATATTTTCTTTTTTGCTACGGATAAAAATAAACTTAAAATGTAAAATTCAAATTCATTAAGAGCCAAATCTTTTGCCATTCTTCCGTGTGCAACAGCTCCCTGTGTTTGCCATACTTTTGCCGGAGAATTAATCATATTTCCAAGCATTAAATCTACTTGATGTATATTTAGTTTATTAAATGTGGATATTACAGTAAACTTCATTTCTTCTTCGGCAAGAATGTCCATTACTTCAAAAACTTTATTATATAAACCCGGAACACCTCTGATGTAATCATTTACTTCAGCAGTTCCTGCATCAATACTAATTCCAATGTTTTTTAATCCTGTATTTTTGAGATATTTTATTTTTTCTCTGTTAAGAGCTATGCCGTTTGTCACTATAGAGTAATACATTCCATGAGAATGAATTCTTTCTATAATTTTTTTCCAATCGTTTCTAAGAAAAACTTCGCCGCCAAGCAAATGAATAGCTTTGCTGCATTCTGCAAGCTGGTCACATATATATAATGCTTCTTCTGTAGTTAGTTCATTATTTCTGGTATCACCTGCCCCTGATATACAATGAATGCATTTTGCGTTGCATTTATGTGTGATTTCCCATAAAACTTCGGGTTTGTTCATTATTTGACTCCATAAAATAAGTGGTTATCTTGATTATATCATCAAAGTAACCACTTATTAATATTAATAAAGAGTTATGAATTTGTTTTTAAGAAAACATGAGTTTTGTTATTTATTAAAATTGAAACTGCTAAATAATGACTGCATTAACATCATTAATAACGATAAAAGCATTTGTGAAAAATTATTTTTATTTCCTGTAACAGGCGGCTTTGGATCACGATCAATCGGAGCTACGTAATAAATTACAGGAGGCTCTTTAGGTGGAGTCGTTCCTCCACGATCAATCGGAGCTATATAATAAATCACAGGAGTATCTTCGCGATCAATCGGAGCTATGTAGTAAACTTGCCCAAAAGTTTGCGGAAACAATATTATTTCATTCACAACATTAAAATTGTTAATATATTGCTGGTTTTTGGTGTTTTGTTTAAACAAAGTTGATATTGAATTTTGGGTGTTGTTTTGTACTGCCATAAAGACTCCTTAAATAAACTTGAATGTTTTAATCCATATAAAGAAGTGATATTATATATATATAAAAACGTCATAGTTCTTTTAATTGCATGAATTGAGGGTAATGTTAAAGAATTGTTAAGCAATAAATAAAATTTTTAATTGTGCTTTTGTAGAATGCTAAAAATTTTAGGGGATTTTATTATAGTTTTAAAATAAAGGAGAAAAATTATGATTACAGCAGAAATTTCTGTAGTGCCTATAGGTACACATTCGACCAGTGTTAGTAAATTTATCGCGGAAGCCGAAAAAATTCTTAAAAATTTTCCTGATGTAAAAAATAAACTTACAGCGATGGGAACAGAGCTTGAATGCAAAGATACTAACGAACTTTTTGAAGTGCTTAAGGAAATGCATCTTGCTCCGTTTAATATGGAAGCCCAAAGAGTTTATACTGTCATTAAAATTGATGACAGGCATGACAAAGAAGCTTCTATGGAAGAAAAAATTGAATCTGTTTTACAGAAAGTATGATTAATATAATCCTTCAAGTAAAACTAATCTGCCTAAAGGCACGACATCACAATAAAAATCCAGCGAATCCAAAAAACACTTATTCATGCAAAATCCGCCTGAAAGATACATTTTTTTGGGTCGTCCCGAAAAATTCCACGTATTATGGGCTAATCCGTTAATATATTTTGCAATGGCGATGTCAGGTGAAACATTAGAGGCTATATCATCCATGATTTTTTCCATAGAAAAAACTCCGCAGGTTACGGGGATTCTTTCTTCTTGTGGTGTGATTTTTGAAACATCAACATTATAAAATTTAGTCAGCATTTCTACTGTTGCGCCTGTAGCACTTCCGCAATTTCCGTTCCAGTCAAGGTCTTTGTATTTTCCGTCAACAAATCTTACCCATTTTGTATCTCTGCTGCCTATGTCAACAATAGTTGCATCTTTTAATTCTTCATCGTCAATAAGTTTTTTTGCTCCATAAGCAAAACAAAGCATTTCATTCTGGTAAATACCTTTTTCGTTAATGCGTTTTTTGACCATATGACCTGTTGCGGCATCATATTTTACCTTAAGAGAACCGCAAAATTTTGACGGAAAAAGCAAGACTCTTCCTGTTATCGGATGATCTTCCTTATCCTGCAAAGCCCTATTTTCTTCTTTATAAATATAATTGTTTAAATTTTTAATTTTGTTTAAAGGACTGTTTGTGAGGTCTTTTTCGTCCTCATAAATTTCTAAAACCTTACTCCAGCTTGTTCCTGCATCTATGTATAATTTTGTCATAATGTTAGCCTAAGTGTATAAATGCTTCAATTTTTGCTTTTACAGAACTTGAAGCTTTGTCATCTACATCAATGTAAATCCCGTTGTATTTTTTTGCCAGATATTTTGCCATCTGCATTTTTGAGCAAAAAGTTTGAGCAAAAAATACTGTCGGGACATTTTCATCAACAAACATTTCTAAATCAATGTCTGCCGGTCTTCCTGCTTCAACGCATCTTGTCCAGCCGTAAACATGCGTTGTGTCTGGAAATAATTCAAGAATACTAAAATCATTTGGAGGAACTCCCCAGAATCCATACTCAGGAGTCGTCGCTTCAAAGTCAGTCTCTTGTTTTTCTATGAGATTCTCCATTATGGTAACAACTTTTTTCTTTAAATGCAAATTACTTTTTGATATAGGAGTATTATAATTTTTATAACTTACATTATATTTTGTTTGGACTATATTTAATCCCAAATCCTGAAGAATTTTTGCGGCAATTCTTCCTGAATCGCATTTTTCTTCGCCAACGGCTGCAACTATTATTTCAAGATTTTCTTTTAAGGCTATAGAATTATCAATTATATTTTTTATAATACGGCAATATGCATTGGGAAGTATATTTGAAGAAGGCATTTTGTAGTTTATATCAAGGTCAATAATTTCATGCTGAGGATATTTTTTTCTTATTTGCAGGAAAATTTCAGGATCAGGATAACCCCAGATGCCTATAGCTTTTAGTTTTTTCGATTTTATGTTTTTTGCTTTATTCATTCAAAAACTCAAATATTAATTTTTTCTTAATTTTTTAAAACTTAAATCTACTAACTGATATAAATATACTATAAACGTAAGTTGCTAATTTGCCAAAATCGTTGAAATATACATGAATGGAAGAATTATGATTGCGAGGCATTGTACGTTTATGAAAAGTTTTTATTTTACTAACGAAGCAATCTTCCAAAAAGAAATATTGTCATTTATGAAGATTGTTTCGTTAGGTTAATTATTGTATTTTATTGATGATTTATGCTTCGCAATGACAGAGAAAACTCTAAAACTTTGTGTGAAAATATTTTCATATTAGAATAAAAGAAAATAATTTTTTAATTTGGAATAAAGAGAAAAGGAGAAAATTAGAAAATGGGAAAAACGATAGGAATTGACTTAGGTACAACAAACTCTGTTGTAGCAGTTATGGAAGGCGGAAAACCTACCGTAATAGCAAACGCTGAAGGAAGCAGAACAACTCCTTCTATCGTGGGTTTTTCAAAAACAGGAGAAAGATTAGTCGGTCAATTAGCCAAAAGACAGGCAATACTTAATCCTGACAGAACTATTGCAAGTATTAAACGTGAAATGGGAACTGATCACAAAGTAACCATTGATGGTAAAGATTATACGCCACAGGAAATCAGCGCAATGATTCTTAGAAAACTTGCTGATGATGCTTCAAAATATCTTGGCGAAAAAATAACTTCCGCGGTTATTACAGTTCCGGCTTATTTTAACGACAGCCAGAGACAGGCTACAAAAGATGCGGGAAAAATCGCGGGTCTTGACGTTCTTAGAATCGTTAACGAACCTACAGCCGCTTCGCTTGCTTATGGTTTAGACAAAAAAGCTAACGAAAAAGTTCTTGTATTTGACCTTGGCGGTGGTACTTTTGACGTAAGTATTCTTGAAGTTGGTGAAGGCGTTTTTGAAGTTCTCTCAACAAGCGGTGACACAAGACTTGGTGGGGATGATTTTGACGAAAAAGTTATGAATTATCTTTGTGATGAGTTTAAAAAAGTTGAAGGCATAGACCTTAGAAATGATAAACAGGCTATGCAAAGACTTAAAGAAGCCGCAGAAAAAGCTAAATGCGAATTATCAACCGTAGTTGAAACAAATATAAATCTGCCGTTCATTACAGCAGATGCAAACGGTCCTAAGCATTTGGATTTAACTTTAACAAGAGCTAAATTTGAAGATTTATGTCATGATTTGCTGGAAAGATGTAAAAAACCTGTAGAACAGGCAATTAATGATGCTAAATTAAGCGCATCACAGCTTGATGAAGTTGTTTTGGTAGGTGGTTCAACAAGAACTCCCGCCGTGCAGAAGCTTGTTAAAGACATAACAGGTAAAGAACCTAATCAGAGCGTTAACCCCGATGAAGTTGTCGCAGTCGGTGCTGCTATTCAGGCAAGTATTCTCGCAGGTGAAATAAAAGACATTGTTCTTCTCGATGTAACACCTTTGACTCTTGGTATTGAAACACTTGGCGGTGTTATGACACCTCTTGTTCCTAGAAATACAACAATTCCTGTAAGTAAAAGTCAGGTGTTTTCAACAGCTGACGATAATCAGACAGCGGTTGATGTTCATGTGCTTCAGGGTGAAAGACCTATGGGAAAAGATAATAAATCACTCGGAATGTTCAGGCTTGATGGCATTCCACCTGCTCCAAGAGGACTTCCTCAGGTTGAAGTAACTTTTGATATTGACGCTAACGGTATTGTAAACGTAAGCGCAAAAGATAAAGCTACAAATAAAGAACAAAAAATTACCATTACAAATACATCCAATCTTAACAAGGATGAAGTTGATAAAATGGTTAGGGATGCTGAAGCTCACGCAGAAGAAGACAAAACAAGAAAAGAAGAAGTTGAAGTCAGAAACAACGCGAACAGTTTAGTTCATGCAGCCGACAGGCTTGTTAAAGATCTTGAAGGAAAAATTTCCGAAGAAAATAAAACTAAACTCAAGGAACAGAGAGACGAACTTGAAAAAGAGCTTGCCGTAGAAACTACTCCCCTAGAGCAAATTAAAACATTGCAGGATAAGCTTCAGGAGACAATTTTTGCTATCTCTTCTGCTGCTTATCAAGCTGCCGAAGCAGAAGGCAAAACAGAAGAAGCAGGCGGTGGAACAACGGCAGATTCAGGAGAGAAAAAAGGTCCTGATGAAGACGTAATTGACGCTGAATTCACAAAGTAAAAATAGCATATAGAATAAATAAATAAGCCCCGNNCGGGGCTTATTTATTTATTCTATAAAACCGTCTCGATTTTTTCCAGATAAAACTTGTAAATATATGTCATAGCGTGCAAAGTCATTGATGCAACCATAACTTCTTCTTTCCATTCATAAAATCCGCAGGTTGTTGGCAGTATAGACAGTGGATTATCGGGAAAATCCCTGCAAATTCCAGGTCTTTTTTCATAAGTAGTGCAAGTATTTTCACTTGAGAGATGCGGACAATGATAAAAATAAATGTTTTCATCATCATCAAGTGTCTGTTTGACTAAATCCACATAATCAGGGAAAATTTCCCTTGCTTCGTCCAGAGTTTTGTATGGAATGAAAATACTTGTGAACTGTTTGGCAAATTCGTCGCCATTTTGGGCTTTTTGTTTTAACTCCTCATAAGAATACTCTGAACACGCCAAGTTACAGCAGGTTGCGCATCCGTTGCAGCTAAAATTATGGCTGTAATTTTGAATTTCAGATGCTTTTGAATAAACATCAGGAGCTATTTCATTTTTAATTTTGTCTGTACAAAGTTTTTGCCATTCGCGAAAGCTGCAATTTTCGGGAAGAATCGTTGTTATAGAGTTTGGGAAATTATCGCACAAAAAGTTTTTATCGCTGTAAGAACATTTGTTGTTATTGAGATGCCTGCAATAATAAAAATAAACAGGTTCTAAAGACTTTATTATAACGGAACTTGTATAATTATTATCTGTTTCCAGCGCCTTTTTATTATTCAATTCAATTTGAATTTCGTTGTCTTGCTCGTAAGTAAAGAATTCATCAGCGCCATAAGGAATAAAAAACTTGATATATTCTTGCGAAATAATATCTTCCTGTTTGGAAAGTTCAAATATATCAGCGGGAGAAAATTGTGAATATCTGATTTTGCAGCATGAAAGGCATTTTGAGCAGGAAAAATCGCTCTTAAGTTTATTAAGCTGTTCTTTAAAAGTTTTATCCGCTTCAAAAAACAGTTCCCTGTATAAAATTCTATTCTTTTTTCTTTCCAGATCAAGTTTATTCATTTTTTTACACCCACCCCTTACCCCGCTTCTTTAAGGGTGAAAACTTTTTACTACCTAATATATAACTATAGCACATACACTGAATGAGTAAAAATGAGGGTGAGAGGGTGAGAGTTTTTTTCATCGCGGGTGGTTTTAATAAATCACCAATTATTGTGATTACTTTGATACAAAAATAATATATATTATTTATATACCAAAGAAGAAACCGCTAGAAGAAAATCGTATAAGGAAGTCAAACAGGAAGCTATACCTACAAAAAATTTTACACACACTTCTACACACCTTTAACCAACCTCCAAATACAGCTACACACCCGATTTTTTAAATTTTATACAGGCAATTGCCTGTATTTTTTTTGGAATTTATTTGAATAGAATCAGGAGAAATAATGAAATAAACTCCTTAAGGAGCATTGTTTTTTTTCAATAAATTAACATAAAGGACTATTTTGAACTTGCCCGTTCGTTTGTTTAAAAACATCTTGATATAACCTAAAATTTAAACAGAAATGAGTATATATGCACTTTAAAAATTTGAAAAGCGATTGCTTTTTGAGGAGATATATTATGGAACTAGGGCAAACTTACGTGGAAGGAATTTATAATCCCAAT
>DNRP01000077.1:0-13087 GCA_003499955.1 Cyanobacteria bacterium UBA9971
GCTCATCAAAAAATGGTTGAAGCCATTAATAATGGTCAGGAATTGCCTTTTGATATCAAAAATAAAATAATTTATTATGTAGGTCCATGTCCCCCGATAGAAAATGAAATTATAGGTCCTGCCGGTCCGACAACAGCCGCCAGAATGGATAAATATACCCCTCTTTTAATGGATAGAGGACTTATGGGTTCAATCGGCAAAGGAAAACGCAATGACGAAGTAATTGAAGCCATAAAAAGAAATAAAGGGGTTTATTTTATTACTACAGGCGGAACAGCCTGTCTTCTTGCAAGCAAAATAAAGGAAGCAGAAGTTATTGCTTATCATGAGCTTGGAGCAGAAGCTGTTTATAAGCTGAAGATAGAAAATTTCCCTGTAACTATTGCAATAGACAGTAAAGGCAATAGTATTTTTAATATTTAATCACTTTTATAGGGCATTTTGATATTTTGTGATTAAGTTCTATCAAAGAAGTTATATAACCGGAAGTTTTTAAGTATTCAAAAATGAGTATACACAATAAATTTATTATTATAATTAAGGTTAAAAACTGATGGTTTGCGGAATTAGTAAGTAAATCAGTTGTAAAAGCGTATTTTATTTGAAAAAGAATAATTAATATAAGTGCAAAATAGCTTATGCAAAGCAAAATGTTATATTGTTTTGATAAAATCAGTTTTTTAGCGCGTTTTTCAATTGTTTTGTTCGTTAATTTAGGCTCACTGACAGCTATTTCTGTGCCAAAAAGAGTTGAAAAAAGCTGCCATGATGAAACAAGCAATGAAAGTATAAACAGAAAAATCAGGCTAAATACTATAAAACTGACTAAAAAAGCGGTAAGACTTATACTTATTCCTGCAATTTTAAGGAAAAAATTAAATAATATTATTGATGAAAAGAATAGAATGTTTATAGCCGCCTTAATTGATAAAGGCGGTGCTAACACAAGGAAAATCCTGTAAAAATTCCATTTAATTCCTTTTATAATAGAAAATTTTAAAGGATGATTTATTTTTTTATGATTTCTGCTGCATATTTTATAATTTATACAGCAAAAAATTGTTGAAAGAATTGAAGAAAATACAAAAATTAATCCGCCTGAAATTATAAGCGAAAGCACTTTAAAAATAACGTTAGCATACAGCATCAGGTCATGTTTTATATTTTCTTCATCGCTTAAAATCATTTTGACTAATTTAAAAACAGGTTCAGACAAACTTGATATTGTAATTATACAGTATTTTATAATTACAATAAGGCTTGTGAAAAGAAATACAGCCGAAAATAAAAGTATAAACGCAGATATAATTTTATTATGGATTAGATGTTTCATTTTTTAACTTTTCGAGTTCATTGTAACTTTCGTTTACAATCTTATCAATATTTGACTGTATTGATAATAGCTCGATAAGCTCATTCTCGGTGATAACATTCATTTGTATAAGTATCTGCCCAAGTGGAAGATTTTGTTGTTTTTGCTGTTCAAGACCTTCGCATAATTGGTCAATAGTTATTTTTTTATAGTGCAGAAGAATTTCTCCAATTTTAGGATTTTGGATTAATTCTTTTAATTTTTGGATATTAATATCACCGGTTGGCATAATTTGCTCCTTCGACCAAATTATTCTACTTGTTCTTTAGAAGCTTTAACATCTGATTTTACTTCTACTACAGGTTCTTCTTTTTTAGGCGGAGTACCCTCAATTCTTTCAAAAACAATTTTCTTACCTTCAAGCTTAATTTTTAATAAGTCACCTTCTTTGTACATTCCGGTAAGAATTTCTTCCGCGATCGGATCTTCGATTTTTTTCTGGATAAGTCTTCTGAGAGGTCTTGCGCCGTAAGTTTGGCTGTAGCCTTCTTCTGCAAGATAATCTTTTGCCTCGTCAAGAACTTCAACCGTGATTTCCTGAGTAACAAGTCTTTTGATAAGATCTGAAAGCATAATATCAACGATTTGCCTGATTTCGGGTTTTGTAAGATGCGCGAAGACGATGATATCATCGAGTCTATTGAGGAATTCCGGACGGAAGGCTTTTTTCAGTTCTTCCATTACGGTATCTTTCATCTTTTCGTATCTGTCGCTTTCTTCGTTTTCAGCAACAGCAAAGCCTAATTTTGACTGATTTTCCATAGTTCTTGCGCCGACGTTGCTTGTCATTATTATAATTGTGTTTTTGAAGTCGACAACGCGTCCTCTTGAGTCGGTAAGTCTTCCGTCATCAAGAATTTGAAGCAGCATGTTGAAAACATCAGGATGGGCTTTTTCTATTTCGTCGAACAATACTAAAGAATACGGTTTCTTTCTTACGGCTTCTGTAAGTTGTCCGCCTTCATTGTATCCGACATATCCCGGAGGAGAGCCTATAAGTTTACTTACGGCATGTTTTTCCATGTATTCTGACATGTCAACTCTTATTATATTGTCCTCAGAACCGAATACTGATTCTGCAAGAGCTTTTGCGAGTTCTGTTTTACCAACACCGGTGGGCCCGCAAAAAGCAAAGCTTCCAACAGGTCTGTTTGGACTCTTAAGACCAACTCTAGCTCTTCTTATTGCTTTTGATATTGCTACAACAGCGGAATGTTGTCCAATAACTCTGGCATGAAGAAGTTCTTCAAGCTTAAGAAGTCTTTCCGTTTCTGTTTCTGTAAGTTTTGTAACAGGAACACCTGTCCATGTGCTTATGATTATTGCGATTTCTTCTTCTGTAACTACAGATTTATTAGCTTCCTGTTCGGTTTTCCATTTTTGAGAAACTTCCCTGATTTTATCTTTAAGTTCAGCTTCAGTATCTCTTAACTGGCTTGCTTTCTCGAATTCCTGATTTCTGATAGATTGTTCTTTGCTTTTGATAACCTGTTTAAGCTCTTTTTCAATTTCTTTTCCTTCAGGCGGAAGAGAACTTGCCTGAAGTCTGACTCTTGAGCTGGCTTCGTCAATAAGGTCAATAGCTTTATCAGGAAGGAATCTGTCTGTAATATATCTGTCAGAAAGTTTAACAGCGGCATCTATTGCGGCATCAGAAATTATAAGTTTATGATGCTCTTCATATTTAGTTCTTAAGCCTTTTATAATCTCGATAGCTTCGTCAACGGAAGGCTGTTCAATGTATATAGGCTGGAATCTTCTTTCAAGTGCGGCATCTTTTTCGACGTGTTTTCTGTATTCGTCGAGCGTTGTAGCACCTATAACCTGTAATTCTCCTCTTGAAAGCACGGGCTTAAGGATATTTGCAGCGTCAATAGCGCCTTCTGCGGCTCCGGCTCCTATTAATGTATGCATTTCGTCAATTATAAGGATTACGTTGCCTGCTCCTCTTATTTCGTCCATAATTTTTTTGAGTCTTTCTTCAAATTCGCCTCTGTATTTTGTACCGGCGACTAAAAGACCCATATCAAGCTGGACAATTCTTTTATCTTCAAGAAATTCAGGAACTTCGCAGTTTACAATTCTTAATGCAAGTCCTTCAGCGATGGCTGTTTTACCAACACCCGGTTCACCTATTAAAACAGGATTGTTTTTTGTGCGTCGACCTAAAATTTGAATTAATCTTTCGATTTCTTTTTCTCTTCCTACGACAGGGTCAAGACGTTGTTCTTGCGCTGCCTGTGTAAGATTTGTGCCGAATTCGTCAAGTGTGGGGGTTTTGCTTCTTCCACCGCTTGCTGTCGTAGCAGTAGGCGCGCCTGTTCTAGTTTCTCCGAGCATTCTTATGACGTTGCTTCTTACTTTATTAAGATCAACACCGAGGTTTTCAAGAATTCTTGTTGCAACCCCTTCGCCTTCTCTGATTAAGCCCAGAAGAAGATGTTCTGTTCCGATATAATTATGTCCGAGTTGTCTTGCTTCATCCCATGACAATTCCAGTACACGTTTTGCTCTTGGGGTGAAAGGAATTTCTACTGCGACAAAGCCTGAGCCTCGTCCTATTATTTTTTCAACTTCTATTCTGGCATCTTTAAGATTTACCCCCATTGCTTTAAGGGTTTTAGCGGCTATTCCGGTTCCTTCACCAATAAGCCCCAGAAGTATTTGCTCCGTTCCGACAAAGTTGTGACCCAATCTGCGAGCTTCTTCTTGAGCCAGCATGATTACTTTAATTGCTTTTTCAGTAAAACGTTCAAACATATATATCTCCAAAATTCCAGAATGTAGAATACAAACAAAACTCCAATTATTTATTTTACTATAACATGTCTGTTTATATCAATCGACAAAATTAGTTAAAAATTAAGTTTATTTTTGTTAAGCAATTCTTTTTTCTTCAATCAACGAAAATGTAAAATCTTCAATCTCTCGTATAAACCCTTGGAAGACGGACTTTTAGTTGGCAAGTGAGTTCATAATTTATTGTACCAAGTAAGTTTGCCCATTCGTCTATATGAATTGACTCACCTTCGTCATAGCCAATAAGTGTAATTATATCTCCGGTTTCAACAATATTAACATTTGATACATCGAACATCATCTGATCCATTGTTATATTGCCGATTTGTTTTACTTTTTGTCCGTTTATAAGTCCGTAAATTCTGTTAGAAAGGCTTCTGGGTACTCCATCGGCATATCCTACAGGAATTGTAGCGATTTTTGTAACTTCATTTTTTGTTACAAAGCTGTGCCCGTAGCTGACACCGTTTTCTTTTTCTGTTTCTTTAAGGAAAATAATTCTTCCTTTAAGGCTCATGGCAGGTTTTAAATCAGGTTTATTAGTTATATGAGAATCTAAATCAGGCATAAGCCCGTAAATTCCTATTCCTGCCCTCACCATGTCATAATGCATTTCTTTATAGCTTATTAATCCTGCCGTATTGACAAAATGTTTTAATATTTCTTTATTATTTAAATCTTTAATTGTATTTTGCCATTTTTGTTTTTGAATTTCGCTTTTATCAAAGTCTTCCGCACAGGCAAGATGGGAGAAAATGCCTTTTAACTCAACTTCTTTTGTATTCAAAACTTTGTTAATAAAAACAGAAGCTTCTTTTTCGAAAATACCTATTCTGTTCATGCCCGTGTCAACTTTTATATGAATCTGTGGCTTTTTATTAAGCCTGTTAAACGTGTCTATGCAGGCATCAATATGGCTATCGGTAAAAACAGAAATCTGTATATCGTTTTCTATGGCGGAAGTTATTGCCCATTCGGGTGTTGAGCCAAGGACAAGAATAGGTACTGTAATACCCGCCTGTCTTAATTGTATTCCTTCATCTACTGAAGCCACTCCGAGCATATCAACACCTGATGCCAGAAGAGTAGGTGCTGTCATTGTGGAACCATGACCATATCCGTCAGCCTTAACAACTGCCAGAAACTTTGTATCAGGAGATGTAAAGGTTTTTAAGGTTTTAATATTATGCTCAAGGTGTGCAAGGTTTATTTCAACCCAGGCATCACGTCTTGTTTGGACTATTGGTTTTCTATGCTGTGACATTTTTTCTCTAATCTATCGAATTGTCATTGCGAGCCATTTAGTATTGGAATAGACTAAAAATTTATCTTGCGAAGCAATCTTCCAAAGCGGGGAGTTGTTATTGGGAGGATTGCTTCGTTAGTCTAATAATGGTGAAATGTCAGGATTCTTGACTCGTAATGACAATTTCGCTATTTTTGTGTGTTTTAACGATTTTGTGATTTACCGTTATTTAAATTGTATTAGCTTTATTAATAGGTTTCAACAATATAATTAAAATTTGTGACTTTATTTTATGTATTTGTTGACTAATTTCCTTTATTTTTTAAACTGAAAGAGTAAACTTTCAGGAGTCAATAAATTTTGAGTGTTAACAAAACAAAAGTGTCAGTACTGGGCTGCGGCGTCTGGGGTAGAAATCTCGTAAGAAATTTTTACAATCTTGAGGCTTTATATAGTGTTTGTGATATGGATACAGATACACTTTGCGCTATTTCGTCCCAGTATAACGGTGTTAAATGTGTGAGTGATTTTGATGATATCCTGAAAATGGAAGAAATAAAAGGCGTTGTAATTGCAACTCCCAGTCATACTCATTACAAACTTGTAAAAAAAGCACTTGTAGCCGGAAAAAACGTTTATGTTGAGAAACCTATCGCAACAAGCAGCTATGAAGCACAAGAATTAAATGAAATTGCGGAAGAAAAAGGACTTGTTTTAATGGTAGGGCATTTATTACTGTATCATCCTGCTGTTACAAGACTAAAATCTTTGATTAAAGAAGGTGTTCTCGGCGATATTAAATATGTTCAGAGCGACAGGCTTAATGTAAATTTTTTCAGGAATGACAGAAGCGTGATGTGGGATTTAACACCGCATGATTTGTCTATGTCGGCGTATGTTCTGGATAAAAAACCTTTGAGTGTTCAATCAGCGGTTGGCTGTTCCGTAAATAATGACGGAATTATTGATATTTCACATATAGATATTAATTTTGAGGATGATGTTCTTGTTCATTTAAGCGACAGCTGGATTCATCCTGTTAAACGTGTTGTGCTTATTGTAAGGGGGACAAGAGCAACAGCGGTTCTTGACGATACTTTGTCGGAAAACAAGCTTGTAGTTTATGACAATTTTTCACAGGAAAAAAGAATTGTTGAAACTCCGGATTATATTGAGATAGAGCCTCTAAAACTTGAGTGCCAGCATTTTCTCAGCTGTATAGAAAACGGAATAAAACCGAGAAGTGACGGTCTTAATGGTTATGAAGTGGTAAAAATCCTTGAAGATGCGGAAAAAATCATGCTTGGCAATAAATACAGCAAGATATCTGATATCAAGCTTGTTTCTTCAAGGACAAAACAGGAATAAGAAGAGGGTATTGTAAATAAATCTTTCGCATGTATAATTTATATAAATCCGCGGGAATAGCTCAGTGGTAGAGCACCTCCTTGCCAAGGAGGGGGTCGCGAGTTCGAATCTCGTTTCCCGCTTTTTTTATTGCTTTATTTTTTAAGCATGAAAAGGGTATACCAATTCTTCTATAGGTGCTTTAAAAAGCCTGCTTTCTCCTGATTTATGTATGGCACAGTCATAATCACACAGGTAAGGTTTATCACCAAGCTTTACAATTTGTTTAAAAGCTGAAGGTAAAATATCGCCTGTCGTTTCATATCCGTTTTTTTCAATTTCGTCTCTAACCTGACAAACTTCGTTTGTTGTTATCCTGTATTCATTACTATTCTTGCCTTTTGGCAAAATACAATAATAAACTACATCTTTGCTAATATTACTTTTTTGAAAAGTAACATAGCCCTTATTAATAGCAGGTAGGTCAAAAGATTCAAATTTTTTCGGATAACAAGGATTTTCAGAAAGTTTTAATACTTTGTCATTATCAATATTAAACACTATTGAATACATACCTGCCCCGGCAACACCGGTAACCTTTAATTCTTTAAGTTTTTCATCATTTTTTATAGCTTGTTTGTACAAACCAATAGCCTTTTCATCATGAAAAGATAATGCAGAATTTGATTTAGCTTTTCCGTTTAATTTATCAACTATATCAAGTGCTTCCAGTATATTGACCTGTCTATTAAAATCCAATCTAGGCAAATAGTTATCCTCGGTACTTACCGAATCAAAATAAGTTCTTTTAAAATACGTAGTTAAACCTTTTTTAATACCAGAAATAATTTTATCGTATGTTTCAAAGATTGGGTCAAACTCTACAATACCTTTCAATAGAGATTTATTTTTTTTGTCATAAAAATTATCGGCATCAAATAATTTATTTTTATTCATATAATCTGGTAATTGTGATGAGGTTTTTACGTTTTCGCTGTCATTACCTGTTAAAACAACAGTAGAACCGTTAAATTCATACGTATCTAGTGGAGTATCAGGATAATATGAACCTGCAATTTCGTCCTGCATAAAATGTACAAAGCCGTCTTTTTCTTCTTTTGTACCGTTAATAATATAACCGGCTTGAAAAAATATATTATTTTTTATTCCATTTAACATATCTAAAATTATTCTTTTCGTTTTTTACACAAGTCTATAAAACTTGTGAAAGAAAAATATTGCCAAAAAGTTTTATAAAATTTTTTTAAATATCAAATATCCTTCAATAGTTCGAGTTCTTGTATAAAAATTTTTATTATAATTTGATTTTGAACTTGAATTATAAATTGGGCTTAAAGTAACGTTCGGTTCAATAAAGATTTACTTTATGATGTTTAAAGTGTACTATTGAAAATGGAAAATTATAAAAATCCGAGAAGCAAAATAAAGAGCGATAATCAGTATAAAAGAGAAGAATTATGAAAGTAAATTTAGAAAAGCAGGAAAATAACTTATTTAAACTTAGCATTGAAATTGATGCTGACGTGGCTGCACAAGAGTACAATAAGGCATGCCGAAAAACAGGGGAAAATATTAATATCCCAGGATTTAGAAAAGGCAAAGCCCCGCGTTCCATGATAGAAAAACATGTCGGCGTGGGAAGAATTCAGCAAAAAGTACTCGATGCTCTTTTGCCGAATATATTTGCGGATTTAATAAGCGAGCATCAGTTTGATCTTGCAACAGAGCCTGTAGTTGAAAATTATAATTTTGAACTCGGCAAACCTGTTACAGTTACGGCAAGGTTGGAAATTAAACCCGAAGTTAACCTTGTGAACCACAAGGGGCAGGTAATTGAAGTCCCTGAATTTAAACATTCTGATGATGTGATTGAAAAAGAATTAAAACTTCTTTCCGAAAAATTTGCTACGCTTGAACCGATAGTGGGCAGGCCAGCGGAAGTTACTGATATAGTTATAATTGATTTTACAGGAACAGTTAATGGTGAACCTATAAAAGGCGGAGCCGGAAAAAATCAGCAGCTTGATCTTTCAAACAGTCATTTTATAAAAGGTTTTGCGGAACAAACCGTCGGCAAAAGTATAGGCGAAGAGTTTACAATTAATGTAACTTTCCCTGAAGATTATCAAGACAAAGTTCTATCAGGGAAACCCGCTGAATTTAAAATAAAAATTAATGAAATTAAAAAGAAAATCACTCCTGAAGTAAATGATGAGCTAGCTCAAAAGGTCGGTCCTTTCCAGACTCTTGACGATCTTAAAGCTGATATGGCAAAATATCTTGAAAAAGCCAGAGAAAATGAAAATAAAATAAGAACCGAAAAAGCAGTTCTTGAAAAAGTTGTTGATTCGGCTAAAGTTGATATTCCTGATTCTATGGTTAATAGAGAAGCAAAAACTCTTCTTGAAGAAATTCAGGCAAGGTTTAAAAGTCAGGGAATTTCTTGGGATCAGGTTCTTGAACAACAAGGACATGAAAATACTTGGAACAGCCTGAGGGAAGAAGCCGCAAAACGTGTAAGAACAAGTCTTGTACTTAGTGCTGTGGCAAAAACAGAAAATATTCAGCTTACTGAAGAAGATTTTTTAGAAAAAGTAAGAGAACTTGCAAGAACTTATAATTCCGATGAAAAGGCTATTTATGAACAAATGGCACAAAATCCGGCTCTTGCCCAAGGATTATCTCAACAAATTATGAGTCAAAAAATAATTAATTATCTTCTTGAGAATAATGAAGTAAAATATATTGAAGACACTTTAGCGAAAGTTTAATGTAAATATTAGTCTGTTTATAGAAAGGTGATTACAAATGGGATTTGTGCCTGTAGTAATTGAACAATCAAGTAGAGGAGAAAGATCTTTTGACATCTTCTCAAGACTTTTAAGAGAAAGAATAATTTTTCTTGGAACACCTATTGATGATATGATAGCCAACCTTGTGGTTGCNNGCAGGTTTAGCTATTTTTGACACAATGCAGCATATAAGAGCGGATGTAAACACAATATGTCTTGGTCAGGCTGCAAGTATGGGCGCTTTCCTTCTCGCGGCGGGAACTCCGGGAAAACGTATGGCTCTTCCTCATTCAAGAATCCTTATTCACCAGCCACTAGGCGGTGCGCAAGGTCAGGCAACTGATATTCAGATTCAGGCTGCCGAAATCGGAAGAATTAAACGTACTCTTAACGAGCTTCTTGCTAAGCATACAGGGCAAAGTTTCAAGAAAATAGAAAAAGATACAGACAGGGATTACATTATGACCCCTGAAGAAGCTTTAGAATATGGAATGGTTGACAAAGTAATAACTAAGATCGAAAAGAAAGAAGTTTCTAAAGACGATCTCTAGTTTTTAAAACAGGAGAAACTTAATTTATGGCCAAAAGAGATGACAGTCGCTTAAAATGCTCTTTTTGCGGCAAGACGCAGGATCAGGTTAAAAAATTGATAGCCGGACCCGAAGTATATATATGTGATGAGTGTGTCGATCTCTGTAACGAGATTCTTGACGAAGAATTTCTTGATTCCAGTGAAGAAAAAGAAGAGAATATTGAAGCACCAAAACTGGCGGAAGTGCCTAAGCCTCATGAAGTTAAATCTTATCTCGATCAGCATATAATCGGTCAGGATGACGCAAAAAAACAGCTTGCGGTTGCTGTTTATAATCATTACAAAAGAATAAACCATAATTTATCTACGGCTGACAATAAAAATCAGGATGTAGAAATACAAAAAAGCAATATTTTACTGGTAGGACCGACAGGAAGCGGAAAAACCCTTCTTGCTCAGACTCTGGCTAAAATGCTTGATGTTCCGTTTGCTGTAGCTGATGCTACAACCTTAACGGAAGCGGGTTATGTTGGTGATGATGTTGAAAATATTCTTTTAAGGCTTTATCAAAGTGCTGATTATGATGCAGCAAAAGCCGAAAGAGGAATTATTTATATCGACGAAATTGATAAAATTGCAAGAAAATCTGAAAATCCAAGCATCACAAGAGATGTAAGCGGTGAAGGTGTTCAACAGGCTCTTTTGAAAATGATTGAGGGTACAATTGCAAATGTTCCTCCTCAAGGCGGAAGAAAACATCCTCATCAGGAATTTATCCAGATTGATACGGGTAATATTTTGTTTATTGTTGGCGGCGCTTTTGTAGGGCTTGAAAAAATTGTTGAAGCAAGAGCCGGTACTAGCAAGCTCGTTGGTTTTGGCACTACAAGTCCGAAAGCTGCCTATGAAAGAGAACTTGTTGCCTCTAAAATGCTTAAAAAGATGGTTCCTGACGATTTAATCAAATTCGGTTTAATTCCTGAATTTATCGGAAGAGTTCCTGTTTATGCGGTTCTTGACCCGCTAGATGAAAAAGCGCTGGTTCAAATACTTACAGAACCAAAAAATGCTATTCTTAAGCAGTATCAAGAGCTTTTGAAGATGGATGATGTTGATCTCCAATTTGAAGATGAGTCTATAAGGCTTATTGCGGTTGAAGCGCTTAAGAGAAAAACGGGTGCAAGGGCTTTAAGGTCTATCGTTGAAGAGATTATGCTTGATATTATGTATGAAGTTCCTTCACGAGAAGACATCAACGAGATTAAAGTCACGCCTGAAATGGTTGAAAACAAAAAAAGCGCGACTATCGAGTCTCTTCAGAATCATAAAGTAAAAAAATTAAGAAAAACTGCAAAAACCGAACAAAAAGACGAAGAAATAGCATAGCGAAGCGGGAGTTAAACAAAACCGAAACGAAAACGGTCAGTTTTTGTTGGAGGTTTTGAGAACTCATTCTAATTAGCAAAATTAAAATAAAGATAGCTAAAAGCGGTGTTGAAAAACACCACTTTTTTGCTTTATTCTTATATGAAAGGAATTTTTTATACCAATTTCAAAAAGAAAACGAGAAATGGAAAAAGTCAGATTAAAAAAAATAAAAAGGGCGAGCGAGTCGCCGAAGGCGACGGAAAGCGNNCCCTCGAGGGAGGGGGTTGGGGGGTGGGTGTAAATAATGATTTAACAAATACTTAATTTTAAAAATATAGCTGTATAATTTTCGAGGAGATAAAAGCAAAAACTATGACAAATACAAACAATAAAGACAATTTTATTCCTGTTGTAGCAATGAGAGATATTGTTGTATATCCTCAAATGATGGCGCCTATCTTTATATCAAGAAAAATGTCCGCTATAGCAATAGAAAATGCTATTTTAACCGAAGATCATTACTTGATTTTGCTTGCTCAAAAAGACCCTGCAATGGAAGAGCCTGAAATAAAAGATTTATATCAGGCAGGAGTTCTTATTAAAGCTGTTCAGATTCTTAAATTTCCTGATGGAACTATAAAAGCTCTTGCTGATGGTGTGGAAAGAGTTAAAATTGTTGAAATAGTAAAAAATAATGATTTTTATCAGGCTAAATATGAAGTTTTACAGGAAATAAAACAGGAAGATGAAAATACAAAAGCATTAATCAATCTTACTATAGATAAATTTAAGGAATATATAAAGAAAACAACAAAAATTAATGTTGAAAGCTTTATTACGCTTGCAGAAATTAAGGAGTCGGGCAAGCTTGCCGATATAATAGCGACTTATCTTTCGATAGAATTGCCTGAAAAACAAAAAATATTTGAAATTCTGAATACTTATGAGCGTCTTGAAGAAGTCAGCAAAATTCTTGCAAAAGAATTGGAATTGCTGGGAATAGAAGAAACTATTCAGGAAAAAGTCAAGTTTAGTCTGGGAAAAACTCAGAAGGAATTTCTTTTGCGGGAAAAATTAAGGGCTATTAAACAAGAATTGGGAACAGATGAAGGTTTGGATGAGTCAGAAGAACTCCGTAAAAAGATAGAAGAAGCAAAAGTTCCTCAAAAAGTAAAAGAGCAGCTTTTGAAAGAAATAAGAAAACTTGAAAAAATGTCTTTTTATTCGGCAGAAACTTCTGTAGTAAGGACTTATGTTGATACTGTTCTGGAATTGCCATGGTCTAAATGCTCCAAAGATATGCTCGACATAAAAAGAGCTCAAAAAATACTTGATGAAGACCATTACGGGCTTAAAGACGCTAAAGAAAGAATCCTTGAATTTTTAGCGGTAAAAAAACTTTCAAAAGAGCCGCAGGCAACCATAATCTGCTTGGCAGGTCCTCCGGGTGTCGGAAAAACTTCTCTTGCAAAGTCAATAGCAAGAAGTTTAAACAAGAAATTCTCACAGGTTAGCCTTGGCGGGATTAATGACGAATCAGAAATCAGAGGACACAGAAGAACTTACATAGGTGCCATGCCGGGACGAATAATAAGGGCAATCCAGAATGC
>DNRP01000077.1:13244-14640 GCA_003499955.1 Cyanobacteria bacterium UBA9971
TGGAAATAACAGAAGATGCTTTAAGGGAAATTATAAACAAATACACCAGAGAATCAGGCGTAAGAGAAATTGAAAGAAATATTGCCAAGGCATGCCGTAAGGTTGCTGTTGAAATCGTAAAAAATCCTGATATTAAAATAGTTTTAACACCAGAAAATATTACGGATTATTTGGGTGTTTATAAATATGTCAGACAGGAAGCGGAAAAAGAACCTCAAATCGGGCTTGTTCACGGGCTTGCGTGGACAGAAGTCGGCGGGGAGCTTCTTGAAATTGAAGCGAGTATAATGCCGGGCAACGGAAAGCTTAATTTGACAGGCAGGCTGGGAGAAATTATGAAAGAATCAGCCCAGACAGCTTTTAGTTATGCAAGAAGCAATTATGAAAAACTCGGATTAGCTTCTAATTTACAGGAAAAATATGATGTGCATATTCACGCGCCTGACGGAGCAACTTCTAAAGAAGGCCCCAGCGCGGGTATAGCTCTCACTCTTGCGATGATTAGTGCTTTTACAAAGCGACCTGTCAGGTCAGATATTGCCATGACCGGAGAAATTACTCTTAGGGGCAGAATTTTGCCTATTGGCGGGCTTAAAGAAAAATGCATAGCAGCTTTAAGAAGCGGAATTAAAAATGTAATAATTCCTAAAGCCAATGAAAAAGATTTAGAGGAATTTCCTGATTATTTAAAAGATAAAATAGATTTTAAAGCTGTTGAAAATTTTGATGAAGTTCTGGAATACGCACTTCTTGAAGCTATAGAAACGGTTTCTTCTAATGGAAAAGGTGATAAAAGTTCAAAAAAAGAAAAAGAATTTAAATTTTAAATTCTAATCTTCCCTTAATGCCAGTGTATAAGTTATAATCTTTTTATTATGACTAACATAGAAAATGGTATTGAAAATACTACATCTGCGGAACAAGTTTTAAAGCTGGAACAGGATGTAAATAATATACAAAATGATGAAGACAGGGCAAGAGTTTTACTTGAGCTTGGCTTGATCGAAGCTTTTCGTAAAAATTATGATAAAGCAATAAAATATATTGAAGATGCCCAAAAAGTTTATCTTGAGCTTAAAAATACAGTTAAAATCGCTACATGTCTTGCGGAATTAGCTATAATTCATTATAAAAACTGTAATGACAGGTTAATTAGAGCTTTAACTCTTTTAAACGATGCTAAATATCTTATTGAACAACTGGATTCTGAAGAAAAAAAACAGGTAGAGGCTCAAATTTTTCATTATTACGGACTTATTTACTTATTTGAAAAACGATATAGTGATGCTTTAAAATATTTTCGTTTCGCTCAAAATCTTCTTTCTCATGATAATTTGGAATACGCCAAAGTTCTGGATAGTCTTGCCATATTTTATTTAAGGGCGGATAATCATCA